>NZ_QBJC02000003.1:0-293379 GCF_003057695.2 Pseudocitrobacter sp. RIT415 | reverse complement strand
AAATTGTTAAAGAGCAGTGCAACGCGGCATGAAGCTCACCGTTGCGAGGTGGCGTATAATACGCCTTCCTCCTTCAGAGTCAACCCTGATTTTCAGGATTTTTCTCTTCAACCAACCGGCTGTTTGTGTGAAGTAATTCACATCTGCCGTGTCAGTGGGAGCGCGTTATAGGGAGTTACGCCGAGCCTGCAACCCCTAATTTGCACATATTTCACTGACTGCTGCATTCCACAGCATAACCCTGCCTTATACCCACTTAACCACAGAGTTATCCACAAAGAAGTGCTGTTTACTGATGAAAGGACGCCGTTCTATTCTGTTGCAGACCACTCCTGCGGATAGCGTGACGGAACAAAACGCAGCGTCAGCAGCATTAATCCAACAACACAGCACGCATGAAACACCCAGTCGACGACAAAATCACCGCTCATGCTACGTAATAACCCCGAAAGATAAGGTGACAGCCCGGCAATGATAAAACCCATCCCCTGCATAAACGCCACCAGCTTCCCGGAAATAACCGGATGCTCGGCATGATCGAGCGCAAGAACGAGGCAAAGCGGGAAAGCACCTCCCAATCCTACCCCGCAGGCGATCGCCCACAGCACGGAAAGATGCGCAGGCCACAGGATAAAGCCGAGGAAACCGATCATTTGTAAGGCCAGCGCCACCAGCAGCAATCGCCGCCGATCCTCATGCCGCGCCAGCAAAGGTAGCAGCAGCGCGCCAGCCGTCTGCCCGACAGTCATCAGCGCCAGCAGCGTGCCACTAAACTGCGCGCTATTTCCCAGTTGCATATAATAAGGAGGCAGCCAGGCTATCAGACTGCCATAGCCGCCATTAATAACACCGAAATAGAGCCCCAAAGACCATGCACGGGGATTGCGGGTGATGCGAATTGAACTCTGAACGCTTCCCGGGCCAGCTCTGGTGGAACCTCGGCTTTGCGGCCACCAGCCAATCAGAGCAATAATTGCAGGCGCCGCCCACCATGCCAGGGAGCTGTACCAGAATTCACTCTGCCCGGCGATCCATGGCGTTAATGCCGCCCCCAAACCTCCGCCCCCCATCAATGCCGCTGACCACAGTCCCATGACCTGTGGCATACGACGCTGAAACTGGCGTTTGATAACCGTGGGCATCACAACCTGAATAACACCAATGCCGATTCCCCCCAGCAGCGCGCTACTCAGCAGCACGACGCTGTGGGGTGCCAGTTCACGTAGCAGTGCTCCGAGGGTGATCATCAACAGACCGATCGCCACGCTATCACGTTCGCGAATATGACGATTGATCCAGCCTCCCGCTAACGCCAGACCGCCCATCGCGATCATCGGCAATGCGGTAAGAAGAGAAGCCAGCGTAAAACTCATGCCGCTGGCAGCTCGTAATTGTGGAAGTAAAGGCCCGATAGACGTGAGTAACGGGCGCATATTCAGGCCAATGAGCACCAACACCAGGAGCATCAGACCAGTACGAGGAGATTGTTTCATGTTGTTCTTTTAGCCCGGCACGGACAACGCGCCGGACTTTACTCAGTTTTAGAAAGGTTTTGTCGGCAGATATTTACCATCCAGCGTAATCACCGCGCGTTCACCGCCTTCGGGATCGGCCACTTTTTTGACATCCAGTTTGAAATTGATGGCACTGATAATGCCGTCGCCGAACTTCTCATGAACCAGCATCTTCAGCGTGGAGCCATATACCTGCAGGATTTCATAGAAGCGATAAATGGTCGGGTCAGTGGGGACGCGGTCGTCAATACTGCCGCGCAGAGGGATCGTTTGCAGAAGCAGCACCGCATCTTCATCCAGCGAGAGCTTTTCACCAACCAGGCGCGCCGCATCAGCCGGCAATGCATGCTGCCCCAGCAAGGCCGCGGTGACAAAAGCTTCAGACAATCCTGTACCATCGGAGAGTTGCGCAAAGGTAAGATCTTTTTTCGCTTTAATAAGCAGAATCTGATCGGCCAGAGAAAGGCGAATATCGCGGTTAATTTGTGCGTGGATCATGATGGAACCTCCTTTATATAGAAAAAATTAAGCGGCTGACAGGCTACGAAGTGGCATCGCGCAGGTATTCGGGTTCTCAGCAAGCGAGACAAACTGCCCGCTGGCACCGTTATAAGCGGCAATGTCACCGCGTTCGATGTCGTAAACCCAGCCATGCAGCGCGAGTCGCCCCTCTTCCAGCGCCAGGCGCACTGACGGGTGAGTCTGAAGATTGGCCAACTGCGCAATGACGTTTTCCCGCACCATTGAGGCGGTTTTCGCCTGCAATGAAATGTGCGTGCGTGATTCATTCACCACACGAGCTGAATCGGCATAACGCAACCAGTGGCTGACGGCGGGCATACTGTCCAGACAATGGCATCCGGCGATCGCGGTCATCGCGCCACAATCTGAGTGACCGCATATGACAATGTCATTCACTTTTAAAACCGATACGGCGTACTCCACCGAGGCGGTGACACCTCCCGGCTCAGGGCCATAAGAAGGAACAATGTTGCCCGCATTACGGATGACAAACAGATCGCCAGGCTCACGCTGCGTTACCAGTTCCGGCACCAGGCGGCTGTCAGAGCACGAAATAAAAAGCGCACGTGGGTTTTGCTGGTTCGCCAGCGTTCTGAAAAGCTCGGCGCGTTCTGGAAAGACGTTGCGCTGAAATTTCAAAAAGCCATCAATAATCTCTTTCACGATTGTTCCTCTGTCTCACTATGGAATGGGCACAGGCTACTCGCTACTTCTCATAAGATAAAAGACTCATTTATAATGAAGTCTATTGGTTATGCTTATGGGTTAGTTCATGCTGTTACGACATATTCACTACTTTCTGGCGGTCGCTGAGCATCGCGGCTTTACCCGCGCCGCCACGGCGCTTCACGTTTCACAGCCCGCGCTTTCGCAGCAAATCAGACAGCTTGAAGAGACACTTGGCGCGCAACTGTTCGATCGCAGTGGTCGCCATATTCAGCTTACCGATGCCGGTGAAGCCTGGCTGGATTACGCGAGAAATGCGCTGAGAGCGCTGGAAGAGGGAAAGCGGGCAATTCATGACGTTGAAGATTTAAGCCGTGGCTCACTGCGTGTCGCCGTTACCCCCACGTTTACCTCGTGGCTTATCGGGCCGCTTATGGCGACATTTTACGCGCGCTACCCCGGTATCACCCTGGCGTTACAGGAAATGTCGCAGGAGAAAATGGAAGAGCTGCTGCTCAATGATGAACTGGATATTGGCATCGCGTTTGATGATGTTCATTCAGCGGACATCGACGTACTGCCGCTACTGAAGGAATCCCTTGCGTTGGTAGTCTCTGAAAGCCATCCGCTGGCTCAACAGGATTGCGTAGCGTTGTCACATCTTAATAATGAAAAACTCATTTTACTGAGTGAAGAATTTGCGACCCGCGAACAAATTGATCGCTACTGCCGCCAAAGAGAACTGCATCCACAGATAGTAATGGAAGCTAACTCTATCAATGCCATTCTGGAACTGGTGCGCCGCACAACGCTCACCACCCTCCTACCGTCGCCAATTGCCGCACAAAATGAAGGATTAAACGCCGTGTCACTGAAACCGCAGTTGCTGGAACGAACTGCCGTGCTGCTACAACGCAAAGGCGCCTGGAGAACGGCCGCCGTAAAAGCATTTACGACACTGGCGCAGGAAGTGACGGGAGCGTACCCCCGATAGCATTGAATTCGCCCGCCAGCAGGCGATAGTGCTTTTTTGACTGAGACAGAAGACGAGTATGGCATCAACCGCACTCTCATCAACACTCAAAGGCGGCGCGCTGCTTTTGCTGCTTCATATGTTGACCTTTGCCGCCTTTAATTCACTCCAAATACTGTTCCTGGTACATTTCCAGAGTTTTTCATTCGAATATTAACGAAATCAGTGAGCGCTATTATTTAATTTTTCATCCCCGAAAGAGTCATTACCAATTTTGTAATTTTCTTGCCGAAAATAGATACACTCCCTGACAAGTCATTGCTATAAAGCTGGGACTTGTCATACAAACCAACTGACACACCTCGTCAATAAAAAGAGAGCTGACGCACATTACAAACCGTCATTCAATATCATCAGCCCTGGTTTTCACTTACGAAAATTACCGCCATTTCAATACAGTCATACTATTTCGCCACCAAATCCGCCGGAAAATACGAAAAAGGCATTAGATGCAATACCGTTTCGGTTGCCCACTATTATCGGGCAGCATTTATCACAGGAGAGATTAAATAATCGCGAAGAATTATTTAATCACTGAAGAGAGGAAGCTGTGCACGTCTTTATCATTGTAATTCGAATGTCCTATTAAACAACACAGTAACAGGATACGCACATGAAAAAGATATATCTGGGTTTGATGGTTACCGCGGCTTTATTGGGTGGTAATGTGGCTGCCTATGCAGATGACGCATCTGTAGAATCATTTAATTCGCAAGGCCACGGCGGTGATAATGACCATGGTGGTTACCCTGGCGGCGGAAATGGTGGCTATGTTACCGGTGGGCAAGTGTTCTTTGACGGTGATGTTTATACCGGCTCCTGTAAAGTAAAAATTGTCGGCGGCAAAAATGACGGAAATACTATTTTCCTGAATTCCGTTCGTACAACCGCGCTTTCTGTTAAAAATGCGCTGGTTAACCGCACAGATTTCAGTATTAATTTGAAAGACTGTGGTGACCCGGATGGTAAACACGGCACCTTTACGCGTAAAGTGAAGTGGACGGACTCTTCTGGCCTGGTAACCGGTACAAGCTTCCTGAAAAATACCGACAATAGCGGTGCCACTAACGTCGCTTTTGCACTCACTAACCCTAATAGCCCTACGGTGATCAAACCGGGTAACGACAATGGTAAAATCCGCGATACCAATGACGGCACCTGGGATATTTATAAATACCAGGTTAGCTATGTGAACCCGACTAACAGCAGCGCGACTGCCGGGCATGTTGCAGCCAATGCAACCTATGAAATTTCTTACGATTAATCGCAATAAAAAAAGTGGCGGTACGCCGCCACTTTTCCTTCACTCACCTAATCCCGTAAATAATGACAACAATATAACTTAGAGAAGATGAGGGTGTTTATGAAGCTTATCGCTGCACTCGGTGGATTAATGTTAACGTTTCCGGTTTTGGCAGACAGCATTATTGTAAACGGAACACGTTTTATCTATAAAGGAAACGAAAAAGAACTCACCGTACAACTCTCAAATACTGCGGAACGGCCTTCGCTTGCCCAGGTCTGGCTGGATAATGGTGATGCGACCATTACACCCGATAAAATTACGACACCATTTATTATTAACCCCCCAATTTCACGTATTGATAGCCACAGCGGGCAAGTCATACGCATTAAACTCAATGCGGGTAATAGCTTGCCGCAAAATAAAGAATCCCTGTGGTGGATAAATGTATTGGATATTCCTGGCGCCTCTAAAGCGGATAAAGCACCGGAAGGCATCGGTGTTTTCAAAATGGCCGTGCGTTCGCGGTTTAAGTTGATATATCGCCCGGAACCTCTTTCTGGCCGAGTCTCGGCCATTGCCAAACTCAGATTGCAGCCTTCGGGAACCGCGCTGACATTAACGAATCCGACACCGTTTTACATTACGGTTGCCACGATTAGCCAGGGCCGTGGTGAACCGATAAATACAGAAGCCGTCATGATTGCCCCGCAATCTTCACAAACGATTAATTTGCGCCAGGCCGTGCGAGCGGGGGAAGAATTAACCCTTGAAGAGATCAATGACTATGGCGCGCTGGCAAAAAGTAAAACCCGGGCAGGTTAATGTCATTACGAGATAAATAAATGGCACCAGTAATGGTCGGCGTATTCTCTTTTTTCAGGGCGGAATCTCATGGAGCATTGGCGAGTCACACCCTGGCAGGTTGGCGGTCTGGTGACCCTTTTTTGCCTGGGAACCGGCATTTGCCGAGCAGAACAGGTTAACGCAGAAGAGAGTGGAACAGACTATGAATTCGACAATAACTTCATCGTCGGTAGCCAACAACAGGCCAGCATGAAACGGTTCGATGCTCTGGCATTCAAACCTGGCACCTATTTCGTTGACGTTTATACCAATGAGAGCTGGAAAGGACGCTATGACGTTGACGTTAAGCGTTCTGCCGATGGCAAGCCGCAGATCTGTTATACAGCAGAAATGCTTCAGAACTTTGGTCTCTCACCTGAGAAGCTGGATTCGACAAAAACCAGCGACGAAAAATTCTGTGGAACGCTGTCTCAGTGGAACAGTGAACCCACGCTGAAAGATACGTTTAGCGCCTCCACGATGCGTCTGGATTTCAGTGTCCCTCAGCGGCTGATGGATGGCAGTAGTAGCGGCTATATTCCGCCGCAATTCTGGGATGAAGGGATTACCGCGCTCAACCTGGGTTATATGGCCAACTACTACAACATCATGAAATCTGACAGTAATGATAAAGGCGCAAGCGCTTATCTGGGCGTGAACGCTGGCTTTTCCTCAAACGGCTGGTTATTGCGCCATTCCGGAAACTATACCTGGGATGAGAACAGCGGCGAGAACAAATGGAATAGCAACCAAACCTACTTACAGCGCCCTATTGCGGCAATGAAATCGATCCTCACGATGGGGCAATTCAGCACCAACGGCACGTTTTTCGACGCCATCAGCCTGATCGGTCTTGACCTGCATACGGACGATCTCATGTACCCTGATAGCATGCGTAGCTACGCGCCCGTCGTGAACGGCGTGGCGCAGACTAACGCCCTGGTTACCGTTCGTCAGGACGGCAACATTATCTATCAGACCACCGTCACGCCGGGCCCCTTCAGCCTTACGGATGTTTATCCTTCAGGCACGGGTAACGATCTTATTGTGACCTTGCAGGAAGCCGATGGGCGCACCTCTACCTGGTCTATTCCCTATGATTCAGTGGTGCAGTTATTACATCCGGATATGAGTCTGTACGGCATTGCCGCCGGTCAGGTTGATGAAGACGGGCTGAAAGATAAACCGACCATCGGCCAGGGTAGCTTTCAGTATGGTTTGAATAACACCTTCACACTCTATTCAGCCCTCACGGGGTTCAACGATTATCAGGCCGGACAGGTTGGCGTGGGGATGAATACCGGTTATGGCGCGCTGGGGCTGGATGTGACCCAGGCGAAAACGAAACTGCCCAGCGCCACAACATCGGGTCAGGAATACCGCGCCACCTTTAGTCGCATGTTTGGTGCCTCACAAACCACCATGAATATTCAGGGATGGGTTAATAATTACGACAATTACTACTCTCTGCGTGATGCACTCTACGCCCGCGATGACGAAATGCGCGGCACCACCAGCACCAATATTCGACAAAAAAGCGGCGTCAGTTTTTCCATTAACCAACAATTGCCGGAAACGTGGGGGATGCTCTATCTGAATGGTTCCGTCACGCGATACTGGCATTACTCCGGCAAAGAAGAGCAGTACTCACTGGGATACAGCAATAGCTGGGGACGTCTGAGTTGGTCATTGACGTTCCAGCGGAGTTATTCCAATGAGAATGAAACAGATGACGATACCGGGACAACCTCCTCAAGACGTAAAAAAGAGGATTTCGTCTTTCTGAGTTTCAGCTATCCCCTTTTCCAGGGCGAAGATAGCTCTGCCACGCTTTCATCGAACACCCAATTCAAAGACTCGTCCTTCGATCGCAGCCAGTTGGGTGTTAATGGTTCAGTCGGTCAGGATCACGCGCTGACATGGGGCGTCAACGCGAACACAGACAAGGAGGGTCACTACACGACAGGCGTTAACGGCGGATACATCTCCCCCTGGACGGCGTTATCAGGGAGCTATACCTATGGTCGCAGCTATCAGCAGGCTGCCGCCTCTGCGGAAGGCTCGGTTGTCGTACACTCCGGCGGCGTGACGCTCACGCCGGAAACAGGAACAACGCTCGCGCTGGTTGAAGCAAAAGATGCCAAAGGCGCCGCCATCATGGGCGCGCCGACCTGGTTTGATAATCAAGGTTATGCCGTACTTTCATCCTTGCAGCCTTACCGAGTCAATAACATTGAAATCGACCCCAAAGGGGCGCACGAAGATGTTCAATTCGCCAGCACTGAAGCCCGCACGGTACCGTATGAAGGCAGCGTGGTGAAGGTGGTATTCAATACCCGCCGCGAAAAAACGCGCGTGTTTGTTGCCAAACAGAGCAACGGAACGCAGCTCCCATTCGGCTCTGAAATTACCGATGGGCGAGGTAAATCCCTCGGCTTTGTCGGCCAGGGCAGCACACTTTATATCACTGGCGAAAATGTGAAAAACGCCTGGGTTCGCTGGGACGGTGGGCAGTGTCAGGTGGTACTGCCGATCGGTGGTTCACAACAGCTGAGGTGCTTATGATGCTTCGCATAAAATGGTGGTTAGCCGCCACGCTGCTCACCAGCGGCGTGGCCCATGCCGGTTGTATTCTGGGCTCGGACGCCATCCCTTCCCCACTGTTTATGGATATTGGGCGCATCATGGTTCAGCCGCAAACGCCACCCGGTACGGTGATTGCCAGCCGCAGCTGGCCGTTACGCGACAATCGTTTGCAGCTTCAATGTAGCGGCTCGCAGAGTCTGGAAACGAAAGTTATCGCCAATGGCAGTCGCGAAACAGGCAATCAGATCTGGTCAACCAATATTCCCGGTATTGGCCTGCGATTTACGCTTCAGCGCCAGGCTCAGCAGATTGGCTATCCAGGGAAAATTGACGTTGGCGGAGGCGGTAAAAGCGATGTCTCGCTTAACGATCTCACCTTCAAACTGGACGTCATTAAGACAGCGAGCCTTGTGGGGAGCGGCACGGTTGCCGCCGGGCAATACACCACTTTTGGTAGCGGGAGTCAGTCGTTGCTGAATACCTGGCTGCGCGAAAATTCGCTGATTATCGTCTCGCCCTCTTGCCGCATCACCAATAATGCCAACTTTCGTGTGAATCTCGGCTCCATTCCCCTTGCGGCTCTGAAGGGGAAAGGTACAGGAGCCGGAGGGCGCAATTTTTCGATTCGTATGCAGTGTGCGGGGAATGTTAGCGTCGCCGGTACGCGGCTGAATATGACCTTTGACGGAAACACGCCAGAGGGTATTTCACCTGCCCTGGGCGTGATTCGCAATGAGAGCCGCAGCAGAACCGCAGCGGAAGGTATCGGCGTGCAGATCATGGACGAGAACCGCCGACCGGTGCCGTTCCGCCAGGCGAATCACGTCGCGACCCTGAATAGCGCCGTCTCGCAGTTTATTGACCTACGCTATTTTGCCCGATTCTATCAATATCAACCCAAAGCGCAGGCGGGTGATGTCACCGGGCATATGGTCTTCAATGTGAGCTACGACTAATTCACTCTTCCGGCAGGCACTGCAAATGCCCGTGCCGCACGCCGCGCTGGGCGATAACGTCATCGGCAAAATGCTGCACGTCGCCCATATCGCCCTTCAGTACGGCAATTTCCAGGCAGTCGTCGTGGTTGATGTGGACATGCAGCGTCGCGACGGAGAGATCGTGGTGGTGGTGCTGCGTGGAGACAATACGGCTGGCTAAGTCGCGTTTTTCGTGTTCATACACATACGACAGCACCGCGAAACCTTGTGTGCCATGCTGCTGGGTAGCCTCCTGCGCCAGCGCGCTACGCAGAATATCGCGGATAGCTTCGGAACGGTTGTTATAACCACGACGCTGGCTCAGGCTGTCCAGCGTCTCCAGTAAATCGTCATCAAGCGTGATGGTGACTCGTTGCATTTGCGTTAAACCTGTTCTGTGGCGCGACGGCGCACGGGGAATGCGGGTAATACCGCGTTTTGAAGCACGCGCCCGGCATCAGAGGAAAAGGCTAATTTCTCCCCTACGGCCTGTGTTTCAACAATGTACCCGTTATCCATCACCATCACCCGCTGGCAAAAGCGTTCCACCAGGCGTAAGTCGTGGGTGATGAACAGACAGGCGGTGCCAAACTGTTGTTGCAGCTTTTTCAGCAGGCGAATGACGCCCGCCTGTAGCACGAGGTCAAGGTTGGAAACGGCTTCATCCAGAATCAGCAGTTTTGGTTCGACCGCCAGCGCGCGCGCCAGGCAGACGCGCTGAAGCTGGCCACCGCTTAACTGCGGTGGGCGTTTGTCGAGTACGCTTTCATCGAGATCGACCGCGCGTAACATTTCGCTGGCGCGCGCCAGTTGCTCGGATTTTTTCAGCGATAGCAGGTGGCGCATCGGTTCACGCAGGATCTCGCGCACGGTTTTACGCGGATTCACAGCGCTGATGGCGTCCTGAAACACCATCTGAATATCGCGGCGGAACGCCTTACGCTGGGCGCGATTAAGTTTCGCCAGTGGTTCGCCGCGCCAGCGAATGTCCCCCTGCGAGGGCGATTCTAAACCTACCAGTAGCCGCGCGAGGGTACTTTTCCCGCAGCCGCTGCGCCCCAGCAGGGCGACGGTTTCACCGCTTTTTAGGGTCAGCGAAACGTTATTCAGTACCGACTGGTGCTGATGTTTTCCGCTGAATCCACCGTGCGCATAGTGATGGGAAAGGTCGCATACATTAAGTAAAGTCATGATGCCATCTCCATACCATAAAGCGCGAGATGAGCCGAAACCAGGCTGCGCGTCACCGCATGTTTAGGGGCGTTAAACAGCGTTTCGACATCGCCCTGTTCGATAATCTTGCCGTCAGACATCACCGCCACGTCATCCGCCAGACGCGCCACCACACCCATATCATGAGTCACCAGCAGCATTCCCGGCGCCTGTTTTTGCATAATGCTTTCCAGCAGATCGAGGATGCGCGCCTGTGCGACCACATCAAGGTCGGTGGTTGGTTCATCGGCGATGATAAACGGCGATTCGCACAGCACCGCCATCGCAATCATCATGCGCTGCAACATGCCGCCGCTCATCTCAAACGGGTACAGCTTCAGCACGCGCGCGGCGTTTTCCAGCCCCACCGCTTCTATGGCGGCGATAAGCGTAGCGTCATCGGCGGGTTTCCCTAACGCCTGGCAGGTTTCCCGCGCGTGGGTGTGCATGGTGTGCAGCGGATTAAAGGCGCTGCGCGGGTTCTGCATGATGGTGGCAATTTTTATCCCGCGTAGCGTACAAGGCGAAACCGGTTTGCCATCGGCTAAAATTTCCCCCGCCGTCTGGCGAACGCCAGCGGGCAGAATGCCCAGCGCAGCGGCGCAGGTCAGTGATTTCCCGCTGCCGCTATCGCCGACTAACGCCAGCACGCGCCCGCGTTGCAGGGTTAACGTTACACCGTGCACCAGCGGCTGCGCGGCCTGTAGTGCGATATTACGTAGTTCAATCTGTTGTGGCATTAGTGTGCGTGCTCCGTCACCAGATGAGGGTCCAGATGATCGCGCAGTGCGTCACCCACCAGGTTAAAGGCCATCACGCTGATAAACAGCGCCAACCCCGGCCAGAACATTTGCAGAGGCTGAGTCCAGATATACTGGCGCGCGTCGTTAATCATCACGCCCCATTCGGCGGTCGGCGCGGTCACGCCGAGGCCGAGGAAGGACATCCCCGCGACGTGCAGCATCATATGGCCGATATCCAGCGTTGCCAGCACCAGCAGCGAAGGGATCACCGCACCTGCCAGATGATCAACAAACACCCGCACATGGCCCGCCCCGGAAAGCCGCGACGCCAGCACAAATTCGCGCTGGCGCAGTGAAATCACCAGGCTGCGTACCATGCGCGCGTACCACGCCCAGTGCGACAGGGCGATGGCGATAATCACGTTGGTTAGTCCAGTGCCGAGCACGCCAACCATAAAGAACGACAGAATCGAGGTCGGGAAGGTCATAAACATATCGGCAACGCGCATGGTGGCCTGATCAACGCGCCCGCCAATCAACCCGGCGCTGCCGCCAATAACCAGCCCTAACACCAACACCAACAGCAGGCAGGCCATTACCGAGCCGAGCGACACGCGCGTCGCCGCCATCAGCCGCGAGAAAATATCACGCCCTAAGTGATCGGTGCCCAGCCAGTGCTGCGCATCCGGCGAGAGCAGGCGCGACGGCAGATCAATTGCCTGTGGATCATACGGCAGCCACCACTGGCTGGTGAGCGCAATCAGCGCCAGCAGGGCGATAAGGATCAGCGCCAGGCGTACCGACCAGCGGGAAGAGAGGAAAAAGTTCACGCGTGCGCTCCTTCATGACGACGAATACGCGGGTCCAGCGCGGCGTTGAGCAAATCGACAATCAAATTGCAGACCACAAAAACCACCACCATCATCAGCGTAAAGCACTGGATCACCGGATAGTCACGGTTAAAAATCGCCGACACCGCGTAGCGCCCGACGCCCGGCCAGGCAAAGATATTTTCGATAATCATCGTCCCGCCAATCAGTTCACCAATGTGCATCCCCACGGCGGTGATCATCGGCAGCGAGGCATTACGCAGAATATGGCGGCGTTCGGTCTGTTTAGCGTTAAGCCCGCGCAGTCGTGCCCAGGTGACGTGACGTTGCCCGGCCACCTCCAGCATGCTGGCGCGCAGCAGCCGCGCGTTTATCGCCAGCGACATAAAGGCGATGGAAACCGCAGGCAGAATGATGTGCTGCCAGCCACCGTAGCCCATCGCGGGCAGCCATTGCAGGTAGACCGAGAAGAACATCACCAGCAAAAATGCCAGCCAGAAGTTGGGCATCGACACACCAAGAAACGCGATGAAACGCACGGCGAAATCGGGCAAACGATCGCGATGACGAGCCGCCCAGATGCCGAGCGGCACGGAGGTCAGCAGAATTAACACCAGCGCCGCCCCCGCAAGTTCCAGTGTGGCGGGCAGGAAATTCAGCATATCGTCCAGCACCGGGCGCTGTGTGGCGAATGAGATGCCGAAATCGAGATGCAGCGCCTTCCACAACCAGGTTCCGTACTGCACGTACAGCGGCTGATCCAGACCGAGCATGGTGCGGGTAGAGGCCAGCATCTCCGGCGTCGGCGGCAGGTTAGATAAACGCAGATAATCGAGCGCCGGGTCACCGGTGCCGAGACGTAACATCAGAAAAATGATCACCGAGGCGGAAAGCACCATCGGGATCAGCAACAGCACGCGGCGGAATACGTAACGCAACATCAGGGTTTCACCGGGGTAATCTGTTCAAAAGGAATATCGCTGGCGATTGGCGCGTAAGGGATTTTGCCCAGTTCAGGTTTTGCCACCACCATCATCGAAACGTAGCTAATCGGCAGATACACCGCATCGCTATGCAGGCGCGTCAAAATATCGCGGTAAAGCGCCTGGCGTTTCGTCTCGTCCGGGGTTTCCAGAACTTCGCCGATCTCTTTATCAATCAGCGGCTTGTCGGCTAAACCTTGTTGTGCCTGAAAATCAGCGTGTGAAGGTACGCGCATCGAACTTAAAAACGCGTGCGGATCGTAAGGCGCGCCCCAGGTGCGGTTGAAGATCATGCCAAAACGCCCATCGCGCTGGCGCGCGTAGATGCTGCTCTCTTCTTCGCCAACCAGCGCCACATCGACGCCAATCTGGTGCATATCGGCCTGAATGATTTCGGCCATTGATTTGCTTAATGCATCGGTGCCGATGAACGACAGTTCAATGCGTAGCGGCTGACCGTTTTTCTCGCGGATAGTTTTCCCGGCAGGCAGCGTCCAGCCTGCTTTTTCCAGAAGATTTTTCGCCCGTTGCGGATCGTACTGGCGCGGTTTCAGGTTGAGGTCGGCATAAGGTACGGTCGGCGCAAACAGCGTATCCGCCACCTGCTGCGTGCCGTAAAGCACGTTGTCGATCAGCGATTTTTTATTCACCGCGTGATTGAGCGCTTCGCGTACCGCCAGTTCATTGGTGGGGGCTTTAGCGGAGTTGAGTGCCAACATCACCGTTTCAATCGGCTGTGAAAGCTGGGTACGGTACGCCGGGTTATGGCTGAAACGCTCGAAAGTATCGAGCGGCAATAAACCTTCGTTACCATACAGCAGGTCGATATCGCCGGTTTCAAACGCGACTGCGCGGGTGGTTGGATCGGGGATGACTTTAAGGGTTATTTTTTTTATCGCTGGCTTTTCGCCCCAGTAGTTTCCGTTGCGGACGAAGACATCGTACTGATTCAGTTTCGATTCTTTCAGTACCCACGGGCCCGTGCCGATAGGTGCTTTAATCCCGCGCATTGTCTCGTTATTTTTAAACTGCGACGGGGCGATAAAGCGGAAAGGTCGGGGTAAGGCCAGCTCTTGCAGGAAGGGGTAGTAGGCGCTTTTCAGGGTAATTTGCAGCTCGGTTTTATTCAGCGCTTTCACGTCGACAATCTGATTCACCAGCTCCAGCCAGGCATGACGCTGACGGTTATCGAGCACCACGCGGAAGTTTTCTGCTGCCGCCTCTGCATCAAACGGTTCACCGTTGGAGAAGGTCACATCATCGCGCAGGGTGAAGGTCCAGATCTTGCCATCTTCCGAATGCGTCCAGCTTTTTGCCAGCCAGGGTTTCACCGAACCGTCCGCCTGATATTTCACCAGCGGTTCGTAAACCATGCTCTGGGCGAACATCTGATTCGGCGTATAAAGATGCGGATTGAGCGGCCCAACGTTAACCGGCCAGGCGGTAGTGATTTCATCTGGCGCAGCGGCGTGTGCGAAAAACGAGGCACAGGTCAGCAGCGCAATGAGCGTGCGACGGAGAATGGACAAAACGGTGACCTTCAGTGAAAAGGAGTAAGACTAAGTGAGTATGATGATTTTAAGGATTCATCATACGTTTGGGCTGTGCTGGATCAATTTATGCGCCGAATTGACGGAAGGGTTCAATATTGTGTCGTGATGTTCGCAGGTAATAAAACGGAGCCTGTTGCAGGCTCCGCCTTAGCTGTTTACCGCTCAATCACCACCAGCGGTTCGATATCGCTCTCTTTCTTAATCACCAGCGACGTATCGCCACGCAAGCAGGTTCCGCCGTAGTTACCGCCGACGGTAAAGGTACAAACCTGGATGTATTTCCCGGCGACGTTCGGTAAACACCACAGTTGCTGGTAGATATTTTTGCGGTCGATAAACTTACCGCTGGTTTGGTCAAGAAGCTGATCGTGTCCGCTCACCAGGTCAATATTGCTGCCGCAGCGCCCGGAGATCGGTTTCACCGCATAGCCGGTTTTCGCCAACGCATCGGTCACTTCAAAATCGGTGTCGAGAAGATAAGGATGATTCGGGAACAGCGACCACAGCACCGGCAGAATCGCTTTGTTACCAGGAATCACTGTCCACAGTGGTTCGAAGACCATCACTTCCGGGCGCAGCAGCACGTCAATCAAACGCACTTCCCCCGCCGGGCTCCCGGTGCGGATCGGCACGGCGGCATACTCGGCATCGCTGACTTCGCGCACCTGTTCAATGGCAGTTTCCCACGCCCAGGTTTTCCATACGCAGTTTACCAGTCGCCCTTCATCATCCACCAGCTGACCCGCGGCATCCCAGTGCACCTCTTCCAGGCCGTGGAGAATTTTACACTCGAACCCGGCCTGAGTGATGGCGCGCTGCATAAACTGCGCGTGGTAATCCTCTTCCAGATCTTTATCCTGCATGATGTGAACAAACGGACGCGCCGAGCTGTGTTTCCACGCACCAATCAGTTCGCTGAGCAGTTCATCTGAAGGGTTATGGCCTTTGCCCTCAAAGCCGGTTTTCAGCCACTGTTCGAGGATCAATCCACCTTCCGTATGACAGGATGCGGAATCGGCGTTGTATTCGTACACCTTCAGACCGCGTTCATCCATGCAGAAATCCATACGCCCGGTGATCATGTCGTGGCGACGGCGCTGCCAGGAGAGACGCAGACGCGGCCAGAGGATTTTCGGGATATCAAACAGCGCCAGCAGGTTATCGTCACGCATCACTTTATCGGTGGCGTGCAGATACATCAGGTGCATTTCGTTGGTGGCTTTAATCAGCTCCTGTTCAGCGCTTTCCGTCATGGTGAAGTACTGATACGGGTCCTGGTTAATCACATGACCGTTGGCAGCGACGTACGCTTTCTGCAACGAATCCTGTTCGTTAAGCCATTTGCCCTCGAACTGACCGCGATTTTCCAGCCGCGCGCCTTGCAGATTCAGCGCTTTGCTGGCAATTGTCGGTTGCGGCAGACTGTGTTCGGTATCGGCGGTCTGGATCATCCAGCCAAGAATGGTGGTGTCGTCAAACGTATCGTGAAGGATGTAATGGCCGTCTTTCACTTCCAGCGTCAGTTCGCGCGTCCACTGCTGGCCCGCAGGCAGCGGCGAATGGATAACGTTCTGTTCTGCAATACGGACTTTGTTGCCAACCAGTTGGGTGATAACCGCGACGTGGCCGGTTTCATGGAATTCGCCGCCCTTCTGCCAGATGAGCAGCGAGCCCGCTTTCGGTGCACGGCGGGAACCGTTGGCAAACGCCTGCAACGGCAGAATGTCGTCATTCACCACCTGACGCAAAAAGCGCAGTGAGAAGATTTCATAGGCCATGCCGACATCGGTGAAAACGAAACCGTAGGTAAGGAACAGGAAGCGGCGCGCGAATTCGACGCACTGCCACTTGTAGCCCATGTACTCGTTATCGATATAGCTACGGAACGAGACATCATCCGCCCGCTCTTCGGGCTTCAGGCTGCTGTAATTTGAAGAATAGATGGCAACGCCACCCGGTGCATATCCCAACAACGTGCCAAACGGCGCGTCACTACTCGTACAACTCATGTGTCTTCCTCAGAGCATGCAGGCGGCGAGTAATAGCGGGTGAGGTCGTCCCTGCACGTTGTTATTTATCCAACAGGTGTCGGTTAATCATACACCTGTTGTGCACGCTGTCACACTGTGCGGTCTGATGCCCTCACCCTCTCCCTCAGGGAGAGGGCCGGGGTGAGGGTGATCATTTCCGCCATCAACTGCTACACTGCCTCAACACATCATCAAAAAGGCAGGCCAACATGTCAGACAATACCTATCAGCCTCCCAAAGTCTGGGAGTGGAAACAGAATAACGGCGGCGCGTTCGCCAATATCAATCGCCCGGTTTCCGGTGCGACGCATGAGAAGGAACTGCCGGTTGGGCATCACCCGCTTCAGCTCTATTCGCTGGGTACGCCGAACGGGCAGAAAGTCACCATCATGCTCGAAGAGTTGTTAGCTCTGGGCGTGACGGGCGCGGAGTATGACGCGTGGCTTATCCGCATTGGTGAGGGCGATCAGTTCTCCAGCGGCTTTGTTGACGTGAACCCGAACTCGAAAATCCCGGCGCTACGCGACCACTCCACCACACCGCCAACCCGCGTGTTCGAGTCCGGCAATATCCTGCTGTACCTGGCGGAAAAATTTGGCCATTTCCTGCCCAAAGATCCGGCGGGCCGTGTGGAAACGTTGAACTGGCTGTTCTGGCTGCAAGGCTCTGCACCGTTCCTCGGCGGTGGCTTTGGTCATTTCTATAACTACGCACCGGTGAAAATTGAGTACGCGATCGACCGTTTCACCATGGAAGCGAAACGTCTGCTGGATGTGCTGGATAAACAGCTGGCGCGCGGACGCTATGTGGCAGGCGAAGAGTACACCATTGCCGACATGGCAGTGTGGCCGTGGTTCGGCAACGTGGCGCTGGGTACCGTGTACGGTGCGGATGAGTTCCTTGATGCGAAGAGCTACAAAAACGTGCAGCGCTGGGCGAAGGATATCGCCAGCCGCCCGGCGGTACAGCGTGGACGCATTGTTAATCGCACCAACGGCCCGTTGAATGAGCAACTGCATGAACGTCATGCCGCCAGCGATTTCGACACCCAAACGGAAGATAAACGTCAGGGTTAAACGGCGGAAACCGGGTGCATTCCACCCGGTTTATCTCCCTTCCAGCCGGTAGCCCGCCATAAAGTAGCGCACCGTGGTGCTGGATTCGTGTTCTTTAAAGAAATCCATCACCATCTCTTTATCCAGGCCATAACGTCGCGTCAGAACGCCCGCTTCCCAGGCGCTAAGCTGACGGTCGCCCGTCTTCTCAAACATGCGATGGGAAAACCCCAGCACAAACCCGCGTTTATAGTCAGAACAAAAGCCCAGAACCTTCTGCGCACTGTCGGCGTAAGGTGCTTTCAGCCCGGCCATCAGGCCTTTACCAAAATGGTTATCCATCGCTCAACCCTCAATCGTTATATATAAAATTATATAGCGCATTTTTGAGCGATATCCAGTGCTATTTGCAGCCTATACTTTTAGTGCAGATATTTCTCAAACCACGCCAGCGTTCGTTGCCAGGCGAGCTCCGCTGCGGCCTTGTCGTAGCGCGGGGTCGAGTCGTTGTGGAAGCCATGATTCACGCCCGGATAAACATAGGCTTCGTACACTTTTTTATGCGCTTTTAACGCCTCTTCCATTGCCGGCCAGCCTTCATTAATACGCGTATCCAGCGCCGCATAATGCAGCAATAAAGGGGCATTGATTTTTTCGACATCCGCGATCGGGGCCTGACGTCCGTAGAACGGCACCGCGCAAGACAGCTCAGGATAAGCCACCGCCGCCGCATTCGACACGCCGCCGCCGTAGCAAAAACCGGTGATCCCGACTTTGCCCGTCGCCTGCGGATGCGTCTGCATAAACTCAATTGCGGCGAAGAAATCATTCATCAGTTTGGTGGGATCAACTTTTTGCTGTAACTCGCGCCCTTCATCATCGTTACCGGGATAACCGCCGACGGAAGAGAGGCCATCCGGCGCAAGGGCGATATAGCCCGCTTTCGCGACGCGTCGGGCAACATCCTCTATATACGGGTTAAGGCCGCGATTTTCATGCACCACCACCACGGCGGGCACCTTTCCGGCGGCTTTCGTCGGCGTGACCAGGTAACCACGCACCTCGCCGTGACCGTTGGGCGACGGGTAGCGAATATATTCCGGTTTGATATCCGGGTCGGTGAACTCGACCTGTTCCGCCAGCGCGTAGTTGGGCTTGAGCAGATTAAACAACGCAAGCGCAGTCATGCCGCCGACGGCGTACCGCCCCGCCAGTTGCAGAAACTCGCGTTTTGTAATTTTACCGTGCGCGTAATAGTCGTAGTAATCGAGCAACTCTTGCGGAAAGTCTTTGGCGGTCAGTCGGGTCATCGAGGGATCTCCATTAACAGGCATTAACTAAGAAAAGCACAAGACAGATTTATTGCCCATAAATCATCAGCATTGTGATCCCGCCGACGGGTTGGATGTGACAAAAACGTTAATCTGGAAACAGCGTTTCAGAAATCAGACAATCAAGGAGACATTATGACCTGGTCCGCCAATCCTGCCCGTTACGAGCAGATGCAATATCGCTATTGCGGCAACAGCGGCCTGCAACTGCCCGCGCTGTCACTCGGGTTATGGCACAGTTTCGGTCATATCCAGTCGCTCGACAGCCAGCGCGCGCTACTGCGTAAAGCGTTCGACTGCGGCATTACTCACCTCGACCTCGCCAATAACTACGGGCCGCCTCCAGGCAGTGCGGAAGAGAACTTTGGATGCCTGCTGCGGCAAGATTTCGCCGCGTATCGCGATGAACTGATCATCTCAACCAAAGCCGGATACGACATGTGGCCGGGGCCATACGGAAAAGGCGGTTCGCGCAAATACCTGCTCGCCAGCCTCGATCAGAGCCTGAAGCGGATGGGGCTGGATTACGTCGATATCTTCTACTCGCACCGCGTGGATGAAAACACACCGATGGCAGAAACCGCTGCCGCGCTGGCGCAGGCGGTGCAGAGTGGAAAAGCGCTGTATGTGGGGATCTCATCCTATTCACCCGAGCGCACGCAAAAAATGGCGGAACTGCTGCGCGAGTGGAAAATTCCGCTACTTATTCACCAACCTTCCTACAACTTGCTCAATCGCTGGGTCGATAAGAGCGGTCTGTTGAATACGCTGGAAGAGAACGGCGTTGGCTGCATCGCCTTTACCCCGCTGGCACAGGGGCTGCTGACCGGTAAATACCTCAATGGAATTCCGGACGGCTCACGCATGCAGACCGAAGGGAAAAAAGCACGCGGTCTGACTGAAAACATGTTGAGCGAAAGCAACCTCAACAGCCTGCGTTTGTTAAACGAGATGGCGCAAAGCCGCGGCCAAAGCATGGCGCAAATGGCCCTGAGCTGGCTGCTGAAAGATAATCGTGTAACGTCTGTATTGATTGGCGCGAGTCGACCGGAACAGATTGAAGAGAATGTTCAGGCACTGAATAACCTGAACTTTACCGCAGAAGAGCTGGCGCAGATTGATCAGCATGTTGCCGATGGGCAACTGAATTTGTGGCAGGCGTCGTCAGATAAATAGCCCCCCCCTTGCCCGGTGGCGCATCGCTACCGGGCACGAGTCGCGTTTTAATGCTTCTGGCCGCGCGTTAAGCGATCCAGATACCCCATCACAAACGCCGAGAGCACAAATGTCAGGTGGATAATCACATACCACATCAGCTTGTTATCCGGCACATTCTTGGCATCCATAAACACCCGCAGCAGATGAATAGAGGAAATAGCGACGATCGACGCCGCGACCTTATTCTTCAGCGATGTGGCGTCCATTTTCCCCAGCCAGTTCAGCTTCTCTTTGTGGGTGCTGATATCCAGCTGTGAGACAAAGTTTTCGTAACCGGAAAACATCACCATCACCAGCAGACCACCCACCAGCGTCATATCGACCAGTGATAACAACGTCAGGATAAGATCGGCTTCTGCCAGCTCAAAGATGTTAGGCAGTACGTGAAAAATCTCCTGAAAAAACTTAATCATCAACGCCAACAGCGCCAATGAAAGGCCAAAATAGACCGGGGCTAAAATCCAGCGCGACGCATACATCGCATTCTCAAAAAAACGTTCCATAGTGTCCTGCCGATAAACTCAATTCGGCTTAGTATATCGCAACCATGCAACATCATTTCAACAATTCGCATCAGCAATTTAGGGTTATTTACACCAACCTGAACACCGAAATTGCCTGTTGCAGCTCGCCGGTATAGCGCTGCTGTTGCTGCGCCATTTGCATGGTCTGCGCCACATGCTGAACATTTTCCTGCACGCTGGCGTCGATGCTGGCGATGCTGCCCTTCATCTGTATGACGCTGGCTCGCTGCTGCTCGCTCATCGAAGAGAGAATTTCGAGGGAGTCCTGCAAGCCTTCAATGTGCCTAATGATCGCCTGCATGGTATTTCCTGCCAGTTCGACCTGTTCAGCGCCCTGATGCGTACTTTTCACCGAAGCGGCGGTGAGCTGGCGAATCTCTTTTGCAGCCTCTTCACAACGCAGTGCCAGCGAACGCACCTCAGAGGCGACTACCGCAAACCCTCTGCCATGCTCGCCCGCACGCGCGGCTTCAACGGAGGCGTTCAGCGACAGAATATGGGTTTGAAAGGCGATGCCGTCGATTAACTCCAGAATACTATTAATCTGCTGCGATTCATCACGAATATGCATCATTGAGGCCGTCGCCGCGCGGATGTTCTCCCCGCCCTGCCTTGCGACATCGCACGCCTGTAAAACACGCTTGCGCGCCTCGCCGGCTTGTTCACTGGTCTGTGACGCAGCGCTAGCCAGTTGTTCCATTGCGCTGGCGGCGATAGCGAGAGAAGTGGCCTGGCTGTCGGTGCGTTCTGAAAGCGCGGTATTGCGCTGCAAAATCGTGTGCGACGCGTCCAGCAACTGCCCCACATTGCCGCTCACCTGCTCAAGGGTAGTGCGCATCGCACCCAGTGTACGGCTGAACGTACGGGCAAACGGCGAATGGCTGACGTGGGTTTCTCGCGAAAGGGTCAGGCTTCCGGGTTCACGATTAATCACCGCCGCCAGTTTCGCCACCTCGCTGGCAGATATCGCATCCTGTTCCATACGCACCGCCAGTACGACCAGGAACAGCGTTTGCGCTACCACAAATACACCATGCATCACCACCATATGCAGGCCGGTATGCATAAAAATGACGATGTGATAAAGGTGATATTCCTGCAAATAATTAAAGACTAAATGATGTACCGCGATAATTGCGGCCCCCATCACTAATGGACGCCAGTCACGCCAGGCCAGCAACGCCGATAAAAGCACAAAGACAGAGAAGTGATATTCCGTTTCTCCCTCACCAAGCTGAATAAGCAGTGCGGAAAAGGCCATCAGGATAAACGCAAAAATCAGCCGTGAAATTAATCGACCGCGAAAAAATGCGGTGACAAGTGTAGCCAGAAGCGCTAATGGCGTCGCGAAAAAGAGTGCTACCAGCGCGTTGTCAGCCATCCATCCCACAGACAGGGTGATCCCCCAAAGTAACCATACCAGCGCCAACATCTGGCCGTCGGCCCGCTGGCGAATAGACGAGACAGAGATGCTTTCACGCAGCAATCCGCGAGTATCTGAATTGTTTGATTTATCCATATTGCCCCGCACTGTACAGGTAATGTTATTAGTATTTTTAACGCCATTAATAAGCGTAGAGAGTTTGTAAATCATTACCAGTGGAGGGGGAGAATATATTCTTCGTGGTGTTTTTAATAACTATATAAAAAGAATTAAATTTAATTTAAAGCAGCGAAGGATAATTATATTGGGAGAAGTATTTATTAGGGGAGAGGACTTAGGGGAAATGTGCGGTGTTTACCCCCTCACCCTGCCCTCTCCCTCAAGGGAGAGGGCACCGACAGAGCCAGGGTTTAAGTGAGTGCGGTTTTCACCCTCTCCCTGAGGGAGAGGGTCGGGGTGAGGGGTTTATTTCGCCCCTGCGTGCTCTTCCCCTACCAGACCAATCTTCAGATAACCCGCCTGATGCAGGGTGTCCATCACCTTCATCATCGTTTCATAGTCGACGGTTTTATCGGCACGGAAGAAGATTGTGGTGTCTTTCTTCCCTTCCGTCAGCGTGTTCAACGCATTCACCATGTTCTCATCGGTAATGGGGTCATTACCCAGGAACATCGACTTATCCGCTTTCACCGACAGATAGATCGGTTTTTCCGGGCGCGGCTGCGGTTGGCTGGAGGACGCGGGCAGATTGACCTTTACATCCACCGTCGCCAGCGGCGCGGCAACCATAAAGATGATCAGCAGAACCAACATAACGTCGATAAACGGCGTCACGTTGATTTCATGCATTTCGCCGTTATCGTCCAGATTTTCATTAAGACGCATTGCCATGGGGCATCAACCTACTCGTAATTTCTGTGCGGAACGTACCGGCTGGGTCACGCCGCTGGCGTTAAGATCCAGGTCACGGCTTTGCAGCAGCAGAACCTGCGCAGCAACATCGCTGAGGTTTGCTTTATAGCTGCCAATCAAACGGGCGAAGACGTTATAGATAACCACCGCCGGAATCGCGGCAAACAGACCAATTGCGGTCGCCAGCAGCGCTTCTGCGATACCCGGCGCAACAACAGCCAGGTTGGTGGTTTGTGTCTGCGCAATCCCGATGAAGCTGTTCATGATACCCCAAACGGTACCAAACAGACCGACAAACGGGGAAATGGCGCCGATAGTCGCGAGGTAACCGGTGCCGCGGCTCATATTACGGCTCACGAAGGCAACGCGACGTTCCAGGCGGAAGCCGGTACGCTCTTTAATCCCTTCATTGTCTTCAGAGCCCGCAGAAAGCTCACGCTCGTCCTGCGCTTCATGAATCAGTTGCGTGCTAAGGCTTTTCGCGTGGAAGGCGGCGGCGATTTCGTGCGCCTGATCGATAGAGCGGGCTTCCGCTAACAGCTGCTGCTCGCGTTTGAGGCGACGCTTCTGGGAGAACAACTCTGCGCTCTTACTAAAGAAGATGGCCCAGGTGACTACGGATGCCAGAATCAGGCCAATCATAACCACTTTAACAACGATGTCGGCATGATGATACATACCCCAAACGGAGAGATCCGCCTGCATCAAATTATTACCCACTCTGTATCTCCAGGACATAAATCACAAAATCTGAGCACAATAATATCAAAACGACGTCGAATTGATAGTAGTTCTCATTAGTATTTACATAGTGACTCAAATCATACTTATTTTCCTTGCGCTTACGCAGTAAAAAAGTCACCACCGCGCTTTTTGAGAAATTTTCTGCTTTATATCGTGCAAGCGGGTACATCTTGCAACAATCGTGATAATTTAGACGTCCAGACGTATAAAAATAGGCAGGAGAGAGATGGCAGATAAGCACCTGGATACCGCGCTGGTCAACGCCGGGCGGAGTAAAAAGTACACGCAGGGTTCGGTAAACAGCGTCATTCAGCGCGCCTCTTCGCTGGTGTTCGACACCGTAGAGGCGAAGAAACATGCCACCCGCAATCGCGCGAAAGGCGAACTCTTCTACGGGCGTCGCGGCACGCTCACCCATTTCTCATTACAGGAAGCGATGTGCGAGCTGGAAGGCGGCGCGGGCTGCGCCCTCTTCCCGTGCGGTGCAGCGGCGGTCGCTAATACGATTCTGGCCTTCGTTGAGCAGGGCGATCATGTGCTGATGACCAATACCGCCTATGAGCCGAGCCAGGATTTCTGTACCAAAATCCTCGGTAAACTGGGTGTCACCACGAGTTGGTTTGACCCGATGATTGGCAGCGAAATCGCACATCTGATTCAACCCAATACCAAAGTGGTGTTCCTGGAATCTCCAGGCTCAATCACCATGGAAGTTCATGATGTTCCGGCGATTGTCGCCGCCGTGCGCAGCGTTGCGCCGGAGGCGATCATCATGATCGACAACACCTGGGCGGCAGGCGTACTGTTTAAAGCGCTCGATTTCGGTATCGATATCTCAATTCAGGCAGGCACGAAATACCTGATTGGCCACTCTGATGCGATGGTCGGTACTGCTGTATCTAACGAACGCTGCTGGGCGCAACTGCGCGAAAATGCGTATCTGATGGGCCAAATGGTGGATGCAGATACCGCCTACATGACCAGCCGTGGCCTGCGCACGCTCGGCGTTCGCCTGCGTCAGCATCATGAAAGCAGCCTGAAGATTGCCGAATGGCTGGAACAACATCCGCAGGTTGCTCGCGTGAATCATCCGGCGCTGCCTGGCAGTAAAGGTCACGAATACTGGAAACGAGATTTTACAGGCAGTAGCGGCTTGTTCTCCTTCGTGCTTAAAAAGCGTTTAACGGATGCCGAACTTTCTGCTTACCTCGACAACTTCTCCCTGTTCAGCATGGCCTATTCCTGGGGCGGTTTTGAGTCGCTGATCCTGCCGAACCAGCCAGAACAACTGGCGGAGATTCGCCCCGGTGGCACTGTCGACTTCACGGGCACCCTGATTCGCTTACATATTGGTTTAGAAAACATTGACGATCTGAGCGCGGATTTAGCAGCAGGCTTCGCACGTATTGTGTAAAATAGCCTCAGGCCCGGTGGTATATCGCCCCGGGCTGTCTGGTTAGCAATGTCCCTGAAGATACGCGTCGCGCAATGCCTCGCGCGTTTTCAAGATTTTGAGAACAGTCTATCAACCGAATGGCCAGAATATTCCGGCGTAAACGCATACGGCTCAGGTTGTTCTTATTCCTGAACAGCTGTGCATCTGTTGTTGCGCGAGGGATCAAAGAGTTTCAGGCAATTCGGGAGTACAATAAGCGAAAATGCTGTTCCACAGGAAAGTCCATGGTCGTCATTCAAGATATTGTCGCCGCGCTCTGGCAACATGACTTTGCCGCACTGGCGAATCCTCACGTTGTGGGGGTGGTTTATCTGGTTATGTTTGCCACGCTGTTTTTAGAAAACGGTCTGCTTCCGGCGTCCTTCCTGCCGGGCGATAGCCTGTTGCTGCTCGCGGGCGCGCTCATCGCCAAAGGGGTGATGGGATTTGTACCGACGGTGATCATTTTGACGACTGCCGCCAGCCTCGGCTGCTGGCTGAGCTATATTCAGGGGCGCTGGTTGGGCAACACCCGCACAGTGAAAGGTTGGCTCGCGCAATTACCGGAAAAATATCATCAACGTGCGACCTGCATGTTCGATCGTCACGGCCTGCTGGCGCTGCTCGCCGGGCGTTTTCTGGCGTTCGTGCGTACGCTGCTGCCAACCATGGCGGGCATTTCCGGGCTCTCTAATCGTCGCTTCCAGTTCTTTAACTGGCTGAGCGCGCTGCTGTGGGTGGGCGTCGTCACCAGCCTCGGCTATGCCATCAGCATGATTCCGTTTGTAAAACGTCATGAAGATCAGGTGATGACCTTCCTGATGATCCTGCCTATTTTCCTGCTGGTTGCCGGGCTGCTCGGTACGCTGGTGGTGGTGATTAAGAAGAAGTATTGCAGCGCCTGAGGGCGCTGCTCTTTAGGGCCGGATGCGCTTTGAAGCCGGATGCGCTGCGCTTATCCGGCCTACAAAAGCCTCTTGCCTAAACGATTTGAATCGCGCGTAAACGCGCCGCATCTTCTCCCGGTGTAATGCCGAAATAGCGTTTAAATTCGCGGCTAAACTGAGATGCGCTTTCATATCCCACCTGCATTGCCGCTGCGCTTGCCTTCAAACCATCATGTACCATCATCATGCGCGCCTTGTGCAGGCGATACGTTTTCAGGTACTGCAACGGTGACGTGCTGGTCACCGATTTAAAGTTATGATGAAACGCCGACAAGCTCATATTGGCCTCGGCGGCCAGTTGGTCGACGCTCAGATTTTCGGTGTACTGACTTTCGATGCGCTTCAACACGCGACTGATCTGGCTGAAATGCGTCTGGCGGCTGACCAATGCCAGCAGCGCCCCACCGCGCGGCCCGGTAAGCACATAGAACAGCATTTCGCGGATAATCTGTTTGCCGAGGATGCGCGCCTCCAGCGGACGTTCCATCACATCCAGCAGGCGCTCTGCCGCACAAAGGATCTCATCAGAGAGCGTCGCCGAGTTAATGCCGCTCGCCGCCATTGCAGGCTGGAAGCGTTCATCTTCCCCGATATCCATCAACAGCTCCTGAAGCTGCATAATATCGACGTTCAGACGTAACCCGGCCAGCGGCGCGGTCTCGGTGGCGAAGGTTTCACACTCAAACGGCAGCGGCACCGTCAGCAGTAAATATTCATTGGCGTCGTAGCGGAAGGTACGTTCATTGATATAGCCAATCTTATAGCCAGAAAAGAGAAATATAATCCCAGGACGGTACATAACGGGTGTGCGTGCGGCAGGCTGAGTACCATAGATAAGCTGGATATCTGGCACCAAAGCACTAAGACTTTGTTCATTACTTTTCAATAATTTAATCTTATCCGTTAACAACGCACAAATCTCTTCCCGGTTCATTTCCCCACTCTCCCGCCAGATGAATACAGGCTTTCATTGTTGACCTTTTCGCTACTTTTCTCCAGCCCTGTGGAGAAATGGGCAAGACAATGGCAGAAATGTGCATTGAGAGGATCGACCCTGAAGACCACAATAGTCGTCATCCGGTAGCCACGGTTGCTACCCACTTTTTCCATCCTCCGATGAAGGAAACGAGCCATGTTTAATTTTGATCTCCATACTCCAACCCGCATTCTTTTCGGTAAAGGCGTTATTGAAAACCTGCGTGCGCAAATTCCGGAAGACGCTCGCGTGCTGGTGACCTACGGTGGCGGCAGTGTGAAAAAAACCGGCGTACTGGATCAGGTGTTATCCGCTCTGGAAGGTCTTGACGTTCGCGAGTTTGGCGGTATTGAACCGAACCCGTCTTATGAAACGCTGATGAACGCGGTGAAAATTGCCCGCGACGAAAAAATCACGTTCCTGCTCGCCGTTGGCGGCGGTTCCGTTCTGGACGGCACCAAATTTATCGCGGCGGCAGCGCATTACGATGCGTCTATCGACCCGTGGGAAATTCTGGAAACTTACGGCAGCAAAGTGAACAGCGCGATTCCGATGGGTTCCGTCCTTACCCTTCCGGCAACCGGTTCTGAATCCAATAAAGGTGCGGTTATTTCTCGTAAAACCACCGGCGACAAACGCGCCTTTATGTCGCCGCACGTGCAGCCGGTCTTCGCGATTCTGGATCCGGTTTACACCTACACGCTGCCACCGCGTCAGGTAGCCAACGGCGTGGTTGATGCTTTCGTACACACGGTTGAACAGTACGTCACCTATCCGGTAAACGGCAAAATTCAGGATCGCTTCGCGGAAGGCATTCTGTTAACGCTGGTTGAAGATGGCCCGAAAGCGCTGAAAGAACCTGAAAACTACGATATTCGCGCCAATATTATGTGGGCGGCAACTCAGGCGTTAAATGGCCTGATCGGCGCAGGCGTGCCGCAGGACTGGGCGACCCACATGCTGGGCCACGAACTGACCGCCATGCACGGCCTTGACCACGCACAGACGCTGGCCATCGTCCTGCCTGCCCTGTGGAATGAAAAACGTGACACCAAACGCGCCAAACTGCTGCAATACGCGGAACGCGTCTGGAACATCACCGAAGGTTCCGATGATGCGCGTATCGACGCTGCCATCGCCGCCACCCGCAATTTCTTCGAGCAAATGGGCGTTCCGACTCATTTGTCCGATTACGGGCTGGACGGGAGCTCCATCCCGGCGCTGCTGAAAAAACTCGAAGAGCATGGCATGACAAAACTGGGTGAAAATCAGGATATTACCCTAGAAGTAAGCCGTCGCATTTACGAAGCGGCACGTTAATCCCCACTCAAAGCCAGACCTAAGTCTTTAGCGTCTGGCTTTCGTTTTTGCATATTTCGACCAGAATTGATCTTACAAATCTTATCGGGCCCACTGCGCCGATAAGCAATAGAGAGAAAAGGAGAAATGCATGACACATCCAACCGTAATCAAACTCCAGGACGGCAACGTGATGCCGCAACTGGGTCTCGGCGTGTGGAAAGCAAGCAACGAGGAGGTTGTCACCGCGATTCATAAAGCGCTGGAGGTCGGGTATCGCTCGATTGATACCGCCACCGCCTACAAGAACGAAGATGGCGTGGGCCAGGCGCTGAAAAGCGCGGGCGTTCCGCGTGAAGAGCTGTTTATCACCACTAAACTGTGGAACGACGATCAGAAACGCCCTGCCGAGGCGCTACAGGAAAGCCTTGAGAAGCTACAACTCGATTATCTCGACCTCTACCTGATGCACTGGCCGGTTCCCGCCATTGACCACTACGTGGACGCGTGGAAAGGGATGATTGAACTGCAACAGCAAGGGCTGGTAAAAAGCATCGGCGTCTGCAATTTCCAGGTAAATCACCTGCAACGCATTATCGACGAAACCGGCGTCGCCCCGGTTATCAATCAGATTGAACTTCACCCGTTGATGCAACAACGCCAACTGCATGCGTGGAACGCGACGCATAAAATTCAAACCGAATCCTGGAGCCCGCTGGCACAGGGCGGCGAAGGAGTATTCGATCAGAAAATCATTCGCGATCTGGCGGATAAATATGGCAAAACTCCGGCACAAATCGTGATTCGCTGGCACCTGGATAACGGCCTGGTCGTCATCCCGAAATCGGTGACGCCTGCGCGTATTGCCGCCAACTTCGACGTCTGGGATTTCCGTCTTGATAAAGACGAACTGGGCGAAATAGCCAAACTGGATAAAGGCAAACGTCTTGGGCCCGACCCGGATCAATTCGGCGGCTAACGCATTCATACTAAACGCTACCGACTACGGTAGCGTTTTTTTTATCTGTGATAATCTGGCTTACACCTTATCTTTTTCGCGAGGATCGCATGACCTGCATTTTCTGCCAAATCGTTGCGGGCAAAGCGCCCTGCCATAAAATCTGGGAAGATGAACATCACCTGGCCTTCCTGTCGATTTTCCCTAATACCGAAGGCTTTACCGTCGTCATTCCGAAAAAACACTATCCAAGCTATGCCTTTGATATGCCACCACAGGCGCTGGCCGATTTGGTTCTGGCGACACAGAAAGTGGCTAAATTGCTGGATAAATCTTTTGCTGATGTGGGTCGCAGCGGAATGTTTTTTGAAGGTTTCGGCGTGGACCACGTGCACAGCAAACTCAGCCCGATGCATGGCACCGGCGACATGACGAAATGGCAGCCTATCGAGTTTACGCAGAAGAAGTATTTTGAACAGTATGAGGGCTATTTATCTTCTCACGATCACGAGCGGGCGGATGATGAGAAGCTGGCCGCATTAGCGGCCAGAATCAGAGCGGAGCAGGATTCTTAACGCCCTGCCGCCGGTTTTGCGCGTTTTTTCGCCCCCGTATTAACCGGGCGTGGCTGCGCGGCAGGAGCCTTCTTCGCGCCTGCTGGCGTTTGACGCTGATGCGCCACCGGCGTGTGTTTAGTCAGCGCCGGGCGCGTGTTGCGGTTCTGGCGACGTGCTTCACGCATCTCATCCAGCGTCGGTGACGGCACCAGGCAATCACGACGCGGGCCGATAAGATGTTTTTTACCCATGGCTTCCAGCGCCTGACGGATCATCGGCCAGTTTTTCGGATCATGGTAACGCAGCAGCGCTTTATGCAGGCGACGCTGTTTATCACCTTTCGGCACAACCACTTCTTCACTCTTATAGCCAATTTTACCCAGCGGGTTCTTGCCGGTGTAATACATGGTGGTCGAGTTCGCCAGCGGCGACGGATAGAAGTTCTGCACCTGGTCGAGACGGAAGCGATGTTTCTTCAGCCACAGCGCCAGATTCACCATATCTTCATCACGCGTACCCGGGTGTGCAGAGATAAAGTACGGAATCAGATACTGCTCTTTCCCGGCCTGCTTCGAATAGGTGTCGAAAAGCTCTTTAAAGCGGTGATAAGTCCCCATCCCCGGCTTCATCATTTTCGACAGCGGCCCCTCTTCCGTATGCTCCGGCGCAATCTTCAGATAACCGCCCACGTGGTGGGTTGCCAGCTCTTTGATATAGCGCGGATCTTCCACCGCGATGTCGTAACGCACACCGGAGGCGATGAGGATCTTCTTGATACCTTTCAGATCGCGCGCGCGACGGTAAAGGTTGATCGTCGGCTCATGGTTGGTGTCCATGTGCGGGCAGATATCCGGATAAACACAGGAGAGACGGCGGCAGGTCTGCTCGGCACGCGGCGATTTACAGCGCAGCATGTACATGTTCGCGGTCGGCCCGCCGAGGTCGGAAATGACGCCGGTAAAGCCTGGCACCGTATCGCGAATGGCTTCGATCTCGTTGATGATCGAGTCTTCCGAACGGCTCTGAATAATGCGCCCTTCGTGCTCGGTAATGGAGCAGAAAGAACAGCCGCCAAAACAGCCGCGCATGATGTTGATCGAGAAGCGGATCATCTCATATGCCGGAATGCGCGCATTGCCATATGCCGGATGCGGTACACGCTGATACGGCAGCGCGAACACGCTATCCATCTCTTCGGTGGAAAGCGGGATCGCCGGTGGGTTGATCCAGATATAGCGATCGCCGTGCTTTTGCATCAACGCACGTGCGCAGCCGGGGTTCGTTTCATGGTGCAAAATACGCGAAGCATGTGCGTACAGCACTTTATCGTTTTTCACTTTCTCAAAAGACGGCAGCAGCACGTAGGTTTTTTCCCACGGCTTAGGACGCGGCGGCTGAACGGTGACGGTTTTAACTTCCGCTTTCTGCGGTTCCACCGGCTTATTGTCAGCACACGGCAAATCTTCACCATACGGATGCGGGATCGGGTCGATTTTCCCCGGCGTATCTAAACGCGTTGAATCCACGCCAGCCCAGCCCGGCAGCGCTTCTTTGACGATAATCGCCGTGTTACGCACATCGCGAATCTGTGAAATGAGTTCGCCCTGCGCCAGACGATGCGCGACTTCCACCAGCGGGCGCTCGCCGTTACCGAACATCAGCATATCGGCTTTAGAGTCAACCAGTACCGAACGGCGCACGGTGTCAGACCAGTAATCGTAATGCGCGGTACGACGCAAGCTGGCTTCAATGCCGCCCAGGATCACCGGCACATCTTTCCACGCTTCTTTACAGCGCTGGGTATAAACCAGCGTTGCACGATCGGGGCGTTTGCCACCGACGTTATCCGGCGTGTAGGCATCGTCCTGACGCAGCTTACGATCGGCCGTGTAGCGGTTGATCATCGAGTCCATGTTGCCTGCGGTGACGCCGAAAAAGAGGTTTGGCTTACCCAGGCGCATAAAGTCGTCTTTACTGTTCCAGTCCGGCTGCGCAATGATGCCCACGCGGAACCCCTGCGCTTCCAGCATACGGCCACAAATCGCCATACCAAAGCTTGGATGGTCGACGTACGCGTCGCCGGTAACCAAAATGATATCGCAGCTATCCCAGCCAAGTTGATCCATCTCTTCACGGGACATTGGCAAAAACGGCGCCGGCCCAAAACAGGCGGCCCAGTACTGCGGCCAGGAGAACAGGTCGCGATCCGGTTGGATCAGGGAGATAGAGCTCATTTTGCTTCCAAAAAGAAAAGTGGTAAAAAAATAATCAAAGGCCGGGGATTATACGCTGTATTCAGGGGGGAAATGAAGGAGATTGTTGCCAGGTATGCGGCGCGGCGCGGTGATTCTACCAGGTAAGCATCCTGACGAGCGTGACAGCGGAGAAGGAACAAGTAAGCGAGGGTGTGGAGAGTTTATCCCTCTACAGGAGTCGCAAAACTATTCATAATATTAATCAGGATTCATAAATAAATTTACCAGAAATATTAACCGATAACGAAGCCACACTAAACATCACAAAAAACCGCCGGCTAACACAACTTATATTTACCCCTAACGCCACATTATTTATAGTGATGACTTTATTATCAGAGGGATCGACAATGTTTTTTCTTATCGCGCTTGCCATCGTTATTATTTTGGCCGGATTCTATATTGGAACCTATAACGCATTTATAAAAAACCGTAACCGCGTCGAGGAGACGTGGGCACAAATCGACGTGCAGCTAAAAAGACGCTGCGATTTAATTCCTAATCTGGTCGAAACTGTAAAGGGATTTGCACGTCATGAGCAAGATACGCTGGAAAAGGTGATCGCTGCGCGTAACAGCATCATTGCTGCCGGAAACAGCCCACAGCAACAGCTTGAGGCGAACAATCAACTCACTGGTGCACTGCGCTCCGTTTTCGCGCTTAGCGAAAGCTACCCAGAACTCAAAGCGAACGATTCCTTCGTTGAGTTACAGCACGAACTCTCCACCACGGAAAATAAAGTTGCCTATTCACGTCAATTATATAACTCAACCGTAATGAACTGGAATAATCGGGTAGAATCTTTCCCATCAAATATCATTGCCAATTTCCATCATTTCGAGAAAAAAGAGATGTTAAGCATCGCCGAAACTGAACGGGAAACACCCACCGTTAAGTTCTAATCCGCAAGGAACGCGCTCATGTTATTTGAAGAAATTGCCCACAATAAACGCAACACATTTTTATTAGTGATTATTTTCTTTCTTTTGCTGATTGAAGTTGGCGCAGCGATGGGTTTTCTGTTGTTCAAGAATTTCTTTTATGGCGTTGGCGCCTCGATGCTCATTAGCATTGTGTATATCCTGATAATGATCTACCAAGGTTCCGCAGTTGTGATGTGGATGAACGGTGGAAAAGAAATCACTGACCGTGAACAGGCACCTGTTCTGTTTGAAACGGTAGAAGATATGGCAAATGTCGCGGGCGTCCCGGTGCCGCGCATTTTTATCATCGACGATGTATCCCCCAATGCTTTTGCTACTGGCACATCACCGGAAAAAGCCGCCGTGGCGGTCACTCGTGGGCTTCTGGAAAGCCTGGAGCGCTATGAACTCGAAGGCGTCATCGCCCATGAAATGGCGCACGTACGTAATTATGATATCCGCCTTGCGACTATCGCCGTCGCGTTGGTATCCGCCATTACGTTAATGAGTTCGCTGGGCAAACAAAGCCTGTTTTTGGGCGGGGGCAAAAATCGTAAAAGTTCCCGTAGTAAAGGTGGCGGTGGCAGCATGGTGCTGTATATCGCTGCTTTTGTATTCCTGTTATTAGCTCCCATCGTCGCGACCATTGTGCGTTTAACGCTTTCACGCAATCGAGAATTTCTGGCAGATGCAACGGCGGTTGAGCTGACGCGCAACCCGCAGGGATTAATCGCGGCACTGGAAAAAATCAGCGGACGCGCAGAGATGATTGAGCGGGTCGATAACGCGAGTCAATCTCTCTGGTTCACATCACCTCTGAAAGCCGATCGGGGAAAAACGGGGTTATTTGCCACACACCCCTCCATTGAAGACAGAATTGCGCGTCTGCAAGCGATGTAAAACAGCAGCGCCGGGCATTACCCGGCGCGGCTTCCTGCATCCCGCGTTACGGTGCCGGGTTTACCAGAATTTGCCCAATCGAGCCGCGATCGGCCAGTTCCAGCGTTTGACTGGAATACTGGAACGGGAAGTGCGGCCAGGACGGCTGGTTGTAGTAGACCAGCAATTCAATTTGCCCATCCACCCAAACGGTATCTTTCCAGCCTCTGTCTTCCGGGAACGGCATCGCGCCGTTAACGTTGCGAATCAGGAACATCACGCCTTCAATATGGAATGACTGGGGCTCATCCGCGCGTACCGTCCAGCGCTCCCAGGTTCCCTGCTGCGCGGTGATATCAATACGCTGCGGATCCCACAGCTGGCCATTGATACCAGGATCATCCCCCAGCACGATATCGCGGCTGCGCAGCGGCGTACCGGTCATGATCTCGGTGGAAAGCAAACGCATCGGCAGGTTATCGGTGACCAGCGGCAGCAGGCCGGTCGGTTTCAGGGTGAGCACCAGTGTAGAGATCAAAATGCTCGACGGCTCAAAGAAACCACGCAGGCGGTCCATGATGCTTGCCGCTTCCCCACAGGTGATGGAGACTTCATCACCATTGGTCATATCGACCAGAATTTCACGACGTTCGCCAGGCGCGAGCGACAGCTGCTTGACCGAAACAGGCGCGGGCAAAAAGCCCTGGTCGCCGGAGATGACGTGCAGCGCGCGGCCATCGCTCATCTGCAACTGATAGCGGCGCGAGTTAGAGGCGTTCAGCAGGCGCAGACGCACCCAACCGCGTGAGACTTCAACGTAAGGGCTTTGGGCACCATTCACCAGCAGCGTGTCGCCGACAAAGCCACCGCTGCCCGGTTCGCTGTATTCCGGCGTACCGAAATTATCAAGACGCTTGTCCTGAATGATTACCGGGAAGTCATCGACGCCGTAGTGATTTGGAATGGGTAAGGACTTACTAACTTCATCTTCGATCAGCCACATCCCCGCCAGACCGTTGTAGACTTGCTGAGCCATATGGTTTGGCGTATTGGCCTGATACCACAGCGTTGCCGCGGATTGTCGAATCGGCAGCACCGGCGCCCAGTCGGCGTTTGGCGACATCATTCGCGCCGCGCCGCCAATCAGCGGGCCGGGAACCTGCAGACCGCGCACGGTCATGGCAACATTTTCCGTCAGGCGGTTGCTGTAAATCAGTTTAACGTCATCACCGTTCCACACGCGAATGGTCGGCCCAAGGTAGCGACCATTGATGCCCCAGACAGGCGCGCGCGTACCCTGAGAGAAGGACCAGTGTGAACGTTGTAAGGTAAGAAAGAGAGGCTGTCCGCGACGCGATTCCACAAGCGGCGGTATCGGCAGCTCAGGCTGTTTCCCTGCGGCATTTGCCCTCAGCGGCACTGCCCCTGCGCAGAACGCAACGCCCGATGCCTGAATAAACTGACGCCGACTGAGTGACATATAAACTCCATGAAAACTGATCAATCAAAAAAGGAATTCGTTTCCCGTAAGCCAGCACCGCGTTTGATGATTGCCGCCGTGCTTTATTCGCCCGGCGGCGAGAGAGCCTGACCCGGTTTTATAGTTTTCCGTCAGACTCGCGCTGGGCGACTTCTTTATCCAGTTCTTCTATCTTTGCCTGCATTACATCACGACAATATTTGGAAAGCTCGCGTACCTGGTCTTTACCCCATTTGCGGGTATCGATAGGCGGCAGCATTTCAACAATCACCAGCCCATTATTCAGGCGGTTAAGTTTAATCTTATCCGATGTATTGGAAACGCACACGGGAATAATCGGTACACCTGCCGCAATGGCTGCGTGAAACGCGCCGGTTTTAAACGGCAACAGGCCACGGCCACGGCTACGCGTGCCTTCCGGGAACATCCAGAAAGAGATTTTGCGATTGTTGAAGGCTTTCACCACTTCGGCAATGGTGCTGTGTGCTTTCGCACGATTGTTACGGTCAATCAGCAGGTTACCGGTGAGCCAGTAGAGCTGACCAAAGAACGGGATCCACACCAGACTTTTTTTGCCTACGGTAACGGTTGGCGGCTGAACAATATTTGCCGCAGTCACCATGTCGTAGTTGTTCTGGTGGTTCGCAATGTAGATAGCATTCCCGTAGCTTGCGGCGTCCGCAGGCAGGCGGGTTTCAACTTTCAGACCAAACAGCGGGGCCATGCGGCCAAACATATGGCCGAAGGTGGCAACGTGTTTCGGATTACGCGGACTAAACAGGCAATAGATACAGCCAAACACGCATACCAGGATGCAATAAATGACCACGATGATGACACGAAAAATAAATAGCATAGCTACCTCTGAAGCCCTGACCGCTTAGAGTTATATATTGGTCAGGATTTGTGACTCGCAAACCCTCGTAAGGGCTATTCTTAATCGCAACGGCGTAATTAACAACGTTTTTACTTTAGAAAGTGCATTTTGTCCCCCTCACCCCAGCCCTCTCCCTTAGGGAGAGGGTGAAAAACCGCGCAGTTCTTCATGTCAGGCACATTCTATCCCCTCTCCCCAGGGGAGAGGGTTAGAGTGAGGGGTAAGCTTTACTCCTCGCTCTCCCCCGCGCTCTGACGCAGCGGAGAGTCGATATCGATACGGTCGATTTTCTGCAATCCACGCATCAACGTACCGCGACGACCGCGTTCGCCCGTCACTTTTTGCAGCTCTTCCGGACGCAGTTTGATTTTGCGTTTCCCGACGTGCACGGTCAGCGTGGTTTGCGGCGGCAGCAGGTAAAGGTGCGCCAGACTATCTTCCCCTTTCGCCGCTTCCGCCGACGGGATATTGATAATCTTGTTGCCCTTACCTTTCGACAACTGCGGCAGGTCGCTCACCGGGAACATCAGCATGCGACCCGCGCTGGTGATCGCCAGCAGCATGTCAGACTCATCTTCTACTACTACCGGCGGCAGAACATGTGCGTTTTCCGGCAGCGAGATCATCGCTTTACCCGCGCGGTTGCGCGCGACAAGATCGTTAAACGTACACAAGAAGCCATAGCCCGCGTCGGACGCCATCAGCAGTTTCTGATCGTCGCTTTCCATCAGCATATGCTCAACGGTCGCGCCTGGCGGCAGCGTCAGCTTACCGGTCAATGGTTCACCCTGGCCGCGCGCCGACGGCAGCGTGATGGGGTCGATGGCATAGCTTCGGCCCGTGGTATCCACAAACACCACTGGCTGGTTACTCTTGCCTTTCACCGACGCTTTCCAGCTGTCGCCCGCTTTATAGTTCAGGCCCTGCGCGTCGATATCGTGACCTTTGGCGCTACGCACCCAGCCCATCTGCGACAGCACAATGGTCACCGGCTCAGACGGCAGCATGTCATGCTCACTCATCGCCTTCGCTTCATCACGCTCATGCAGCGGAGAACGACGGTCGTCGCCAAAGGTATCGGCATCCGCCTGCAGTTCTTTCTTCAGCAGGTTATTCATTTTGCGCTCGGACGCGAGAATCGCCTGTAACTGATCGCGTTCTTTCGCCAGATCGTTTTGCTCGCCGCGAATCTTCACTTCTTCCAGCTTCGCGAGGTGGCGCAATTTCAGCTCAAGGATGGCTTCAGCCTGCGTTTCGCTGATGCCGAAGCGCGACATCAGCGCCGGTTTCGGCTCATCCTCGGTGCGAATGATCTCAATGACTTCGTCGATGTTGAGAAACGCCACCAGCAAACCTTCGAGGATATGCAGGCGCTTAAGGACTTTCTCCAGACGATAGTTCAGACGACGGCGCACGGTATCGCGACGGAACGCCAGCCATTCGGTGAGGATCTCCAGCAGATTTTTTACCGCCGGACGACCATCCAGGCCAATCATGTTCAGGTTGATACGATAGCTTTTTTCCAGATCCGTGGTGGCGAAGAGGTGATTCATCACCGGCTCCATATCCACACGGTTTGAACGCGGCACAATCACCAGACGCGTCGGGTTTTCGTGGTCTGATTCATCACGCAAATCATCAACCATCGGCAGTTTTTTGTTGCGCATCTGGGTGGCGATTTGTTCCAGCACTTTCGCGCCAGAAACCTGATGTGGCAGCGCAGTGATCACCACCGCGCCGTCTTCTTTATTCCACACCGCGCGCATACGCACTGAACCGCGCCCGTTCTGGTAAATTTTGCGGATTTCCGCGCGAGGGGTGATGATTTCGGCTTCGGTCGGATAGTCCGGCCCCTGCACAATATCCAGCAGATCATCCAGGGTGGTTTTCGGCTGTTCAATCAGCCTGATGGCGGCGTTTGCGACTTCGCGCAGGTTGTGCGGCGGAATATCCGTCGCCATCCCCACCGCAATGCCAGTGGTGCCGTTCAGTAGAATATTCGGCAGACGCGCAGGTAGCATTTTCGGCTCCTGCATCGTACCGTCAAAGTTCGGTACCCAGTCCGCCGTGCCTTGCCCCAGTTCGCCCAGCAGCAGCTCAGCATACTTTGACAGGCGCGATTCGGTATAACGCATTGCCGCGAACGATTTCGGATCGTCCGGCGCCCCCCAGTTCCCCTGGCCGTCGACCAGCGGGTAACGGTATGAGAACGGCTGCGCCATCAGCACCATCGCTTCATAGCAGGCGCTGTCGCCGTGCGGGTGATATTTACCCAACACGTCACCAACGGTACGCGCCGATTTTTTAAATTTGGCGCTGGCATTCAGGCCCAGTTCAGACATCGCATAGACGATGCGGCGCTGCACCGGCTTCAGACCATCACCAATAAACGGCAACGCGCGATCCATGATGACGTACATGGAGTAGTTTAAGTAGGCGTTTTCCGTGAATTCATGTAGCGCAAGGCGCTCTGCCATATCGCTCATTAATGGGGGTTCCTCAAATCTGCATGCTGACCGTTCGGACGGCAATATTGCCGCAGATAATACCCTATCTCACGGGCTGAGTCACAAGTCCGTGAGAGAAGGCGAGAAAGGCGGTTTATTGCAGTGGCAAATAGATATCCGTTTGCCGTTCGTGTTCAGCAACGTCATCGACAAAATTGTGGTACTGGAAAAAGACCGGGAAATCGCGTGGCGTTTCACCGCTGCCCGGCAGCCAGTCGCGCAACAAGAACCAGACGCTTTCGCTGACCGTATCCAGCGAGCCGTGGTGGCGTACAACCGCGCAGCGCCCGGCGGGAATTTCGCTGTTGATGACGCCGTGGGCGTTTTCAGGCACAGGCGCGCTTACGCTGCCGCAGATATCAAAACGAAACGCTTCCGGCGGCGTGGTTTGAGGATCGTCCCAGGCGATGCCGAAGGTTTGACTCTGCTCAACCGGTGACAAACCTGTATCTCTGCGCCATAAAATGAATTTCGCAGCGCTATAGTTAACCAGTTCCGGGCTGCAACGATGTTGCAGCAAAGCAACCCGCGTGCGCGGAAAATCAACGAGGGTAACATCCATATAGTGACCTCAACATACATCCTGAAAACGCGCCAACGACAAGACAGGCCGCTGGCGCTTTCTGATTACGGTTTCAGTTTCTGAATCTGTTTAACGTCGATTTCAACCGAGTTCCAGTCTTTATCCACTTCACCGCGAATTTCAACTTTATCCTGCGGCGTCACCGTCAGGCCATTCCAGCGTTTGTCGTCGATATCAACGTTGATAGTGCCGGTCTCATCTTTAAAGGTATAGAGATCGTCAGAGATACGCTCAACGATAGTCCCTTTCAGCGTAACCCAGGTGTCATCGCGCAGGGTTTTCGCATTAGCAACGGTGGTTGCAGTGCCATCCGGGCCAACGAAGCCGCCGCTTTGTGTTGACGTTGAGCCCGGGCCGGAAAAACCACCCTGAGTGTTAGCCAGAACCGGGGTAGCGATCAGCGCCAGGACGGCGGCCATTGCAGCAAATTTCTTCATGATATTTTCTCCCTTAAATTTCATTACGAAAGCCATTAAACAGGATAATGCTTAACGACTTCTTAAGGTAAAAATATTCATTTTTTTACTGTACAGCGCAGGTCTGATAAGGGTTTACTGGCTTTATTCAAGCGGAGAGGCAAGGAAGGCAAGATGCGAATTTTACTGGTGGAAGATGACAAGCTGATTGGCGACGGGTTAAAGACCGGCCTTGGCAAAATGGGCTTTACGGTTGACTGGTTTACCCGGGGCGAAGAAGGAAAAATAGCCCTCGACAGCGCGCCGTATGACGCCGTGATCCTCGACCTCACGCTGCCTGGCATTGATGGACTGGATATTCTGCGCGCCTGGCGAGAAAAATCGCATCATGAGCCGGTTCTCATCCTCACTGCGCGCGATGCGCTCAGCCAACGCGTTGAAGGGCTTCGCCTGGGTGCGGATGACTACTTATGTAAGCCCTTTGCGCTGATTGAAGTCGCCGCCAGGCTGGAAGCCTTAATTCGTCGCGCACACGGGCAGCCCAGCAATGAACTGCGCCACGGTGCGGTGACGCTCGATCCGGGTAAACTCACCGCCACGCTTAACGGCGACCCTCTCGCCCTAAAACCGAAAGAGTTCGCCCTGCTGGAGTTGCTGCTGCGCAACAGCGGGCGCGTGCTGCCGCGCAAGCTGATAGAAGAAAAGCTCTACAGCTGGGATGATGACGTCACCAGCAACGCCGTGGAAGTGCACGTGCATCATCTGCGCCGCAAACTGGGCAGCGAGTTTATCCGCACTGTACACGGCATCGGTTATACCCTGGGGGCACAGTGAAACTGTTTCCCCGCCTCAGCCTGCGCGTCCGCCTGACGCTGCTGTTTATGCTGCTTTCCGCCGCCGCATGGCTCTGCGCCAGCCTGGTGGCCTGGCATCAAACCACCAATAAGCTGGATAAACTCTTCGATACCCAGCAAATGCTCTTCGCCAAGCGCATCAGTGCAATGGATTTTACCGACGTGCGTAGTTCGCAGCAGTTTATCCGCGCGCCGAAGAAGGTTAAACACGGTCACCTTGACGAAGACGTGCTGGCCTTCGCGGTATACGCGATTGACGGCAGAATGGTGATGCATGACGGCGAAAATGGCCCGTTTATCCCTTATAGCTATCGCCGGGAAGGGTTTGACGATGGCAACTTAATCAATGACGACGATCGCTGGCGTTTTCTGTGGCTAACCACCGCCGATAAAAAATACCGCATCGTGGTCGGCCAGGAGTGGGAGTATCGCGAAGAGATGGCGCTGGATATCATCACGTCGCAGCTTACGCCGTGGCTGGTTGCGCTGCCGGTGATGTTTTTACTGTTGATCCTGCTGCTTAGCAGTGAACTACGCCCACTGAAAAAACTGACGCTCACCCTGCGCCGCCGCTCGCCGGAAGATGATACGTCGCTTGATACACGGGGCGTGCCGAATGAGGTGCGTCCGCTGGTAGACGCCCTCAATCACCTCTTCCATCGAACCCACGAAATGATGATCCGCGAGCGACGTTTTACCTCTGACGCCGCCCATGAACTGCGCAGCCCGTTAACCGCACTGAAAGTACAAACCGAAGTGGCACAGCTCTCACAGGATGATGCTGACGCGCGCGAGAAAGCCTTATCGCAGTTGCATGAAGGGATCGACCGCGCCACCCGTCTGGTGGAGCAACTGCTCACTCTTTCCCGCCTCGACTCGCTTGATAACCTGGCGGATGTACAGACCGTCCAACTGGAAGAGTTGCTGCAATCCGCGGTGATGGATATTTATCACAGCGCCCAGCGTGCGGGAATCGAAGTGCGCTTGCACCTCAACGCACTCAACATCGCCCGCACCGCCCAGCCGCTGCTGCTGAGCCTGCTGGTGCGTAATCTGCTGGATAACGCCGTGCGCTACAGTCCATCAGGCAGTGTTATCGACGTGACGCTGGAGCAAGACGGTTTTACCGTGCGCGATAACGGGCCAGGCGTGTCACCGGATGCGCTGGCGCGAATGGGCGAGCGTTTTTATCGCCCGCCAGGCCAGGAACAAACGGGCAGCGGGCTGGGATTGTCGATTGTGCGGCGCATTGCATCTCTGCACGGGATGACGGTGAATTTTGACAATATTCCTGAAGGTGGGTTTGAAGCGCGGGTGCGCTGGTAATAAGATTATTGCTTCTGGAGCAAAAGACTTTGCACATTTTGCTCATATTCACGCTTCGTCCGGAGGAGTATTATGATAGCCAAACGCTTTTCATCGAGGACAAAAAATGAGCAACATACTGATTATTAACGGCGGAAAAAAATTCGGCCACTCTAACGGTCAACTGAACGACACCATGACCGAGGTCGCGGAAAGCTTCCTGCGCGACGCCGGGCATGATGTTAAAGTTGTGCGCGCCGACAGCGATTACGACGTGAAGGCCGAAGTCCAAAACTTTCTGTGGGCCGACTCCGTTATCTGGCAGATGCCGGGCTGGTGGATGGGCGCACCGTGGACCGTGAAAAAATATATCGATGACGTGTTCACCGAAGGCCACGGTTCGCTGTATGCCAGCGATGGCCGCACCCGTTCCGATGCCAGCAAAAAATATGGCTCCGGTGGTCTGATTCAGGGCAAAACCTATATGCTTTCCCTGACCTGGAACGCGCCGATGGAAGCGTTCACCGATAAAGAACAGTTCTTCCATGGCGTGGGCGTAGACGGTGTTTATCTGCCGTTCCACAAAGCCAACCAGTTCCTGGGAATGGAAGCGCTGCCGACCTTTATCGCCAACGACGTTATCAAAATGCCTGACGTTCCACGTTATATTGCAGAATACCGCGAGCATCTTGGTAAAATTTTTGCTTAACTGGGAAGCTGGATTAAGAAGGAGTTTACTATGTTGACAGTTATTGCAGAGATTCGTACACGTCCGGGCCAACACCATCGTCAGGCGGTTCTGGATCAGTTTGCGAAAATCATCCCGACCGTTTTGCAGGAAGAAGGCTGCCACGGCTACGCGCCGATGGTTGACCATGCCGCAGGCGTGAGCTTCCAGACCACGTCACCCGACTCTATCGTGATGGTTGAGCAGTGGGAAAGCATCGCGCATCTTGAAGCGCACCTGCAGACCCCGCATATGAAAGCCTACAGTGAAGCGGTGAAAAACGACGTGCTGGATATGTCTATTCGTATCCTGGAAGCGGGCGTTTAACGTTCCAGTGTTTTGCCGGGTGGCACGAAAGCGTCCCCGGCAACATGATAATGTTGGCCCGGGAAGCGCAGCGCCACCGGGCAATGACTCACCAGTACAATTTCCAGCTCTGTGTCATGCGCACCAGCGCTTCCACATAGAAATAATCCCCCCAGCTACTGCACTCATCCACGCCCTTGTTCCCGGCTAAATGGTAGACCGAGTGTTTCAGCAGGCCGTTACCCGGCTCGTCTAACCCCGCCAGATAATGCTTCGTCAGCGACGACATCATCCCCATCGCCCATTGCTGATAACGCGCGCGATCCGGATCGGTGACCGGCAGAGATTTCACCAACTCCAGCAGGCCGCAAACTGCAATCGCCGCCGAAGAGGAATCACGTAAGGCATCCGTCCCCTGCAACGCCAGATCCCAGTGGCATACGGCATCCTCCGGCAGACGATTGAGAAAGTAGTTCGCCAGCTTTTTCGACAGGCTAATCAGTTCTCTGTCACCGGTGTAGAGGTAACTCAGCATAAAACCGTAGATGCCCCACGCCTGCCCGCGCGACCAGCAGGAGTCATCCGCGTAGCCCTGCTGCGTATTGCCAAAACGCGGCGCGCCGGTCTGCACATCCATATAGTAGGTGTGGTAGGTCGATGCATCGTCGCGCACCAGATATTTCGCCGACTGGCGCACATGCGCTTTCGCTGCATCAGCAAAACGCGGGTCACCGGTTTGTTCGCTGGCCCAGTAAAGCAGCGGCAGGTTCATGGTGCAGTCGATGATCATGCGCCCGGCCTGCTCGGGATCCTTGAGATCGCCCCATGCCTGAATGATCTCGGCTTTGCGATGAAAACGTTCCAGCAGCGCTTCGGCGGCCAGTAGTGAGAAACCGCGTGCATCACGATTTCCCGTCAGACGCCAGGCGGCCACGCAGGAGAGCGTATACAAAAAACCAAGATCGTGCGTGTTGGTGTCATGTCGCCCGGCAATGCGCAGGCCAAACGAGCGCACATGTTTTTCCGCCAGCGTGCGGAAAGCCTCATCACCGCTCATCTCCCAAGCGAGCCACAGTTGGCCGGTCCAGAAACTGGTGGTCCATTCGACGTTTTCCGTCAGCGGGTAAAATCCTTTTTCACAGGTCTCCGCCGGAAATTTTTCACCAAACTCAGCCATATGACGGCGAATCAGTGTGAGTACGTGCTGTCGCGCAGCCCCCATTTCATCGTTAAACGCGTCCATGTTCACTGGCGCGCCCGGAAATTCCGGTAATGTTTCCTCAACGACGGATTTGTGCATTTTCGTGTCCTTATTACTCTTCGGTTCAGGATTATTTACCCGCATTGTTTTCAGCCACATTCAGCGCCACGGCGCGGTTGCGTTGGGTACGACAGGCGGATAAGGTAAATGCCGAGATAACAGTAAACAGCAGGGCGATTGAGCCCATCAGGATGTACGTTTTTTCAAAACCTATGCGGTCATAAAGAATACCCGCAGGTGAAGAAACGACGACGTTGCCAACATATAACATCGCCTGGTAGCCAAGCAGGTACATGGTCGCATTGACGCGTTTATCAAAATGCTCAGCGATATATTTAAATACCGACACCAGCAGCAAACAGATTTCCAGACCATAAAGCGGTTTCAGTACGGAAATAAGCAGATGGGAATCGCACAGACCGGAAACAATCAGACGTGCACCGACCACGGCGCCGACGATTAATAAGCCTCGTTTGGCACCGATATAATTCACTACCAGCGGGATAAACATATACATCAGGAATTCGATACCCGACTGTACGGTGCCGAGATAACCAAATATCGCGTTGCCCTGATGAACATCCTCGAAGAAGGTGACGAAGTAGCGCGAGAACTGCTGCTCGGCGATAAACATCATCCACGCCACGCCAGCGACATACATACAGAAGGCCCAGAACTTGCCACTTCGCAGCAGGGCATAGACATCAGCCAGGGCGATTTTGTCTTTGGTCAGTACCTCGCCTGCATATACGGAGTTAGTGTTCACTTTCAGGCTAATCAGTACCACCAGCATGATAATCGACGTCACGCTGCCCATAATAAAGTTCCAGGCGGGCGAGATGTTAAACAGCAGGCCTGAGAAGGAAGATGCCACCGCCCAACCGAGCGATCCCCACATACGAATCTGGCCGAACTCCATGCCGTTTAAGCGGCTGTAACGGTCTGCATAGGATTCACAGGCCGCTACTCCCGCGTACCAGGCGAAGCTCAGATAAATCGCACCGACAATAATCCCCAGCATGGTGTGCGACAGCAGTAGCGGCTGGTAGACATAAATAAAAAATGGTGCCATCAGGGCTGAGACCGCAACGACAAAATAGAGCAGGCATTTACTCATGCCAATTTTATCGAGAATATAACCGTAAATTGGTTTCAGGATGACGGCAAAGATACCGTTCACCGCAAAAACAGTCCCTATCACCGTACCGCTTAAATTGGCTTTTTGCCCTAGCCATATAGCGAATAAACCAATACTGGCGGACCAGGTAAAAAAGTAGAGAAAGATAAAAGTACTTATTTTGTAATATTCAAGCCTGTTTTGAGACGATAACTTTTCCATACCATCCTCGACGAAAGCATATAGGGTCAACAGAGAGTATTCCGGGCTTGCGCCCGGAAAATTAAAAACTCAGAGCGGCATATTGTTTGTCTAAGGCACCCATTACCCTGAGCGTATTTTTTTCAATAACCAACCGTGGCGGCTGGTGATATTTTTTCTTAACGTCGCCGCTGGCAGCCACCGCACAACAGAGCCAGTGTTCACCCGGGGTCAGGTCGGCAGTGAGTAGCGGAATCGACGCACATTCGGCGAACATAATGCTGCTATTCGGCGGCGTCACGACCGCATCACTCTGGCGCGAAAGCGTTGGCGAAAGATCGGCAATCACGCTGACGCCATTACGCGCGGTAATCTGACACCGGCCTTCCCCCTGCTGCGCATCGGCCTTCATCACCGCGAAACCGCCCTCAGCACTTTGCAAATAACGTGCGGTATCCAGACGATGTACGCGCACGTGCCACTCCCCCGCCGGGATAAGCCAGGTGGTGACATGCACGTCTCGCCAGGGCGACCAGCGTGAAACGATTGTATTCTCCTGCACCTCAACGCTTTCGCACTCCCGACGTCCACGCCAGTGGTTATCGTTCTCGGCAAGCAGCAGCATGGAGTCGCTGGCCGCATGTTTAATGCCATAACGCCCGCGCTCGATGGTGAAACCAAAACGGCTGGAGTAAGCGAATTTGGTGTACTTAGCGTCGGTGTTCACATAGTTGTTCAGCTCCAGCTGGCCGGAAGTGAGCATCACAACGTGCTGCGAATGTTCGCTGTGCTGCAAAACCTGCTGCGCGGGGGCAATCACATGAACATCGTCCAGCGTGGGCAATGGCAGTTCTTCCGCCAGCCAGAACGGATGATCCGCCGCAAGCGCCAGAATCAAAAAGACCTTCAGCGCCCAGTATGGCGAACCCGGTGAGTTGTAATCCTCGCACATCGCCAGATTCGGGTAGGCAAAACCGAGGGTCAAAATACCGTCGCGATCGAAAATCGGTTTTTCCAGCCACCAGCGCAGATGACGCAGAATGATGCCCTTCACCACGCCCGGCGAGAAGACATCCAGCCCGGCGAAGGCCACGCCGCTCCAGAAGGCGACCATCGCAATACGGTAGGTCAGGCTGCGGCCAAACGGTACACAAGCGCCATCGGCGGCGCTGAGATAGATGAAGTCGCGGGCAAACAGCGTGGCGCGTTCGCGGAGAGTTGCCGCACGCAGCGGATCGTCGCTGCCGTTAAGCGTGGCGTAGATCAATCCATAGAAATGGAACGCCATTGAGATGTAATAATCTTTGGGCCGCCCGGGGCCATCCGAGTACCAGCCATCGCCCAGATAGTAGGCTTCCATCATCGCGAAGCGCTTATCGACAGCCAGGCGATCGTAAGGCAGACCAGCGCGCTTAAAGCCCAGTTGTACCATGATGGCAAAGTAGTTCCAGTTGCTGTCCGGCATTTGTGAATCGGTGATTTGATCCAACCAGCGGTGCAGGTTATTCAGCTCAGCGGCGCTGAAATGATCGGCGAAACGGCCCTGTAACAGCGCCAACCCAAGGCCATAGGCCGCCATCTCGACCAGACGCTGATCGTACGGGCCCGTTTCGCCCCAGTACGCCGGGCTATGTGGGTCGGTGCCGCGCTTAATGGCGGTGAAATATTTATCGCTGAATGGCACTTCTGCCCCTCCCGCCAGCAGCGGAAACAGGCCCCACAGCGCGCGTGACAGCCCTTCCATTTCGGCAATATCCACACTGTAATGCGCACAGGTATCACCCAACGAGAATTGCGCCGCACCGACGGGAAACTGTTTATCCAGCGCACTCAACATGCTCGTGAGCGCGGTCACCACCTCTTCACGTGAAGACAATGAATTTGATTTTTCCATCACCGCCAGAATCCTCTGCTTAGCCATCCCCGAAAGTGGTACAAGCATAGAGAGTCAGGCGTGCGGTGAAGTGTTAACCCGGTCACAACTGATATGAATAAATAAACCGCGACTTGATAAAATTTAAAACGGTGGTTTAGTTGTGGGGATTATTACGTAAAAATTTAATTCTGTTGCTATGAGTACAACATTAAATTCGGAACATCTGGAGCTGATCACACTGAACGACAAGGTGGCATCGTTCAGCCGTCTGTACGCCAACAGCGTGCGCTATCACCACTGGCATCAGTGTCTGGAAGTGCTGTACGTCGAGGAGGGGTTCGGCGTGGTGATTGTCGATAATCGCCAGTACACCATGCGTCCGGGGCGGCTGTTTTTCTTCCCGCCGTTTACGCTGCACAAAGTGAGGGTGGATGAACAGGCTCAGGACAGCTACCGCCGCACGATAATTCATCTCGATCAGCATGCGATTCTTCGCCTGCTGCGCGACTTTCCCGATGCGCGTAGCCGTCTGCAAATGCTGTCTCAGCGCGCTGGCCCCGCCTTTGTTGCCGACCTTGCCGACGCACATGTTCACGTCGATTATCTGTTTACTCTCTACGCCGGGCTTGCCACTTCAGGGCTAAGCGCGGAGCATGTCACCACTCTGTTGATGACGCTTTTGCATATGCTGCCGCCGGTGCAGGAAAAAATGCCGGAAGATAACCGCGGCATCGCCAGCCCGGTTATGTTCTGGATTGAAGAGAACTATCAGCAAAAATTCAGTCTCGATAAACTGGCGCAGGATCTCGGCAAATCACGCAGCTATCTTTCACGGCGCTTTCATGTCGAGACCGGGGAATATATTCATAACTATTTGAATACAATACGGTTACGACGAGCCTGCGAATTACTGCTGCACAGCACAATCAGTGTGGCTGAGGTGGCAAGCCAGGTCGGTTTTGCCGATACCACATGGTTCATCAGCTCGTTTAAGAAAGGCATCGGTGAGACGCCGTTGCAGTATCGTAAGAATCATCAGTGATATGAAAACCCTCTCCGCAGAGAGGGTCTTAATCAGGCTTCAATATCCGCCATATCGCCTTTTTCCTGCAACCAGTTGCGGCGGTCTTCCGAACGCTTCTTGGCCAGCAGCATGTCCATCATGGCGTTGGTTTGCTGTTCATCTTCATCATCAATCACCAGCTGTACCAGACGGCGCGTGTTCGGATCCAGCGTGGTTTCGCGCAACTGCATCGGGTTCATTTCACCCAGCCCTTTAAAGCGCTGAACGTTCGGTTTCCCTTTCTTGCGCTTAAGCTGTTCCAGCACGCCCGCTTTCTCTTCTTCGGTCAGGGCGTAATAGACTTCTTTGCCGAGATCGATGCGGTAGAGCGGCGGCAGCGCCACGTATACGTGCCCCTGCTTAACTACCGAGCGGAAGTGCTTCACAAACAGCGCGCACAGCAGCGTCGCGATGTGCAGACCATCAGAATCCGCATCCGCGAGGATACAGATCTTGCCGTAACGCAGCTGGCTGAGATCGTCGCTGTCCGGATCGATGCCGATCGCCACGGAAATATCGTGTACTTCCTGCGAGGCCAGCACTTCATCCGATGAAACTTCCCAGGTGTTAAGGATCTTCCCTTTCAACGGCATGATCGCCTGATATTCACGATCGCGCGCCTGTTTGGCTGATCCGCCTGCAGAATCCCCTTCCACGAGGAACAGTTCGGTACGATTGAGATCTTGTGCGGTGCAATCTGCCAGTTTGCCGGGCAGCGCCGGGCCACTGGTCAGTTTTTTACGCACCACTTTTTTCGCCGCGCGCATACGGCGCTGGGCGCTGGAAATTGCCATTTCGGCCAGCATTTCTGCGGCCTGAACGTTCTGGTTCAGCCACAGGGAAAACGCATCTTTCACCACGCCGGAAACAAATGCGGCACACTGGCGGGAAGAGAGACGCTCTTTGGTCTGGCCGGCAAATTGCGGATCCTGCATTTTCACCGACAACACGTAGGCGCAGCGTTCCCAGATATCCTCTGCCGTCAGCTTCACGCCGCGCGGCAGAATATTGCGGTATTCACAGAATTCGCGCATCGCGTCGAGCAGGCCCTGACGCAGACCATTAACGTGCGTACCGCCCTGCATGGTCGGGATCAGGTTAACGTAGCTTTCAGCAAGCAGTTCACCGCCTTCCGGCAGCCACAGCAGCGCCCAGTCAACCGCTTCCGTTTCACCGGAGAACGTCCCGACAAACGGCTGTTCCGGCAGCGTCGGCAAGCCGTTCACCGCTTCTTTCAGATAATCTGTCAAGCCATCTTCATAACGCCAGCTCTGCTCGGTGTTATTCACTTTGTCCTTAAAGACAATTTCCACACCAGGGCAAAGCACCGCTTTCGCTTTCAGCACGTGGTTGAGACGTGAAACGGAGAAGCGCGGAGTATCGAAGAAGCTTTCGTCTGGCCAGAAGTGGACGCTGGTGCCGGTATTGCGTTTACCGCAGGTACCGGTTACGTGCAGGTCTTCCACTTTATCGCCATTTTCAAAGGCAATGCTGTAAACCTGCCCGTCGCGACGCACGTTTACTTCCACACGTTTGGACAAGGCGTTAACCACCGAAATCCCCACGCCGTGCAGGCCACCGGAGAACTGGTAGTTTTTGTTAGAAAACTTACCGCCCGCGTGCAGGCGGCACAGAATCAGCTCGACCGCCGGTACCCCCTCTTCCGGGTGAATGTCGACCGGCATGCCGCGCCCGTCATCGATGACTTCCAGCGACTGGTCAGCATGAAGAATGACTTCGACACGTTTTGCGTGGCCCGCCAGCGCTTCATCGACGCTGTTATCGATCACTTCCTGACCGAGATGGTTAGGGCGTGTGGTATCCGTGTACATTCCCGGACGGCGGCGAACCGGCTCAAGCCCGGTGAGTACCTCAATGGCATCAGCGTTATAAGAAGATTGTGTCATGATCTGTTCGTAGGTAATGGGAGCGGCTTAATGCAGCCCCAGAAAGTCGATAATCTGTGTGAAATGATCTTCAAAACCAACAAATGCGTGATTACCGCCCTCCTCTACCGTTTGGCGGCAGGAGGCGAAATAGTCAACGGCCTGGCGGTAATCAAGCACTTCATCGCCCGTTTGCTGCAATAGCCAGATGAGATCCGGCGCTTCCAGCGGGTCAATTCGCATCACTTTGAGATCGTAAATATGGCGAGACTCTAGCACATAATGCTCACCGGTGTAGGGATTCTCGTTCGGACCGAGGAAGTTCGTTAGCAACTCATACGGGCGTATCGCCGGGTTCACCACCACAGCGGGCAACATGAAACACTGCGACAGCCAGGTCGCATAATAGCCGCCTAACGAGGAGCCGACCACACCCAGCGGTTCGCCCCCGTGCTTTAACACCAGCGCCTCCAGCATTTCTGCGGCGTCAGCAGGATAGGACGGCAACTGGGGGATCACCATGGTGATATCCGGATAGTGCTCCGCCAGCCACGTTTTCAACGCCGTCGCTTTGGCAGACCAGGGTGAGCTGTTAAACCCATGCAGGTAGAGAAGCGTAGCCATCAGTATCCTTCTGACGCGGTATCCGGGTGAAACTCCGACCCGGCAAGGCGGCAAACTTCGGTGGTCAGCGAGCCATCGGCATGCAGTTCCAGCCAGCGCCAGCCCGGCGAAATCGTATCCAGCGTAAAGTTGGCGCAATGGGGTTTAAACTGCACACAAGTAGACGGTGTCGCCATCATCCGACGGCCATTCCAGTCGAGATCCAGCTCCTGGTGAATGTGGCCGCAGAGCAGATTTTTCACCTTCGGGAAATTCACCAGCACGTTATCCAGCGACGCGGCATTGCGCAAACTGTGCTGATCGAGCCAGCTACAGCCCGCAGGCAATGGATGATGGTGCAACAGCAGCAGCGTGTGACGTTCCGGCGCTTCTGCCAGCCGTTTTTCCAGCCACTCCAGTTGAAATTCGCTCAGTTCGCCGTGCGGCACGCCAAAGACCTGGCTGTCGAGCAGCAGGATTTGCCAGTGCTCCCCCACCATCACACGCTTGGCCGGGGAGATCCCTGCATCCTGTAGCGTGCTGTACATGGCGGGTTGGAAGTCATGGTTGCCCGGCAGCCAAACGCAGGGCGCAGAAAATCGCGCGATGCCTTCAGCGAAGTGCTGATAGGCCGCGGAGGTGTGATCCTGCGCTAAGTCGCCAGTCGCGACCACCAGATCCACTTCACGCTGCGAGGCGTTGATTGCCTCAAGCACGGCGTGATAACTGTCCCAGGTATTCACGCCTAACAGCGTTTCACTTTTTTTAGCGAACAGGTGAGTATCAGTAATTTGCAGTAACCTGACACTGGCCCCACCAGCCAGCGGAAGGTTTAACAGGCTTTCCAAATGGTGTCCTTAGGTTTCACGATGCTTAAACCGGAATCGCCATCGCTCCATATGCTAAACAGTAACGTAACCAGTCAGCCAGAAACTGGTTAATTTGATGCTTTTCGTCGCGTTGATGCAACTTTTTATTAGGATAATCATAACGTGCTTTGAAGCGAAAAATCTGCTGGCTCGAACACACTTCAGCCACCATGGCATCATGATACAGGCGTACCGTCATGGACGGCAGGCTCCAGTAGCTGATCTTCGGGTGCGTTTGTTCTATCTCTACCAGCGTCGTGTAACGCGTCGATTCGACAATCGTTAACCGATATTGCGCATTCGCCACCTGATAGTTCACTGCGTCGCCGGGCGCATCTGTGCGCGGCAGTAATCGGCGTAACTGGGCGAAATTGGTTTCGCACAGCCGCATCATTTCAGGGAAGTCAGGTGTATAGCGCTTCATTTTAACCACTCTTGTCGTAAGTCTTGATAATGCAGTTGCAGCCATTGCAAAGCGATGACCGTCGCCGCGTTGTCGATTTTTCCCTCTTCTACCCACTGATAAGCTTGTTCCCGACTTACCACATGAACCCGAATGTCTTCGTTTTCTTCTGCCAGGCCATGAATGCCTTTGGCCGTCGTTGCGTCGACTTCGCCCGCTAATACAGAGAGGCGCTCACTCGTTCCCCCCGGGCTTGCCAGGTAACTCAGTATTTTTTTCGTGCGTCCGACGATTAAGCCCGCTTCTTCCACGGCTTCGCGGCGCGCCACCTCTTCGATGGTTTCGCCTTCTTCGATCATACCAGCCACCATCTCCAGCAACCACGGGCTTTCGCTGGTGTCGAAAGCGGCGATGCGGATCTGTTCAATCAGCACAACTTCGTCCCGCACAGGGTCAAAGGGTAGCAAGACTGCGGCGTGACCGCGCTCAAAAATTTCGCGTTTTACTTCGCCGCTCATTTCTCCGTTAAATAAACGGTGACGAAAACGATACAAATCAAGCGAAAAAAAACCGCTGTACAGCGTTTCCCGTGCAATAATTTCTACATCGTTTTTCGAGAACGTAACCACTGAGTCATTCGTCTTAGTCATGATTGGTTCCAAATGCATTTGTGATGAAATTGTGGAATTCGGGTCAGTTTGGCTACCGTTTAGCTGCCTGTATGCTAGATTGATGCAAATTAACGCCGCATGGCACATTACGCCAACTTTTTAAGCTGGCAGACTCTGATACAATCGGCGAATATTTTTCTGAATTAGATCAGCGCTAAGCTTCACAACAAGGAATGCAAATGAAGAAATTGCTCCCCATCCTTATTGGCCTGAGCCTTACGGGTTTCAGCGCAATGAGCCAGGCAGAGAACCTGCTGCAAGTGTATCAGCAGGCGCGTTTAAGCAACCCTGACCTGCGTAAATCCGCAGCAGACCGCGATGCCGCATTTGAAAAGATCAACGAAGCGCGTAGCCCACTGTTGCCACAGCTTGGCCTGGGTGCTGATTATACCTATACCAACGGCTACCGTGACAACAACGGCGTAAACTCCAACGTCAGCAGTGCGTCACTGCAGTTAACGCAAACGTTGTTTGATATGTCGAAATGGCGCGCCCTGACGCTGCAAGAAAAAAGCGCCGGTATTCAGGACGTCACGTATCAGACTGACCAGCAACAGCTTATTCTGAACACGGCGACGGCCTACTTTAACGTGCTGAGCGCGATTGATGCGCTTTCCTATACTGAAGCGCAGAAACAGGCTATCTACCGTCAGTTGGATCAAACAACTCAGCGCTTTAACGTCGGTCTGGTTGCCATTACCGACGTTCAGAACGCCCGCTCACAGTACGATACCGTGCTGGCGAATGAAGTGACCGCACGCAATAATCTCGACAACGCCGTTGAAGCGCTGCGTCAGGTCACCGGTAACTACTACCCGGAACTCTCTTCGCTGAACGTTGACAGCTTCTCCACCGACAAGCCGAAAGCGGTTAATGCGCTGCTGAAAGAAGCGGAAAGCCGCAACTTGTCGCTGCTGCAGGCACGTCTGAGCCAGGACCTGGCTCGTGAGCAGATCCGTCAGGCACAGGACGGTCACCTGCCGACCCTGGACCTCAACGCTTCCACCAGCGTGTCCAATACCAAGTATGACGGCAGCAAAACCGGCGGTTCCACCTATGCTGACCGCGATATCGGCCAGAACTCTATCGGCCTGAGCTTCAACCTGCCAATTTACAGCGGCGGTTCGGTGACTTCTCAGGTTAAACAGGCGCAGTACAACTTCGTTGGCGCAAGCGAGCAACTGGAAAGCGCGCACCGTACCGTGGTTCAAACCGTGCGTTCCTCCTTCAACAACGTCAATGCCTCTATCAGCAGCATCAACGCCTATAAACAAGCCGTTGTCTCTGCGCAGAGCTCATTAGACGCGATGGAAGCCGGTTACTCAGTCGGTACCCGTACCATTGTCGACGTGCTGGATGCGACGACCACGCTGTATAACGCGAAACAGCAACTCTCCAGCGCACGTTATAACTACCTGATTAACCAGCTGAATATCAAATCTGCGCTGGGTACGCTGAACGAGCAGGATCTGCAGGCGCTGAACAGCACGCTGGGTAAACCGGTATCCACGACGCCTGAGTCCGTGGCCCCGGAAAATCCGCAGCAGGACGCCTCAGCAGACGGCTATAACGGCGCGACCACTACCGCGAATCGTTAAGCTCCACGCCGTATAAAAACGCCACGCCGAACACGCGTGGCGTTTTACATTGCGCAGAACGTAAGGCAACGTAAAGATCCTACTGTTTCTTCCCCTTCTCGCTTCATTTTCAACCAGTCATCCACTATCCTGAGCGCTAATGCTCTACCACTGGGTCCAGGAAGATAACGATGAAACGGACAAATAATATTAAGCACGCCGCTTTTCGCAAAAGCTGGAGTGCACGCCATTTAACACCGGTTGCTTTCGCCGTCACCGCCGTTTTTATGCTGGCGGGCTGTGAACAAAGCGACGAAACGGTCACCCTGTATCAAAACGCGGACGACTGCTCGGCCGCCAACCCGGGGAAAAGTGCGGAATGCACCACTGCCTTTAATAACGCACAGAAAGAAGCGGAACGTACTGCGCCGAAATATGCCACGCGTGAAGATTGCGTCGCGGAATTTGGTGAAGGTCAGTGTCAGCAAACGCCAGCTCAGGCAGGTGTTGCGCCAGAAAACCAGGCACAGGCGCAAAGCAGCGGCAGCTTCTGGATGCCGTTGATGGCCGGTTACATGATGGGTCGTATGATGAGCGGCGGTGCGGGCTTCCAGCAGCAGCCGGTGTTCACCTCTAAAAACCCGTCCAGCCCGGCATATGGTAAATACACCGACGCCAGCGGCAAAAACTACGGAGCCGCACAGCCAGGCCGCACCATGACGGTACCGAAAACCGCAATGGCGCCAAAACCGGCGACCACCAGCACGGTCACTCGTGGTGGGTTTGGCGAGTCTGTCGCTAAACAAGCGACAATGCAGCGTAGCAGCGCGTCCGGCACCTCTTCTCGCTCAATGGGCGGCTAAGTCTCATGGAAAGAATCAGTATTACAGAGCGCCCGGACTGGCGTGAAAAGGCTACCGAATATGGCTTTAACTTTCACACCATGTATGGCGAGCCGTACTGGAGCGAGGAAGCCTATTACAAGCTGACTTTGGCGCAGGTTGAAAAACTGGAAGAGGTCACCGCCGAACTGCACCAGATGTGTTTAAAAGTGGTCGAGCGCGTGGTCGCCAGCGATGAGCTGATGACCAAATTCCGCATTCCCAAACACACCTGGGGCTTTGTGCGTCAGTCCTGGCTGACGCATCAACCTTCGCTCTATTCACGCATGGATCTGGCGTGGGACGGCGTGGGCGAGCCGAAGCTGCTTGAGAACAACGCCGATACGCCAACTTCACTGTACGAAGCCGCGTTCTTTCAGTGGATCTGGCTGGAAGATCAGCTCAATTCCGGTAACCTGCCGGAAGGCAGCGATCAGTTCAACAGCCTGCAAGAAAAGATCATCGCGCGCTTCACCGAACTGCGTGAGCAGCACGGTTTTCAGCTGCTTCACCTGACCTGCTGTCGCGATACCGTGGAAGATCGCGGAACCGTGCAATATCTGCAGGACTGCGCGGCAGAAGCGGAAGTGGCCACCGAATTCCTGTATATCGACGATATTGGCCTGGGTGAAAAAGGTCAGTTTACCGATCTTCAGGATCAGGTTATCGGCAATCTCTTCAAGCTCTACCCATGGGAGTACATGCTGCGCGAGATGTTTTCAACCAAGCTGGAAGACGCAGGTGTACGCTGGCTGGAACCGGCATGGAAGAGCATAATTTCCAACAAAGCGCTGCTGCCGCTGCTGTGGGAAATGTTCCCGGATCACCCGAATTTGCTGCCCGCTTATTTTGCCGAAGACGATCATCCGCAAATGGACAAATATGTGGTGAAACCGATCTTCTCACGCGAAGGCGCTAACATCTCGATCATTGAGAACGGCAAAACGCTGGAAGAAGTTGACGGCCCTTATGGCGAAGAAGGCATGATCGTGCAGCAGTTCCATCCGCTGCCGAAATTTGGCGACAGCTATACGCTGATTGGCAGCTGGCTTATCAACGATCAACCCGCGGGGATCGGCATTCGCGAAGACCGCGCGCTGATCACCCAGGATCTTTCCCGCTTCTATCCGCATATTTTTGTCGAGTAAGACTCCTGAAGCCCGGCGACGCCGGGCTTTTTTCTGCTATCCGATCTGCACCGACAGCATACTTAAGCTTCCCATTTCCAGCCCGTCCACCGGGATCGAAATCGGCTCTTCGCCATCCCATGCGCCCAAAACATACAGCAGAGGCAGGAAATGATCCGGTGTCGGATTCGACAACGCGCCCCCTTCGTGCTCCAGATAGTTCACCAGTGGATGCGCAGCCACTGGCCCTTTCCAGCTCAGATTCGCTTTCACATACGCATTAAAGGATGATGCCCACGGATATGGCGTGCCATCACCATGCCATTTGGCGGTTCGCAGGTTATGCACCACGTTGCCGCTGGCCACCAGCATAATCCCCTCATCGCGCAGACTGGCAAGCTTACGCCCCATCTCCATATGCCACGCCGCCGGTTTAGTGCTGTCGATACTCAACTGCACCATCGGAATGTCTGCATTCGGGTACATTTTGATCAGCACGCCCCACGAGCCATGGTCAAAGCCCCACGCTTCGTTATCCAACGTGACAGGTACCGGCGACAGTAACTCGACCAGCCTCTGCGCCAGCGCCGGAGACCCCGGTGCCGGATAATGAATGTCATAGAGCGCCTGCGGGAAGCCGCCAAAATCATGGATCGTTTTCGGCGTTTCCATAGCCGTCACGCCGGTGCCACGGGTGAACCAGTGAGCTGAAATCACCACAATGGCTTTTGGACGAGGCAATGTCTCGCCCAGATGCTGCCAGGTACGGGTATAGATGTTGTCCTCCAGCACGTTCATTGGGCTGCCGTGACCTAAAAACAACGCTGGCATTCGGGTACGAGACATGATGTTATCCTTTGTAGAGGTATTTTCTGATAGCAACACCTTAACCTGGAATGCTGGAGGAGGAACTCAGATAACCATGATGAAGATCTTCAGAAATTTTGAATGTAAGGTGACGTAAAGAAGCAATGTGCCTCTCGTAATGGATGACAATCTCTAATAATATAAATGATAATCATTATCATAAGGAGTGAGCGATGTCAGTCCCTCTTATTCTGACGTTGTTAGCAGGTGCCGCCACGTTTATTGGCGCAGTTCTGGGTGTTATTGGTCAAAAACCCTCTAACCGCGTTCTGGCCTTTTCCCTTGGCTTCGCGGCAGGCATTATGCTGCTGATTTCACTGATGGAGATGCTTCCTGCCGCACTGGATGCCGAAGGAATGTCCCCTGTTCTGGGCTACGGCATGTTTGTCGTCGGGCTACTTGGCTATTTTGCGCTCGACCGCATGTTGCCGCACGCACATCCGCAGGATCTGGTTCCCGCTGATGTTAAGCCTCTTCCGCCCAATCTTCGACGTACCGCAATCCTGCTGACGCTTGGGATTAGCCTGCACAATTTTCCTGAAGGCATCGCGACGTTTGTCACGGCAAGCAGCAACCTGGAGCTGGGTTTCGGCATCGCCTTCGCCGTGGCATTACACAATATTCCTGAAGGGTTAGCGGTTTCCGGGCCGATCTACGCAGCTACAGGCTCAAAACGCAAGGCCGTATTCTGGGCTGGCATCTCCGGCATGGCGGAAATTCTTGGCGGCGTACTGGCATGGTTGATCCTGGGTAGCCTGGTGTCGCCGGTGGTGATGGCAGCGATTATGGCGGCGGTGGCTGGTATTATGGTCGCCCTCTCCGTCGATGAACTGATGCCGCTGGCAAAAGAGATAGACCCCAATAATAACCCCAGCTATGGCGTGCTGTGCGGCATGTCGGTGATGGGGCTCAGTTTGGTTCTGTTACAATCGATTGGGTTAGGTTAAATGGTTTACGCCGTATGGCTGGCAGCAGTACGGCGTATAACTAATCCGATAGCATTACAATTTGAGACTAAATACATTCCTAAAAAAAACATATAGATCATTGATTATTATGATATCTAACCCTATTGTTCACCCGGCTTAATATTGCATGAAAATTAAAATACAATCACCGCATCAATAATTAAATTAAACAATATTATTCTGAGCAAATTATTTAACTTCAACTGCCGATTGATTGTAATTTAACTAAAACCACCATTACTTCCCTTCAGATATAATCCGACTTTATATTATTCAAAAATAACGTTTGCATTTAATTTTAAAGGATATATCACATGAATTCAGGAAAGAAAACGCTGCTGGCGTTAGCCATTTCTGTACTCGCCTCAGGGTATGCCCTGGCAGATGATATTGATGGCGGTGGCGGCAAAATCACCTTTACCGGGCTGGTCATCAGCGCGCCGTGCTCTATTAAAGCTGACGATATCGATAAAAAAGTCGATCTCGGTGAAGTGACGGATACCTTCATTAACGCCAATACCCACACTGAAGCCAAAGATTCAAGCATTACGCTGGAGAACTGCGCACTGCCCAGCTCTGATGATGGTAAGGGCCAACCCCTTTCTAAAGTGAAAGTGACCTTCACCAGCAGTAACGTTGTCGCCAGCAATCCGGGTCTGCTCAGTAACACCTTTGCTGGCGGCGCAAGCAATGTCGGCGTTCGCTTAATGGATTCCACTGGTGCGAATATTACTCTGGGTACCGCAAAAGAACTCGCGCTGAACCCAGACTCTGCGACCCAAATCCTGCCGTTTCAGGCCTGGATGGAAAAAATTGGCGCGAATACTGTCACCGCTGGCGGCGTAACCGCCACCGCAAACTACACGTTAATCTATAACTAAGAACATCGGTGGCCATGATGGCCACCCGTTCTTCCTTCTTTGCATATGCCCGGGTATGGATACCATGGATAATTGCAAGCTTCTCGCCGCTGGCTGTGGGTTATTACTGACACTCCCCGTCCATGCTGTGGAATTTAATTTAAACGTGCTGGATAAATCCATGCGCGATGGCGTTGATTTTTCTCAATTCAAAGATAAATCTGCCATCGCTGCGGGAGATTATTTTGTTTCCGTCACGGTGAATAAAAACCTTATTTCTTCTGGCCGTCAGCTTAGCTGGAAAAAACAGAAAGAAACCGTAGCGGTTTGCATTCCTGTCGATCTCGCTGACCAGTTAGGGTTAAAAGAAGATATCCGTAATACGTTTGCGATTAAGGACAATTGCCTCGATTTCACTACACAACCCGATATCACATTCAAACTGGACAGAGCGACCCAGAATCTGGACATCGTGATTCCTCAGGCTATGCTCGCGTGGCGCTCCGATACGTGGATGCCGCCTGCAACGTGGGATAACGGAGTCGCAGGCCTGCTGCTGGACTACAACTTATTTGCCAGCACCTATCGCCCAAATCACGGTGAGCACAGTGAAAATTATAATAGCTATGGCACCGCCGGGGCGAATCTCGGCGCATGGCGCTTACGTAGCGACTATCAAATCAGCCAAACGCAGAGTAGTGGCAGCGCGCAAACCACACGTAGCATCTCCAGAACCTATCTGTTTCGCCCGCTCCCCTCGCTGGGCGCTAAGTTAACCCTCGGCGAAACTGACTTCAGTTCGAATATTTTTGACGCCTTCTCCTATAATGGTGCGGCTATCGCCAGCGACGATCGTATGTTGCCCTGGGAGCTACGCGGCTACGCGCCGCAAATCAGCGGCATCGCCCAAACGAATGCGACGGTCACGGTCAGCCATGCCGGGCGCGTGATTTATCAAACCAAAGTTGCGCCAGGGCCGTTCCTGATAAGCGACCTCAACCAGTCGGTACAAGGAACGCTGGACGTAAAAGTGCAGGAGGAGGATGGCCGCGTGAACAGTTTCCAGGTTTCCGCAGCCTCCACGCCTTTCCTGACGCGTGAAGGCCAGGTGCGCTATAAAGTGGCCGCCGGGCGCGCTCGCCCTGATATCTCTCACCATGTTGTAAACGATACTTTCATTAGTAGCGAAGCCTCATGGGGCATGCTTTCAAACACGTCACTCTACGGAGGCATTCTGGCGGCTGGCTGCGATTACCGCTCAGTTGCCGTTGGTATTGGCCAAAATATGCGCTGGCTGGGAGCGGTTTCTTTTGATATTACCCATGCCAGCAGTACCTTTGAAGATGGCCATCAGGAACGGGGCCGTAGCTACCGCCTGAACTACAGCAAGCGCTTTGATGCCACCGACAGCCAGGTGTCACTGGCAGCCTACCGCTTTTCCGAACGTGAATTTCATAGCTATGCCAACTTTGTTGATCATCAATATCACGACGCCGATACCCAGGACGAAAAACAGACACTCAGCATTTCGTTCAACCAACCCATTGATCCGCTCAATCTGAATCTTTATTTAAGTGGTTTGCGTCAGGAGTGGTGGGATGGCGATACATCAACCACCGCCAACCTCACGGCCGGGTTTAACTTCGATATTGGAAGCTGGAAAGGACTCACACTCTCAACATCCTGGAGCACGACACATTACGAAGAGCGAGGTAGCGATAACCAGTTTTATATGTCGCTCTCCATCCCGTTCGATTTTGGTCGTCGTCTTAACTACGACATGCACAGTAGCAATACCACCAGCCATATGGTGAGCTGGAATGACTCCTCCAGCGCACGTGACACCTGGGGTGTATCGGCAGGCATTGAGTCAGATAAACCCGATAACGGCGCGCAGTTCCGCGGTAATCTTCAGCACATTACCTCAGTGGGCGATTTGCAACTTTCGGGCAGTTATAACGCCAGTGATTACAGCTCGGTCAGCGCCAGTTGGACGGGTTCGATGACGGCGACACGGCAGGGTTTCGCATGGCATCGCCGTAGTTTTGGCAATGAGCCCAGAATTATGATCGACGCCGACGGCGTTGCGGGCATCCCGGTGCAGGGCGAGCTCAACGAAACTAACTGGCTGGGCAACACGGTTGTCCCCATGATCTCCAGTTATTCACCTGCGACCATTGCCGTCAATATGAATAACCTGCCTGATGGCGTTACGGTTGACGAAAATATTATGCGTCAGGCCTGGACGGAAGGTGCTATCGGCTATAAATCGCTGGTATCGCGCGCCGGTAAAGATCTTTCTGTCATCATCCATACGGCAGACAACGGCGTGCCGCCACTGGGCGCGGTGGTTTATCTGAGTGATAAAAATATCGACGTTGGCATGGTGAGCGAAGAGGGACACGCCTGGCTGAGCGGCGTCAAAGGCGGCCAGACGTTTAACGTACAGTGGGGCAAAGAGAACCGCTGCACGATTAAACTACCAGCATCCCTGGAATCCGTCGCACAGCAGCTTATTTTACCTTGTCATTAATTAAGGATGAGAAATGACACTTTCTAAAGTACTCCCCCTTCTCTGTGTGCTACTGCCATTAACAAGCCATGCAGCCGTTTTACCTGACAGAACCCGCGTTATCTTTCATGCGGATGAGAAGGCCAGCAGCCTGAAACTGGAGAATCAAAGCAAATCACAGCCCTACCTCGCTTACTCCTGGATTGAAAACGAGCATGGCCAAAAGGATGACAGTGCCATTGCGGCATTGCCCCCCATTCAGCGCCTGGAACCCGGGGCAATAAGTCAGGTTCGTATTGTTAAACAAAGTAAAGCCAGCACTCTGCCCACTGACCGCGAGTCTCTCTTTTACTTCAACGTGCGTGAAATTCCGCCCGTCCCGGAGAATAACGATAACCATGCGGTTTTGCAGTTGGCATTACAGTCAAAACTTAAACTGTTCTGGCGGCCAGTGGGCCTAAAAAAATCGCCTGATGCGAAAATTGAGCAGCAAATCACCGCATCTCAACAAGGGAGTTCGCTGCTGGTCAAAAACCCTACTCCCTACTACATCACCCTGGCCTTCTTTGGCAAAGACGATAAAGCCGTATTCCCCGGATATGAAAGCACGATGCTTTCACCCTTTGGCTCGCAAACGCTCAATGCGAATCGTTATACAGGAAACGTGTTTATGTTGGGCTATATTGACGACTACGGTGGGCTGCGCATGCTCAATGTCCGCTGTAATGCTCACTGTGACGTCAAAGCGCCACCGGAGAAAAAACAATGAGGCGCATACTGGTTATCCTGGCGTTGGCCTTAGCCACGTTGCTTCCGCTGCGATCGGCTTTTGCCGTGAACTGTCATTTGGGTACCTCAAATGGGCCGGTGGAAGGCTATACCAATATCGAGCCTTTCGCCGTGCCTGGTAATGCCAAAGCCGGTGATAAAATTTGGGAAAGTAATGATATTAAAATTCCGGTTTATTGTGACACGGGCACCGCGCCAAACTTCGGAAACGAAGATATCTATGCGTGGGTAAACCCTTACACATCCGTCAACGATCCCTATTATCAGCTTGGCGTCACCTACGAAGGCGTAGACTACGACGCCTCTCAGGGCAGCATCGGCATTGATACCCATCAATGCCTTGATAATAAACAGCTTGCTATCTACACACCGGAACAAATTAAGGCGGCAGGCTGGGAGCACGATCTTTGTTCTGGCGACGTTAATAACATTCACTACTCGCGTACGTTTATTGCCCGTATGAGGCTGTATGTGAAGATAATCACGATGCCGCCTCACGACTATAAAAGCAGTATCAGTGACTATATTTTGGTGCAGTTCGACGGCGTTGGCGGCGTAAACCAGAACCCGGAAGCAAAAAACCTCAAGTATCATGTGACGGGCCTGGATCAGATTCGTGTTCTGGACTGTAGCGTCAAGTTCAGCATCTATCCGGAAAACCAGACCATCGATTTTGGCACGTTTAACAACATGGAAATTAACCATAAAACGTTAACCCGAAGTTTCTCGGTCAAAACCACTAAAAACATTGCTGATTCAGAATGTACAGACACGTTTAAGGTCTCTTCATCGTTCTACACCACAGAAACACTGGCGGATAACGATACATCACTGAGGTTAAGTAATGGGCTACAAATAAAGATTCGCGATACGGAAGATAATACTTTCTTTACCTATAACGATTACAAAGAGTTCGCCAGTTTCGACTCAAACCTATTGGTGCGAGAAAAAAACTATCAGGCAGAACTCAGTCAGGCGGCAGGTGAAACGGTAAAAATTGGGCCGTTCCAGACAGTGGTGTTATATAAAATTAACTACAACTAAAAACGAAAAAGCCCGCGAAGCGGGCTTTCAGTGCCGGATGCAACTAAAACGTCTTATCCGGCCTACAGGCGTTGAACCAGCAATCAGCTTGCTTTACGTTCGTGCGCCTGGCGATATGCCACCAGGTCTTCAATTGTCACCAACGCCATATTGTGTTTGCGGGCAAACTCGATGCACTCTGGCGCACGCGCCATGGTACCGTCGTCGTTGGTCAGTTCACACAGTACGCCTGCTGGCTTGAAGCCCGCCAGAGTAACCAGGTCGATGGTCGCTTCAGTGTGGCCGCCACGAGTCAGTACGCCGCCCTTCTGCGCGCGCAGCGGGAAGACATGGCCCGGACGATTCAGGTCGGACGGTTTTGCATCGTCAGCAATTGCCGCGCGGACGGTGGTCAGACGGTCAGCGGCGGAAACGCCGGTAGTCACGCCATGTGCCGCTTCGATGGTAATGGTGAAGCCCGTCCCGTATGCGCTGGTGTTGTTCTCTACCATCATCGGCAGATCCAGCTGTTTACGGCGTTCTTCCGTCAGGCACAGACAAACGATGCCGCTACCGTGACGAATAGTCAGCGCCATTTGTTCAACAGTCATGTTTTCGGCGGCGAAGATCATATCGCCTTCGTTTTCACGGTTTTCGTCGTCCAGCACCATCGCGCCGCGGCCTTCGCGCAGAGCAATCAGTGCGTTTTCAACGCGTTCAAAAGCAGTACCAAAAGAGGAAAGTAGCGTCTGATTCATGGTAAAAAAACCTCGTTAAAATTATGGTTACCAGAATCAGGGCAGTCTTAGGAGTGCCGGTTTAGCGGCAAATGGATAACGCGAGCGGGCTCAGCCCGACTGAATCGTTACTCTCTCCCATCCGGACTCTAACCGTCGGCCCCGGAATTACACCGGATCTGCTGACCTTTGAGTTTGCACTCAAAGCGCTCGCGGGCTTTCAGCCGTAGCTGATTTACCGCCGGTGGGGAATTTCGCCCCGCCCTGAGAATAAGCGTACTCACTATAACGCTATTGACTATCTTCGGCAATGCATAAGCTTCGAACAATTCTGGTTTATAGAACCAGGCGAAGGCACTACAATGATTGTCAGAACAGACAAATCAGGTAAACGACGATGATTGACCCGAAAAAAATTGAACAAATCGCACGCCAGGTCCATGAATCTATGCCGAAAGGCCTCCGTGATTTCGGGGATGATGTAGAGAAAAAAGTGCGTCAGGTTCTGCAGTCACAGTTGACTCGTCTGGATCTGGTGAGCCGCGAAGAGTTTGATGTGCAAACGCAGGTGTTGCTGCGTACGCGTGAGAAACTGGCGCTTCTTGAACAGCGTCTTAGCGAGCTCGAAGGTCGTGCGGCCACGTCAGTGGAAGATAAAGAGTAAGAAAAAGCCGGGTAGCGCTGCGCTTACCCGGCCTACGATCTACGTCCCCACGCGACTCCCGGGGCAAATGAATCAGTGTTCCAGCTCAGTTTCCTTACGCTTCTCTACCATCCGGCAATAGCGTTCATAACGCTTGCAAAACCAGACGCGGTGCTCTTCATCCATGTTGCCGGTAATCGCTTCTAAATCAACGTCCTGACCCTGATCGTGCATTCTGGCAAAGCTCTGGGCCAAAAAATCAAAATTATTCAGGGAATAAATATTGCTGTTGTCCATCGGCATACTCCTTCAGTCGTTGTATATCTGAGTGTATATGCTTTATCTGATTTCAGTATTCGCCGACCAAAAATCAGAATTTGGACATTCCGTGCGCTTATTGTGGATAAAAAATGTGCTAAATCATATTTCTGATTAATCAATAAAAAGCCCTGTCGTTCGAAGGCGACAGGGCTTTTAAACGAAGCAGATACCGCTTACTTATTAGCGTCTTTCTGAATCTTCTTGATGATATTGGTGGTCGAGCACCCGTCTTCGAAGTTGAGCACCAGTACTTCACCGCCGTTGGCCCACACTTCTTCACTGCCGGCAATCTGTTCAGGTTTATAATCGCCGCCTTTCACCAGGCGATCCGGTAAGATCCCGGCGATCAAACGCTGCGGCGTATCCTCTTCAAAGGAAACCACCCAGTCGACGGATTCCAGTGCGCCCAGCACGATCATACGCTGTTCCAGCGGGTTCACCGGGCGGGATTCACCCTTCAGACGTTTGGTCGAGGCATCGCTGTTTACCGCGACGATCAGACGATCGCCCAGCTTGCGCGCGTTAGCGAGATAAGAGACGTGACCCGCGTGCAGAATGTCGAAGACACCGTTGGTCATCACCACTTTCTCACCGCGTTTACGCGCCGCGGCCACCGCCTGTTTCAGCTCTTCTTCGCTCATCACACCAAAGCCGGTTTCCGCACGACCGCGCACGGCGTTTTCCAGCTCGATAGGCGAAACGGTTGAAGTACCGAGTTTACCCACCACCACGCCTGCCGCCGCGTTAGCGAAGTAGCAGGCATCTTCCAGTGAGTTACCCGCCGCGAGCGTTGCCGCCAGCACACCAATCACCGTGTCACCGGCACCGGTGACGTCATACACTTCCTGCGCCTGGGTCGGTTGATGCAGCGGCTCTTTACCCGGCTGAAGCAGTGTCATACCCTGCTCGGAACGTGTTACCAGCAGTGCGGAAAGTTCGTAATCGGCAATCAATTTCATGCCGCGCTCAACGATCTCCGCTTCGCTTTTGCACTTACCGACAACCGCTTCAAACTCAGAGAGGTTTGGCGTTAACAACGTCGCACCGCGATAACGTTCAAAATCAGTGCCTTTCGGGTCGATTAATACCGGGACGTTCGCTTCACGCGCGAGCTTAATCATCTGCTGTACGCTTTCCAGCGCGCCTTTGGCGTAGTCGGAAAGCACCAGAGCGCCCACGCTCGCCAGACTGCTTTTAATGCGGTCATGCAGCGGCTGCGGGTCAACCCCGGCAAAGCCTTCTTCGAAGTCGAGACGAATCAGTTGCTGGTTACGCGACAGCACACGCAGCTTGGTAATGGTCGGGTGCGTTGCCACAGAGACGAAATCACATTTGACGTTTACGTCCGCCAGCGCTTTGTTCAATGCGCGCGCTGCGTCATCAATACCGGTCAGGCCGACCAGACGAGAATTCGCTCCCAGGGACGCGATATTCATCGCCACGTTCGCCGCGCCGCCAGGACGTTCCTCGATGGTTTCAACCTTCACCACCGGCACCGGCGCTTCCGGGGAGATACGGCTGGTTGGGCCATACCAGTAGCGATCCAGCATCACATCACCAACAACCATCACCCCTGCGCGCTCATATTCTGGCAGCGTTACTTTCATTCGTGTCTCCTGAGAGATTCAAAAATTTGGCGCGATAATAGCACATTTCACGGCGTGACCAGCCACTTCAGCCAACTCGCCTCTACCTGTTCACGCTCGGCGGTAAAACGCTCCAGCCCGACGTTCCCCGGTAATTCCTGCAATGCCAGATGATGCAGCGCATCGCGCAGCGTGGTGTAGGCGCGGGTCAACGCCTGTGCTTCCTGCTCATCCATGATGTCGTTCTGCGCCAGCAGCTCGAGGATGCGCACATTATCTGACCAGCGGGTCAGTTTCGGTTTGTCATGGGCGTAGCGCAACACGAGATATTGCGTAATAAATTCGATGTCCGTGATCCCACCAGCATCAGCCTTAATATCAAAGCGATCGCGATGTTTATTACCAAGATGGGCGCGCATTTTTTCACGCATTTCACGCACTTCCGTGCGTAAGGTGTCGCCGTCTCGCACGTTGGTGAGGATCTGGCGGCGAATAGCATCAAACTGCTGCTGAAGCTGCGGGTCGCCATAAACCACGCGCGCGCGAACCAGCGCCTGGTGCTCCCATGTCCACGCTTCGTTCTGCTGATAATCAGCAAAGGCTTCGGCGGTCGTCACCAGCATTCCCGCCGCGCCGGAGGGACGTAAACGCGCGTCAACTTCATAAAGGATGCCAGAAGAGGTGCGCGTGCTGAACAGATGCATAATGCGCTGCGCCAGACGCAGGTAGAACTGGCGACCATCAATTTCGCGTTCGCCATCGGTCATCACATCCGCCGGGCAATCGTGAAGGAACACCAGATCCAGGTCGGAACTGTAACCCAGTTCCCAGCCGCCCAGCTTGCCGTAACCAATTACCGCAAAACCGCGTCCGTGGCGATCGTGCAGGTGCGTTGGCTGCCCATAACGAGCAACCATTTGCGTCCACGCCTGATGTACCCCGGCGTCAATCATCGCCTCCGCAAGCCAGGTCAGGTGGTCGCTCACTTTCATAACCGGCAGCGTACCGGCGATATCCGCCGCCGCAATGTGCAGCAATTGCGCCTGTTTAAACTGGCGCAATGCTTCCAGTTGTTGTTCTTCATCCTCTTCCGGCACGCGCAACAAATACTGACGCAGTTCATCGCGATAGGCGTCGGTCGCTGTCGGTTGATATAGCGTGTTGGGGTCGAGTAGTTCATCCAACAACAGCGGATAACGCGCCAGCTGGCTCGCCACCATCGGTGAGGCGGCGCACAGCCGGATAAGGTGTTTCAATGTTCCCGGATATTCACTGAGCAATTCCAGGTAAGTGGTGCGCGTAACGATGCCAATCAGCAATGGAGTGATGCGCATCAGCGGCACCGGGGCATCATCGCAAACGCACACTTCGCTCAACAGATGCGGCATCAGCGAATCGAGCACCTGACGACCGCGCGGGCCAATGGTTCGTTTATCCAGTTCTTTGCGGAAATCCGCAATCAGCGCCACCACCTGGCGGCGATCGTCCTCGCTGAGGTGCGCCAGTACCGGCGGGTTGTCCTCTTCCTGCAACGTGTCCTGCCAGAGTTCACGCCAGTCTTCAGCCAGCGTCTCTTCTTCCGGCGAAGATTCATCGTCGCCAATCAGTTCGTCAAAAATGCGGCGCACGCCCGCCATCAGCCCTTCAAGCTGTACGGTGAGCGTCTCCCAGTCAGCCACGCCCATTCCCCACGCCAGGCGCGCGCGGTTAAGGTCGTCGCCCGGTAGGGTTTGCGTCTGTTCATCGTTGATGCTTTGCAGGAGATTTTCCAGACGACGCAGGAAAAGATAGGCTTCGCGCAGCGCGTTTGCGTCCTGCCCTGAAAGCAGATGCAGGTTTTCAATCGCCGCAAGCGTCGGCAGCAGTGAGCGCTCCTGTAACGACGGTTCGCGCCCGCCACGAATCAACTGGAACACCTGGACGATAAATTCGATTTCGCGGATGCCGCCCGCGCCGAGCTTGATGTTGTCTTTCAGACCCCGGCGGCGCACTTCGCGGGCAATCATCCCTTTCATGCTACGCAGCGACTGAATCACGCTGAAGTCGATATAGCGACGGAAAACAAAGGGCCGCAACATTGCGCGCAATTCCTTGCTCCAGACGTCATCGTTGTCGCCCATAATCCGCGCTTTCACCATCGCGTAGCGTTCCCAGTCGCGCCCCTGCTCCTGGTAATAATCCTCCAGCGCGGCAAAGCTCAGCACCAGCGGGCCGCTGTCACCAAACGGGCGCAGGCGCATATCGACGCGATAGACAAAGCCATCCTGGGTCGGTTGGTCGAGCACTTTAATCAGCCGCTGACCAAGACGGGTAAAGAACTGGGCGTTGTCGAGTTCGCGTCGCCCGCCGCGCGTGGAGCCGTGCTCCGGCCAGGCAAAAATCAGGTCGATATCTGAGGAGAAGTTCAGCTCCCCGCCGCCCAGCTTGCCCATGCCAAGAATCAACAGCGGTTGCGCGACGCCGTCGGCGTTGCTGGGCGTGCCCCATTCGCGACAACAGGCGTCGTAGAGCCAGTCACGGGCGCTGACGATCAGCGTCTCGGCCAGCACACTGAGCTGTTGCAGCGTATCCACTTCAGAAATCAGCGATAGCGACTGCGCCCAGGCGATGCGTACCATGATACGTCGGCGGAACAACCGCAGTTCACGCATGAGCCCGGCTTCATCGGTTACATCGACCAGCGCGGCCTGTAGCCAGTCGCGATAGTGTTGCCATTCGTCCGCCTGTGGCGGTTGGCTGGCGAGCGTCTCCAGCCATTCGGGATAGATCGTCAGGCTTTGCTGAACGAAATCGCTGAACGTCATGACGGCCTGCGCCTGCGGCGTCAGTGTCGCTACCGGAAAGGTCTCTGGTAGCCGCTCAACCAACGTTTGCCAGTGCTGCTGTAACTGCGATGAAAGCGGGTTCATACTCGGTTTCCCTGAGGTCAGTTATCGTTTTCCGCTGTGTAACCAGAATGGCTCAACCGCCAGTGCTTCATTGCGGAAATGTTCAATTTCGATGTGCTGGCGCGTCAAAATGGCGTGACGCAGCCCCAGCCAGTTCGCCAGCCATGCGTCGGCCTGCGCGCGATTGTAATAACCCGCCAGCAGCTGCACGCAGGTGATATCGCGCGTTAAACGTGGCAACTGGTCGGCATAGCTGTCGCCCAGGGGATACGCAAAAGTGGTGCGCAGCTCTGCCGCCTGGCGTGAAAGATGGGTATCGGCGAAACGCTTAAAGGAGTCACTGATTTTGGTCTGCGCTTTGGCATCCAGGAAAGGCCGCCAGCCGCGCGTCACCAGCCACTCGGTGAAGGCCAGCTTGGCCTGGGTCACCGCCACGTTAAAGGCGGCATCATGAGCGGAAATATCGCCGCCCAGCACCGCTTCTGCCTGGGTCAGTAAATCGCGCAGCGCCGCGCTGGCTTTGCGCGGTACCACGCCGCCAAACAGCGTCAGCGTGTGGCGAATCTGGCCGATTGCCGCCAGCACTTCGTCTTTCGCTTTTCTATTACCGCGAACCCACAGCTCTTCGTGGTATTGCCAGTGCGCCAGTGCTTTTTCCAGCGCCGCTTCCAGCCCCTGCTCAATGGTCGATTTCGGCGCGATTTGCATGATTTCAGCAGGTTTGAGCGGACGCTCCTCATTGCCCTGTGCGAGATGATAGCCGCGCGCGGCTTTGCTCAGGCTGCCCTGACGCACCAGCCCCGTCTGGCTCAGTTGCTGCGCCAGCGTCAGAACATCGACGGTGTCACCGGAAAGCAGTTCCAGTTCCAGCTCGCAAATTGGCTCCTGATGCTCGCCCGCTTTGACGTCGCCCAGGTCGAGCGCAATTTCAATCTGGCTCTTGCCGTGACTGACTACCCACTTTTCACGCATGAAATCGGTTCTGAACAGCGGCTGCACCTGCGCCGCCAGCCCTTCGGGCATCTCGCCATTCGGCCAGACTTCTGCAGGCAGTTTTTCCAGCGCGAGGGTCGGTTCATCAAGGTCGATATTGTACTCCGGGCGCTGATGCAGCCCGCCCACCGTACGACCGGCCACTTTCAGGGTCATTTCATAGCGATCGCCCGCGCCGCGAATGCGCAGGCCCATGTCATGACGCCGCAGCCAGTTATCTTCGGTTTCATAGTAAATATTGAGGAGTTTCCCGGCAGCCGTATGCTCGGCTTTTAGGGTGGAGAGATGCTGACGCAGGGCTTCAACACCTGCCTCATCAACGATGAACTTTAATTCAATTTCTTGTGCCATGGCTGATTTCTTATGGTTTCGTGGCCCTGAAGTACCCTTTCGGCGAACTTCCAGGTAATCTTTTTGTCAGTAGATAGTATTTTGCGAAAAATTACCATGCAATGCGCAATTTGCGCGGCAACTTTACGCGGTTAACACTATTGCGACGTCACCCGCGCCTCCTGGATGATTCTGATTGCTGTAGAAGGCTTTGCGTCGCCAGACTGTTGCCACTACTATCGTTCCACTTTTATGACAAAAACGATGACCTGATGCCAAAATTACGCCTAATCGCAGTCACTTTACTTGCACTCACCGCTTCCGCCGTCACTCACGCAGAAGAGAAGCGTTATGTTTCTGATGAACTGAATACCTGGGTTCGCAGCGGCCCTGGCGATAACTATCGCCTGGTGGGCTCTATTAATGCCGGTGAAGAAGTCACCCTGCTGCAAACCAATCCCGGCACCCAGTATGGACAAGTTCGCGACGGCAATGGCCGTACCGCGTGGATCCCGCTGAAAGAGCTGACGGAAACCCCGAGCCTGCGCACCCGTGTGCCGGATCTGGAAAATCAGGTGAAAACCCTGACCGACAAGCTGACTAACATCGATTCGACCTGGAATCAGCGTACCGCTGAAATGCAGACCAAAGTCTCTCAGAGCGACAGCGTGATCAACAGCCTGAAAGAAGAGAATCAAAAGCTGAAAAATGAGCTTATCGTGGCACAGAAAAAAGTCAGCGCCGCTAATCTGCAGCTCGACGATAAACAGCGCACCATCATCATGCAGTGGTTTATGTACGGTGGCGGCGTGTTGGGCGCGGGCCTGATTCTTGGCCTGGTGCTGCCGCATCTGGTGCCAAGCCGTAAGCGTAAAGACCGCTGGATGAATTAGCCATAACGTCGCTTCTCTCGTATTATCCACACAGGACAACAGTGAGGAGAAACGCGGCGTGAAGAGTTATCTGGTCGGTGGTGCGGTAAGAGACGGTTTATTAGGCCTGCCGGTCAAAGATAAAGATTGGGTCGTAGTCGGTGCGACGCCACAGCAAATGCTCGACGCGGGCTACCAGCAGGTAGGCCGCGATTTTCCTGTGTTTTTGCATCCGCAAAGTCATGAAGAGTATGCGCTGGCGCGTACCGAGCGTAAATCGGGTTCCGGGTATACGGGTTTTACCTGCTATGCCGCACCGGATGTGACGCTGGAGCAAGATTTACTTCGCCGCGATCTGACAGTGAACGCCCTCGCACAGGACGACAACGGCACGATTATCGACCCTTACGGCGGTCGTGCCGATCTGCAAAACCGCCTGCTGCGTCATGTTTCCCCCGCCTTTGGTGAAGACCCGCTCCGCGTGCTGCGCGTGGCGCGTTTTGCCGCCCGATATGCCCATCTTAGCTTCCGCATTGCCGATGAAACACTGACGCTGATGCGCGACATGACTGCCGCCGGCGAACTTGAACACCTGACGCCGGAACGTGTGTGGAAAGAGACAGAAGGCGCGCTCGGTACTCGCAACCCACAGGTCTTTTTCCAGACCTTACGCGACTGCGGCGCGCTGAAAGTTCTGTTCCCGGAAGTTGACGCGCTGTACGGCGTGCCTGCGCCGGAGAAATGGCATCCGGAAATCGATACCGGCGTGCATACGCTGATGACGCTAACGATGGCGGCAATGCTGAGCCCGGAGATCGACATCCGCTTCGCCACTCTTTGCCACGATTTAGGCAAAGGTTTAACGCCAAAACATCTCTGGCCGCGTCATCATGGTCACGGCCCGGCGGGCGTCAAACTGGTGGAACAACTCTGCCAGCGTCTGAAAGTGCCTAATGAGATGCGCGATTTGGCGAAACTGGTGGCAGAGTTCCACGATCTCATTCATACCTTCCCGATTCTGCAACCAAAAACGATCGTCAAGCTGTTCGATGCTATCGATGCCTGGCGCAAGCCTCAGCGCGTCGAGCAGATTGCGCTAACCAGCGAAGCCGACGTGCGTGGGCGCACCCATTTTGAAGCCAGCGATTACCCGCAAGGGCGCTTGCTGCGTGAATCCTGGATAGTGGCGAAAGGTGTATCGAATAAAGAGGTCATTGAAGCGGGGTTTCAGGGGCCGGCAATCCGCGAAGAGTTAACGCGCCGTCGCATTAAAGCCGTCGCCCACTGGAAGGAACAACGTTGCCCTCAGCCGAAAGACTGAGGGCAGGACATCAGAAGAACACCACGTACACCGCTGCCGCGACGATAAAGCGGTAGATAGCGAACGGAATAAACGAGATGCGCTTGATGAGTTGCAGGAAGGTCTTAATCGCCACCAGCGCCACAAGGAAAGCCATCACAAAGCCTACGGCAAACATCGGCAAATCCGCCAGCGTCAGGAAATGCCAGCTCTTATAGAGATCCAATGCCGTGGCACCCATCATCATCGGTACCGCCAACAGGAATGAGAATTCCGATGCCGCATAGCGGCTCACCCCCATCAGCATACCGCCAGAAATGGTCGCCCCTGAGCGAGAAAAGCCTGGCCACAGCGCCAGACACTGGAAGCAGCCAATGATAAATGCCTGACGATAGGTCATGTCGTCCACGCCTACCGCGCGCGGCTGTTTCGGCTTCAGGCATTCGGCGGCAATCAGCAGGAAACCGCCGACAATGAGCGCGTACATCACGTTAATCGGATTGAATAGCGACTTGATCGTATCGTGAAACACCAGCCCCAGAACCACTGCCGGAATCATGCCCAACAGAATGTGGATGAGCGACAAACGCCCTTTTCCTTCACCTTCATGAATCGGTCGGCCAAAATGGATACCAATCAGGCCAAACAGACGACGCCAGAACATCACCACCACGGCCAGAATCGAACCGAGCTGAATCACTACTTCAAACGTCTTCGCCGTTTCGCCTTCAAAACCCAGCAGATGCCCGACAATAATCATGTGGCCGGTGCTGGAAACGGGCAAAAACTCCGTCAATCCCTCGACAACACCCAGAATAGCCGCCACCAGCAGCGAGTGCATATCGCTCATCACTTAAACCCTTAAAAATTAAAAAATAAAATAAACCCGGCTCTAAGACCGGTGTAATGCCGTTTGGTTTAATCCATTGTGAATTTAAATAGTTTGTTTCAGATTTTGGCCACGCTCGATAATCACACCCACGTTCGCCGCTCTGGCGACCGCGCCTGGTTTGCTGACTTTAATGCGCACCCACGGGGAGTTAAAGCGCGTCATAAGCAACTCTGCTACTTCTTCCGCTACGCGCTCAACCAGCGCAAAGCGGCTTCCTTCAACATGCGCAATCACCGCATCGCTAATATCGGCATAGCTCAGGCAATACTTAACATCATCGCTGGATGCCGCCCGACGGTTGTCCCATCCCATTTCGATATCGAACACCAGTTTCTGCTCGATGGTCTGTTCCCAGTCGTAAACACCGATAGTGGTGATTACCGAAAGTTGCTCTATAAATACAATATCCATCACGACCTGCCTGCTTTTTGGCTGAACCGGATACCACTTCCGGCGAATTATGCGTATTATCCACAGATGCAGAGAATACTTCGACATTTTCACAACGGAACAGCGTTATGAGTGCAATCGCGCCTGGAATGATCCTCCTCGCCTACCTTTGCGGCTCAATTTCCAGCGCCATTCTGGTCTGCCGCATCGCGGGTTTACCCGATCCTCGCGAGAGTGGTTCGGGGAATCCCGGGGCGACCAACGTTTTACGAATTGGCGGCAAGGGAGCAGCCGTAGCAGTTCTGATTTTCGACATCCTGAAAGGGATGTTGCCGGTCTGGGGCGCGTATGCCCTCGGGCTCACGCCGTTTTGGCTTGGGCTGGTGGCTATCGCTGCCTGTCTGGGACATATCTGGCCGGTTTTCTTTGGCTTTCACGGTGGGAAAGGCGTGGCCACCGCGTTTGGTGCTATCGCGCCGATTGGCCTCGATCTCACTGGCGTGATGGCCGGCACCTGGCTTTTGACCATCCTGCTGAGCGGCTATTCGTCGCTGGGCGCCATCGTCAGCGCACTGGTTGCGCCGTTTTATGTCTGGTGGTTTAAACCGCAATACACTTTCCCGGTATCAATGCTGTCGTGCCTGATCTTACTGCGTCATCATGACAATATTCAGCGTCTGTGGCGACGTCAGGAAACAAAAATCTGGGCGCGGTTTAAGAAGAAGAAAGAAGAGAAAAAATAAAAGCGTGCCGAATGACACGCTTTGAGACTGATGACAATCGCAACATTGCCTGATGCGCTTCGCTTATCAGGCCTACGACGCTCCTGCAATGTATTGAATTTTCAATTTCTTGTAGGCCGGATAAGGCGTCTACGCCGCATCCGGCATCGTCCCTCATGCTGCCGGTAATTCCGCCAGCGGCCAACGCGGACGCACGGTCACGCCAAGATCTGCATTCACGCCTGCTTTGAAGCGCACCATGCCTGCATAGGCAATCATCGCCCCGTTATCGGTGCAGAATTCCGGGCGCGCGTAGAACACTTCGCCACGACGTTTCTGCATCATCTCCGCCAGCTTCGCCCGCAGCGTGCGGTTAGCGCTTACGCCACCTGCCATCACCAAACGCTTGAAGCCGGTTTGTTCCAGCGCGCGTTTGCACTTGATCATCAACGTATCGACCACCGCATCTTCAAAAGCACGGGCAATATCGGCACGGGTTTGATCGTCGTTGTCATTATTGCGAATGGTGTTTGCCGCGAAGGTTTTCAGCCCGGAGAAGCTGAAGTCCAGCCCCGGACGGTCAGTCATCGGACGCGGGAAGACAAAGCGCCCTTCCGTACCCTGGGAGGCCATTTTCGACAGCATCGGGCCGCCTGGGTAATCGAGCCCCAGCAGTTTGGCGGTTTTATCGAAGGCTTCACCGGCCGCATCATCAATGGATTCGCCCAGCAGTTCATACTCGCCGATGCCAGTCACGCTGATAAGTTGCGTATGCCCACCTGAGACCAGCAGCGCCACAAACGGGTATTCCGGCGGGTTATCTTCCAGCATCGGCGCCAGCAGGTGCCCTTCCATATGGTGTACCGGGATCGCCGGAACATTCCAGGCAAACGCCAGCGAACGCCCGACCGTTGCGCCAACCAGCAGCGCGCCAACTAAACCCGGCCCGGCGGTATAGGCGACAGCATCAATATCTTTTGCCGTCAGATTCGCTTCTTTCAGTGCGGCCTGAATCAGCGGCACCGTTTTACGCACGTGATCGCGCGAGGCCAGTTCAGGCACCACGCCGCCGTAATCAGCATGTAATTTCACCTGACTATACAATTGGTTGGCTAACAGACCTTTTACATCGTCATAAATTGCGATGCCGGTTTCATCGCAGGATGTTTCAATTCCCAGTACACGCATGGCTAGATTTACCTCGTTTCAATACCGCGCAGTGTAGGTTTTCTGCCCCAGCTTGTAAAACATTGTTCGCCCCAGGAACCTGCTTCGTGTATACTCCTCACCCTTAAAAAGTCCCTTTCAAAAACGCGTCGGTGCTTTACAAAGCAGCAGCAATTGCAGTAAAATTCCGCACCATTTTGAAATAAGCTGGCGTTGATGCCAGCGGCAAACCGAATTTATTAAAGGTGAGAGTTACATGCCGGTAATTAAAGTACGTGAAAACGAGCCGTTCGACGTAGCACTGCGTCGCTTCAAGCGTTCCTGCGAAAAAGCGGGTGTTCTGGCGGAAGTTCGTCGTCGTGAGTTCTATGAAAAACCGACTACCGAACGTAAGCGCGCTAAAGCTTCTGCTGTGAAACGTCACGCGAAGAAACTGGCTCGCGAAAACGCACGCCGTACTCGTCTGTACTAATCTCTTGAGAGCACACGCTCTCAATTGTCAGACCGAGTAGTAGTTGCAAGGCCGTGCTTCCGGAAGGAAAGCGCGGCTTGTTTTCGTTTAAGCATCATTAAAAACTACGGGGCTTATGGCTGGACGAATTCCGCGCGTATTCATTAATGATCTGCTGGCACGCACCGACATCATCGATTTGATCGATGCGCGAGTGAAGCTAAAAAAGCAGGGCAAGAACTATCACGCGTGCTGTCCTTTTCATAACGAGAAAACCCCCTCTTTCACCGTCAACGGTGAAAAACAGTTTTACCACTGCTTCGGCTGTGGCGCGCACGGCAACGCCATCGACTTTTTGATGAACTACGACAAGCTCGAGTTCGTGGAAACCGTCGAAGAACTGGCCGCCATGCACAACCTTGAAGTGCCGTATGAAGCAGGCAACGGGCCGAGTCAGATAGAACGCCATCAACGGCAAAGTCTCTATCAACTGATGGACGGTCTAAATGCGTTTTATCAGCAATCCCTGATGAATCCTGCCGCTGACCCCGCGCGCCAGTATCTGGAAAAGCGTGGCCTCAGCAGCGAAGTGATTTCTCGTTTCGCGATTGGTTATGCGCCTCCGGGTTGGGACAACGTCCTGAAACGCTTTGGCGGCAATAGTGAAAATCGCCAGGCGCTTATTGACGCCGGTATGCTGGTAACCAACGAGCAGGGGCGTAGCTACGACCGCTTTCGCGAGCGCGTCATGTTCCCTATTCGAGATAAACGTGGCCGGGTCATTGGTTTTGGTGGACGCGTGCTGGGCGATGCCCTGCCGAAATACCTCAACTCCCCGGAAACTGATATTTTCCATAAGGGCCGTCAGCTGTATGGCCTTTATGAAGCGCAACAGACAGAAGCTGAACCCCAACGTTTACTGGTGGTCGAAGGTTATATGGATGTGGTCGCTCTGGCGCAGTACGACATTAACTATGCCGTCGCCTCGCTTGGCACCTCAACCACCGCCGACCATATTCAGCTACTGTTCCGGGTGACCAATAACGTCATCTGTTGCTATGACGGTGACCGTGCCGGTCGCGATGCCGCATGGCGCGCGCTTGAAACGGCGCTGCCGTATATGACCGACGGGCGTCAGTTACGCTTTATGTTTCTGCCCGACGGCGAAGACCCGGATACGCTGGTGCGTAAAGAGGGTAAAGCAGCATTTGAAGCGCGGATGGAGCAGGCACAGCCGCTCTCCACGTTTCTGTTTAACAGTCTGATGCCGCAGGTCGATTTGAGCACCCCGGACGGGCGCGCGCAGTTAAGTACGCTGGCGCTGCCGCTCATCGGCCAGGTTCCGGGCGAAACCTTACGCATCTATTTGCGTCAGGAGCTGGGAAATAAACTGGGGATTCTCGATGATGCCCAGCTTGAACGTTTAATGCCGAAACAGGCAGAAAACGGCGTGGTTCGCCCCGCGCCACAGCTAAAACGCACGACCATGCGTATACTGATAGGGTTACTGGTGCAAAACCCCGATCTCGCGCCGTTGGTTCCACCGTTGAATGGTCTGGATCCAAAAAAACTGCCGGGACTTGGCTTATTTGCAGAACTGGTCAACACTTGTTTGTCACAGCCTGGACTGACCACTGGTCAACTTCTGGAACAATATCGTGGCACAAATGAAGCCGCGACCCTTGAAAAACTGTCGATGTGGGACGATATAGCAGATAAGGATATCGCAGAAAAAACGTTCACCGACTCACTCAACCATATGTTTGACTCATTGCTGGTTCTGCGACAAGAAGAGTTGATTGCTCGCGATCGCACACACGGGCTCAGCAGTGAGGAACGCCGGGAACTCTGGACGCTAAACCAGGAACTGGCCAAAAAATAGAATTGAACGGCTTAAGTGCCGAATATCACTCGGGAAGCCCCCGAAAGCCGCGTGAAGGGCAGCGGCAAAATATAAATTAGTCCTCGTTACACTCTGTTGGCGGCTTGTTTCGCCGACCGACACCAATCTCATGAAATAAGTGTGGATACCGTCTTATGGAGCAAAACCCGCAGTCACAGCTGAAGCTTCTTGTCCAACGTGGTAAGGAGCAAGGCTATCTGACCTATGCCGAGGTCAATGACCATCTGCCGGAAGATATCGTCGACTCCGATCAGATCGAAGACATCATCCAAATGATCAACGACATGGGCATTCAGGTGATGGAAGAAGCACCGGATGCCGATGACCTGTTGCTCGCTGAAACATCGAACAACACCGATGAAGATGCGGAAGAAGCCGCCGCACAGGTGCTTTCGAGCGTGGAATCTGAAATCGGGCGCACCACTGACCCGGTTCGTATGTACATGCGTGAAATGGGTACCGTTGAACTGTTGACCCGTGAAGGCGAAATTGACATCGCTAAACGTATTGAAGACGGGATCAACCAGGTTCAGTGTTCCGTCGCGGAATACCCGGAAGCCATCACCTATCTGCTTGAACAGTACGATCGTGTTGAAGCGGAAGAAGCGCGTTTGTCCGATCTCATCACCGGGTTCGTCGATCCGAACGCTGAAGAAGATTTAGCACCGACCGCGACTCACGTTGGTTCTGAACTCTCTCAGGAAGAGATGGATGACGACGATGAAGATGAAGAGGACGACGACGACAGCAGCGATGATGACAACAGCATCGACCCTGAACTGGCACGTGAGAAATTCGCTGAACTGCGCACGCAGTATGAAGTGACTCGCGACACCATCAAGGCGAAAGGCCGTAGTCATGCCGCCGCGCAGGAAGAGATCCTGAAGCTGTCCGAAGTCTTCAAACAGTTCCGCCTGGTGCCAAAACAGTTCGACTACCTGGTGAACAGCATGCGCGTCATGATGGACCGTGTGCGTACCCAGGAACGTATCATCATGAAGATGTGCGTTGAACAGTGCAAAATGCCGAAGAAAAACTTCATCACCCTGTTCACCGGCAACGAAACCAGCGAAACCTGGTTCAACGCCGCCATTGCGATGAACAAGCCGTGGTCTGAGAAGCTGCTCGACATTAAAGAAGACGTTCAGCGCAGCCTGATGAAGCTGCAACAAATTGAAGAAGAAACCGGCCTGACCATCGAGCAGGTTAAAGATATCAACCGTCGTATGTCCATCGGTGAAGCGAAAGCCCGCCGTGCGAAGAAAGAGATGGTTGAAGCGAACTTACGTCTGGTTATTTCTATCGCTAAGAAATACACCAACCGTGGCTTGCAGTTCCTCGACCTGATTCAGGAAGGTAACATCGGCCTGATGAAAGCGGTTGATAAGTTCGAATATCGTCGTGGTTACAAGTTCTCCACCTATGCAACCTGGTGGATCCGTCAGGCGATCACCCGTTCTATCGCGGATCAGGCGCGCACCATCCGTATTCCGGTGCATATGATTGAGACCATCAACAAGCTCAACCGTATTTCTCGCCAGATGCTGCAAGAGATGGGCCGCGAGCCGACGCCAGAAGAGCTGGCTGAGCGCATGCTGATGCCGGAAGACAAAATCCGTAAAGTGCTGAAAATTGCTAAAGAGCCTATCTCCATGGAAACGCCGATCGGCGACGATGAAGATTCGCATCTGGGTGATTTCATCGAGGATACCACCCTCGAACTGCCGCTGGATTCTGCGACGACTGAAAGTCTGCGTGCGGCAACGCACGACGTTCTGGCTGGCCTGACCGCGCGTGAAGCGAAAGTGCTGCGTATGCGTTTCGGTATCGACATGAACACTGACCACACGCTGGAAGAAGTGGGTAAACAGTTCGACGTTACCCGTGAACGTATCCGTCAGATCGAAGCGAAGGCGCTGCGTAAACTGCGTCACCCGAGCCGTTCTGAAGTTCTGCGTAGCTTCCTGGACGATTAATCCCGGTCTGTGAAACGTAAAAAGCTCCCTACGGGGAGCTTTTTTTATGGGGGTTTTATACCCTCACCCTAACCCTGAGGGAGAGGGGATCGATTGTGCATAATGGTTGGGATTTTCTCCCTCTCCCTTCGGGAGAGGGCCGGGGTGAGGGCATCCATCAAAGCCCCCGCAACACCAGCGCCTGATCCAGTTCCCGGTACGCCTCAACCAGCTTATCCGTCGTAATTCGGTTTAACCCGCTCGGATTCGGCAGCACCCACACCTGCGTCACGCCAATCGACATCGACTGCTTGCCCCACGGCACGCCTCGCTGGCTGAATCCTTGTTCAAATGCCTGTTTCCCCAGCACCGCCAGCGCTGCAGGTTGATAGTCCTCGATTTTGCTAATCAGCGCCCGCCCGCCGTCATGTAACTCCTGGCGCTTCACTTCCGTGGCCTGTACCGTAGGGCGATCAACCAGTTTGGTGACACCGCAGCGAAAATCGAGCAGATGCTCGGCTTCCTCTGGCTTCAATTGCCTGTCAGTAAACCCGGCCAGATGCAGCACTTTCCAGAAGCGGTTAGCCGGATGCGCGAAGGGAAAACCGAGTGAAGAGGAAGACAAACCCGGGTTAATGCCGCAAAACACCACCCGCAGCCCTGGAGCGATAATATCTTTAACCATGCTGTTCTCTGATAAATGGTTCATGTGACCATTATAACGAATTGAAAATACGTTGTTTATAAAAACAGCAGACGTACCTTAACAACTGGATTGTAAACCGCAGTTACTTTATAATTCCCCGCCACGGCCCCTTAGCTCAGTGGTTAGAGCAGGCGACTCATAATCGCTTGGTCGTTGGTTCAAACCCAACAGGGGCCACCAAATTTTAGAATTAAAATCATATAATTAAGCCACTCTAAGGAGTGGCTTTTTTACTTTTGGATTGCGTCACGATTACTGTTTGGGTTTACCGTCGCAATTCTCGCGTTAACAGGAATGTTGTGGCTCTCCAGGCTGGGCTGCTGAGCATGCAGGTCAAATTCGATATCCACGTCCTTTGAAAAGAACATGCAGTGAGCGGATCCATCAAAAGGGAACATGTCGAGCTCATCGCCTTTCTTCACGTGCTGCCCTTCATACACGCGAATATCGCAGGTGGACATTTCCGCCATGCCAATCGCCATGACAACCAGCGAAAGCACTACCATGGTTTTTGTTGTTATGGTCTTCATGAAGAGTGGCTCAAATAGTAGTACGTTTTACAGTTAAGGATTTTGCCCTATTGGCGATTGCAGAGCATAGCGGAAGAGCGTTTATGCAAGGACCATTGCGTGATATAGGCATGGGAAAGCCCTGACAATCAAAGGCATCAGGATAATAACGAGAATCCTTATCAGGATGATTGCTTTCGTCTTTGTTAAAAAAGATTTTGCAGCCAGCCGTATTCTCGACTCCGCTGGAATGGAAATGGTCGTAAAAAGAGTAAAGTTGCATATTTTGACTGTAGAAAAAGAAAATAATACTACCGGTAAGCAAGAGTAGCATCATAAAATATAGAGTGTGATGGCTATTCCTGGAGGTTGGACGTTATTTTTTTAACGTATTTTCATCCAAATTATGCTCCCGCGCCGGGTCCTGAAGAGAAGCGGAATGTTGCTGATTTAAAAGCTCAACCTGAATTTCTGCCGAGAAAAGGATCCCCGTGCGTTTCACCGTGGTGATAATGTCCAGCTGAGGAAGAATAACCGCCAGTTCTTTCCTAAAATGTGAAATCGTTTGATATAAGGTATTCAACGAGACCCGATTTTCGGAATCAGGCCAACCTGGGCCGATCAATGCATCCTGACCCACCACTCGCCCCTGTTCTTCTATAAGTTTAATCGGCAGCGAGATGCTGGAATATATAACTGAATCTCTTTCAGGGTGGATATATCTCTGAGTATACTATCGTCGGGATAAAAATCCGGTTGGGCGGCATTACGATAAAAGCTTGATGCAGTCCTGTCCTGCTTTGACACCACAGAGACACTCCTAAAGAAGCTAAGGTTAATTTTCGTTGAAATTTCACGAGGCTGACGCCATGCCAATTAAACCAGAATAGTATTATATGTCTGTAAACAAATCCTCATAATACAGTTAATTCATATTATTACGATGCTGAGCTATTTCTTTTAATCAAACGTATCTTCCCGCACTACCTAAAGAGTAGAAGAACAACGTCCTACCCAATATTTAAAAGTAAGGTGATGAAAATATTCATTAAGCTTCTTACCATTACAAAAAGTTATTGAATATCAGTAACATCACCTTCGAAGGAGGAAAATTCACTCGTTGAGAGAAAGTCTTTATGAGAGATGAAGGGCATTGAAGGCACCACGCCCGGAGTATCCGCCAGCGAGTTTAAACTCAACCTCAATAGCCTGACTTTAAAAAATGCGCTGCGTTTTTTTACCGTAGCTTTACATAGCAGAAGGGATACAGAAAAAGTGAGCGTCATGGTTACCGGGGCCGGGTGCAAAAGGTCGTTCACATGGCTGACAAGGATCAGGTTAACCGTTACCTGACGAAAGGCTGGATATCAAAATTGATAAAATTAATAATTTAAAATCAATAGAATGAAAGTTACGACTCCCCGGAATTCAGGTCTTCTTTTAGCCCACAAGTGTGCCATTGGCTTTTCGGATCAATTCATTGAGGTGCGAGATGCCAAGATCGCTGAGGATTTTTGAGCGCAAATAATAGGCTCGTTTCACTGAAATATCGCTTATTTCAGCAATTTCTTTAATCGACTTACCGCTCAGCAAAAGTTCCAAAAAATTCCGCCACTCCTTTGGAAGATGATTCACCGAAAAACTGGAGGCATCATTAATTAAAAAATGATCGTTTTGCATGGCTTTTATGATTAATTTTTTGATTGTATTTAGAGAGGGTCTGAAGGGCATGACAAAACGATGACTCGCCTCGGGTGTTCGCACCTCATTAATAACGAAAACCCGCACACTCTCTGAGAGATGACTGACAGAGAATCGGCGCCATGCAGGCTCCAAAATAATGGCTTTATCGATAAGCACACAACATTTTCCGGTTAAGTGCTTGTCAATTTCCGCAATATCAGAGGCCGGTATGGCTACCACTTCGCAGAATGTATTGGTTTTGGTGAGGATCTCTGGCTGTATATTATTAACGAAAGTGATCCATCCCTGTTGCAAGTAATAATTTGAGCTGATCACAAATAGCCTCACGAATTCCATTTTTTATCTCCATGTCCGCTGAAATTACGGAACTAATTTAACACAGATTGGCCTCAGCGCGACGAGAGGCTTTTCCTTGTTCTATCCCGTCACATTTTTTCCTTAAGGTAACTGACTCTTTCAATGATTTTATTTACAGTAGAGCAGATAGCATGACAGTATTTTATCTGCTTTGTTTAACCCTGGTATAAACATGATAACGCACCTGATGATCATACCGGGTGCGTTTGAGAATTAGCTGATCTAATAATTAGATAATTTTACATAACTATTATTAATAATACTCAGAGAGCATTCCTGTACGGCTTAACACGGTTGACCTTAACGCCATTCGCTGTGAAGTTCCGAAACCAGGAAACAATTTGCTAATGAACAGTATTTTTTTTGTTAAAATATTGTTCAAGATTAGTTTTCCGAAGCTGGCCAGTCTTCATAATATATCTATTTTCGTGACGCAAGTCACAGTTATAGATAATTTTCAGACCTGTTCAAGTCTACGCGGATGGCTTTTTTCGGATTATTCACGCCAATGAGTCTGCATCCACATTGTTTTGTCACTATTTCAGCGGACATATCACCGCGCATATAAAATTTATGCAATAAAAACATAGCATTACCAATACCCCTTTATGATTAAAATTTTTCATTGCTTTGATGACTGTTCAAGGGCTTATTAATAATTAAGAATATTCATTTAACGTCCTTTATTAGCCTTGCTATACACGTAATAATTTTTAAATTACATTGAAACCATAATAATGAGAACGCGGAGAGTAATAATAGACTATGGATAATCATTGGGACGGTTGTCAGCAGGGGAAAATATTAGTTATAAGTAATGACAGTTTCTTTTATAAAGGACTTATATTCCTGATTTCATCCATTATGCCAGAACTGTTGGAGAAAACAGGTGTAATTTACAATATTGAGCATGTTAACATCGAACAGTGGAATCATTTAAATGATATCACTATTAATAGTAACAACTATTTTATTATCGACTTTGATCCCAGAATGAGATTTAATTCAGTTATCACTAATAATTTATTTTTCTGCAAAATGAGGGGTGACCGCTTAATCATTTTCGATACCATCCTTCAACCACCGGATCGTATTTATTGTTTTTACAAGAAAATGCCCTTAAAGCAACTTAAACAGCAATTGCTCGACGTTGTGTCCGGAACTGCCCTTGCAGACATTGTGGAGTATAAAAATTACATGCTTTCAAAGAAAGAAAGACAGGTTATTAACTATGTTTTAATGGGAGAAAGTATGCAATCTATTGCCCGGATCATGAATATGCATATCAAAACGGCCTATACGTTAAGATCCAGTGCTTACAAAAAAGTGGGCGTAACGACATTACAAGGACTGTTTTACAATGCCTCAAAAATCACTTTTGAACATTGTTGAATCGACAAGAGCATCGCAGCGTAAAATTCTCACCTGGATGACAACACCGACAGCAATGACTGCCCAAGTGAGACGACCACATCCTTTCACCCATGAGCCGGTCAGGTTTTCAGGACGCTCAGCCCCGAATCCCGTATCTTGACTGGTACTCTGGGGCAGTGACTGATCATCGTCTCAACCTGCTCTTTAGCAATACGACGTCATCCCATAACCCAATCAGGGGATGACGCCCAGGGTTTCGAAGCAGTCAAAATTCCTAATACAAGGCGGATTAAAATCCTCCTGAAATTATCATTTCTTTTACATAACAACCACAAATAAAGATAACATATTGTTTTTCTTGGTTTATTTTTAACAAACTATTTCAGACGGCTCAATTCTTATTTTTTCACTGACTGGAAGAATCCTAATTCATTTTTCACACACTTTCTCTAGGTATTTAAAACATATAGGATCAATCGCAATTAAGTAATACGCCTCGCTTTCACTCGGTGTTTAATTCGAGAATCCATCATGATTTATTCTGATGTACTCATAATTTGAAAAGCGCAGGGGGGTTATTAATTTATTTTTTGGATAATCATGGAGTGAGACGATGAACTTTCATTTTAACAGGACCAGTCTGGTCATTTTTACAGCCCTGCATGGGCTGGCTATCCCCCTTCAATCACTGGCCGAGACAATTAATGTCGGAGAGACCGTGTACGGTACTGTCCTTGATGAAAATAATACATCGCAAATTGTTTATGGGACGGCTATCGATACCACCATTACCCGGTTCGGTGGTCAGGAGGTATGGAACGGCGGACAGTCTATTAATGTGCTGATCAACGGCGGCACTCAGTTTGTCAGAAGCGCCACCGTCACGGGGACAATCCTTGATACCGACGGTGTGCAGGAGGGCTACCAGCAGTCAAAGGGCAGCTCCACCCTCAAGGATACCCTGATTCGTGCAGGTGCCAGGCAAGTGGTTTATGACGATGCCATAGTGGATAATACTACGATAGATGGCGGCCGTCAGGATGTATTTGGTGGGACAGTAACCCGCACGACAATCAAGGATGGTCAGCAACACGTAAATAATAATTTCGGGCCAGACACAACAATTTCTGATACCAGAATTTATTCTGGCGGTGAACAGTCCGTTTCCAGCTTTATGCGAGACAAAGAAGCTTTATCCGTTTCAAATACTGAAATATTTGACAGCGGCACACAAAGTATTTCAGGTAATGTAATTACGGTTAATACAATTATCCACAGCGGCGGCTTACAACAATTATCAAATACAGCATCGATGGCGGAAGCCCCTCCATTGACCCAAAATACAATCATTGATGGCGGTCAGCAATATGTTTTCGGAACCGGGAGCCGTGCCAATGACACCACCCTTAATGAAGGCCGTCAGGTTGTGGGTGAGGCAGCGAAATCTTTTAACACGACGATCCATAATGGCGAACAAATGGTTAATCAAGGGGCTGAGGTCGTAGGGACCACCCTCAATGGCGGGCTACAACGTATAAGAGAAAATGATCTGAGCTATAAACCTTTGGTGTATTCAACGGTGACAGGAACCGTCATTAACGGAGGTCTCCAGCAGTTAGAAAAAAGTTCGAGAGTTACAGATACTGTGATTAATGGCGGTTCACAACTCTTAACGGGTAAGAATTCTATTGCGGATAATACTACGCTCTTCGGGGGTTATCAGGAGGCGAACTCAGGCTCTGTAATTAACAATACCCGGTTAAATGGCGGTACCAGTCTGCTCAAGACGGGAGCGGTTTCGACAGGCTACCTTGAGGTGAATCAGTCAGGCGTCGCGATCATGGAGACGGGATCTCAGGCTGACAATGTTAATCTGAATGAAGGTCAATTAACTGTTACCGCCGCGACAGGTTCTGACGATCGCTCATCCACGATTAACAACTTAACCATGGCCGAGGGTGTTGTTGCGTTTTTACGTAATGAGGAGAGCTACCCCAGTCTTACCGTTGGCACACTCAGTGGCAACGGCACTTTTCTCTTTAATACCTCCATGGCGGATAAAACCGGTAATTTCGTCAAAATTAATGATGGTCACGGAAACTTCAGCGTAGAGGTTAATGATAGCGGGCGTGAGATCTCCGATGCCAGCGATCTGACGCTTAACCTGGTACAAGATGTTGAGGGTGACGCGGGTTTTCATTTAGCCAATAAAAACGGTAATACGGTGGCCTCTGTAGACGGCGGGACCTGGATGTATTCGCTGTATAAAGAACGAGATAAGGATCAACTGGAGGGCAACGTCTGGTATCTGGGTCTGACAGCCAAACCGGGCACTGAAGAACCTGAACCGGGTAAACCTGGAACAGAGGAGCCCGAACCAGAAAAACCAGGGACGGAAGAGCCTGAGCCAGAAATACCGGGGACGCAAGAGCCTGAACCCGAACAGCCTGGTACAGAAATCCCTGAACCAGAAAAACCAGGGACGGAAGAGCCTGGGCCAGAAATACCGGGGACGCAAGAGCCTGAACCCGAACAGCCGGGTACAGAAATCCCTGAACCAGAAAAACCAGGGACAGAGGAACCGTCGCCCGAACAGCCAGGCACAGAAATCCCTGAGCCGGGTAACCCCTTGCCCCCGGTAAAACCTATTACAACGCCGTCAACGGATGCCATCCTCAATATGGCCAGCGCGAATCTCGACATCCTGAACAGCGAAATAGAGAGCTGGCGCATGTACCGGGGGGTCTGGAACCGCGAGAATAAGAAAGGAGATCAATTGTGGGCTCATTATCTGGGAAATAAATCCATTATCAGCACCTCCAACGGTGCCGGTTATCACTTCCAGCAATATGGGCTTGAGTTGGGTTATGACGATGCCATCGCCACAGTGAGTGGGGATTTTATTCTTGGCGGACTGCTTTCATACTCACAGAACACTGTAAAGCATGATCGGGGTGGCAACAGTAATATTGATAGCTTCGGAATCGGTATTTATGCGGCATGGCTTGGCCATGACCAGTTTTATGTGGATGGGCTCGTTAAGTACAACGATCTCAGCAATAAGCTCAACGCAGAGATGAGTAACGGGCAAATGACCCGTGGAAAATGGTCACAACAGGGTTTGAGCGCCTCAGTTGAAACAGGACGACGTTTTACACTGGCAGATACCGTGGAAGTGACACCTTATTTACGAGGTTCTTTGTTCAAAACTAACAGTGCTGACGTCCAACTCGATAATGAGATGAAGGCAAAAACCGGAACAGGTTCTTCTTATAAGCTCGAAGGCGGTATCAAACTGGGCACCACGTTCGAGGTGAAGACCTATGAAATTAAACCCTTCATCAAAGCCAGCGTAGTCAATGAGTTTGCGAAGTCCAACCAGGTCATCATCAATGAGAAATTTGCTTTCGACAATAACGTCGATGGTTTGTCAGGAAAGTATGGCGTGGGGGCTTCAGTACAACTAAGTAAAAATGTGCTGCTTTACAGCGAGTTTAATTACGTAAAGGGGCAGCATATTGAATCCCCTGCTCAGGGTGTGCTGGGCGTAACGATTAATTTGTATTAGTCGCGGCATGATCTGACATATGGCCTTGAAAGGTTGAGAGTTAGCGGTTTTGATATGGGTGTCGAGTCCTTATACAAAACACGAGCTAACTCTCATACTTCATACTACTAATCCCGTCATCAAACACAAAACTGGATTGCTTAATCTGGCTGAAGAACTCAGCAACGTATCTAAAGCCTGTAAAATCATGGGCGTCTCCCGAGATATATTTTACCGTTATCGTGAACTGGCTGATGAAGGCGGTGTGGACGCGCTCATTAATCGCAGCCGACGCGCTCCCTATCTCAAAAATCGTACTGATGATGCAACTGAGCAGGTCATTGCTGATTATGCTGTTGCGTTATCTGCTCATGACCAACACAGGACCAGCAATGAGCTGCGTAAACAGGGCTTTTTTATCTCAGGAAGTGGCGTCCGTTCTGTCTGGCTGCGCCACAATCTTGAGAGTTTCAAAAAGCGTCTTAAAGCACTGGAAGAAAAAGTGGCTCGTTAGGGTATCGAACTTACTGACAGCCAGATCGCCGCACTGGAACTGTATTTGAAAATACATTAACCCTGTCTTCCCAAATCTCAAACGCCCTGCGCTTTTCGGTCAGGTAGTCATAACGATCGTAGTGTTTCGAGCAGATGTCGTTCAAAGCGTGATTCTGGATACGATGGCGGTTCTCTTTACTAATTCCCGCCTCACCTATCAGGGTTTTACAGGTGCGACGCAGATCTCGTGCGGTGAAAACTTTGAACTCAGAGTTGAAGGCCCGAAAATACATGATAGACCGTGCCTGGCTATCAGTGCGAACCGGTCGTTCTCCGTTGGTTGAGAATGGGAAGATAAAGGGACTGTTACTTTCCTTTGTCAGCTCCTTCACAGAAGCTAATTCCTGTAATGCTGATTCAGATAGCGGGATCAGGTGCTCACGCTTGTTTTTCGATACATCAGCTATGACCAGAAGCGTCTTTTGCTGCCAGTCAATCGCACTCCACTGACTGGCAATCATTTCGAATGGACGCTGCCCACCTGCATAAACACAGAATCGTATGAGATGTTGCATCAATGGCCCAACGTTAGTTGCCTGAGCGAACTGTTCCATGACAAAACGTAGCTCTTCCAGTGTTAACCATGTATCACCCACTTTCTCCGCCGAATACTGTTTCGGTAGAGCCGAGACCGGGTTAGCTTCAAGACCAAACGTGATACCCACGCTAGTATTCATCGGATCGTTATCAGCTTTCAGGCCGTAGTTAAATGCCGCCATCAGATACGAGCGAATCCGATCATCACGCTGGATAATGCCTGAGAGAATGGTTTTGATCTGCAGAGGTGTAACATCTTTCGCTTTGGTTTCTCGAGGGATAACCGTGTAGCACTCTTTTTCAAGACGCTTCAGAACATCAGCCCAGGTCCGCTTATTGTCGAGCTTCATCTTGTTAACATAGCCATGCATCAATTCTTGAAACGATCTTTGAAAACGAAGGATCTGCATAATGTGCTTTTCGGCCAGGCGTTGTTGCTCAAGCTCTTGTTGGGGCTCTTTTCCTTCAACAAGCCAGGCTCCATACTTTTTCGCCAACTCATTGGCCGTCACCAGTCTCATTTCAGGCTAGATGCCCAACTGAATGAATTTCTCTTTCTTCCCCTTCTCAACGTAGTAACGGAAATAAAAAACCTTGCTGCCTGACGGCTGAACCTTAACGTCCAGTCTGCCGGTGCCACGTTTAACGCTGTTGCTCCAAACGTAGTACGACGTACTTTTTGTCTTCAATCCACGTATAGCAGTCTCGTAAGATTAGCGGCCATGAGGTTACCTTTTCTGAGGATAAACATTACCTGACCCAATGCCCATTTTGGGTCAGGTAAGAATAGTACAATGGGGAAATGGGAGGACCAATCAGAAACAAAATCAACTTCATAACTGATTGATTATATGGAATTAAAAACACAAACAGAGACAATGACGAACAATTAAAAACATACCAATTTTATGACTCATAATCGCTTGGTCGTTGGTTCAAACCCAACAGGGGCCACCAGATACAGCAAGGGCTTACGTGAAAACGCAAGCCCTTCGTTTTTGCAGCATACCTCACCACGTTAACTCACACTAACGCGCTCAGTTGTTCCTGCATATAGGAAGAAAAATACTCGGGGTTTTTAATCACAACACGCTCGTCAGAGGCGATTTTTTCAGCCCATCCGACGACTTTTTTAGTGAACTCGGGATTCCATCCCTCTGAAGTCCCTCGCGCAGTAATTTCTTCTGCACTCACCTGTACACCGATTTCTTTCAGATACTTAAAGATACCCTTCGCTGTGCTTTCATCCATAGAGTGAGGTACCGCAACGGTTGTATCCATAGCGTTGATGAAATCCAGGGCTTTAGCGATGACTGTTGGCATGTTCTCGTCCTTAAATTAACCACGTGATTAACAAGACTATAAGACCTCAAACGGCTCACGATATCAAAGGGATTCTTACACCTTTCATACGAAACCTCGTACGGGTCACTTCTTCGGGCGTCCATGTCCTCAGCCTCCCTCATCGGGAGTGTAGCGGGAAATCGCTTTTTTGCCATTTCAGGCAACAGGGAGAAGCTGTTAGAAAATATAATATATCCTATATTTCATCTTATTTATTCCATTCACCAAAAACATCCACAAGATTATTCCTATAAAATCACCATGAAAATAAAATATATCCTTAAAGAAATTCAATACGCACAAATCTTTATTTTAAAATTGGCACAAAACATTTCCGTACCCTACTGTTTACTTAAGCCCAATTGAGATAATTCCCCTTCCACTCTTTTGAAAAGAATAAGATAACCTGTAGAGGATAAGAATATGAAACCATCAACCCTGCTGCGCTTCATTCTTCCTTGCTTCGCATTTGCTGTTATTCCAGCAGCCAATGCCGCAACGGCGACAGCCACCTTTCAGGTTCTTATTACTATTCTCAAATCATGCAGTGTTACCGCGGGAGCATCCTCCAACATTAACCTGGGTTCAGTAAATGCCAATGCCACCAATACCAGCGGTAACAGCACTATTTCGGTGAACTGTTCGAAAACAACGCCTTACTTTATCGGCCTTGCCCCCTCTACGGCGAATGGCGGTGGTACGGGCGGTGCAGGGGCGATGTCATCTGTTGCCAACGCCGCGACCAATACCGATAAAGTGCCGTATCAGCTTAACCAAACCTCCGCGACCGGCCCGGTGTGGGGGAACACCGCGACCACGACCACGGTGGGTAATGGCGTGGCAGGCACCGGTACAGGCGTTGCACAAACCTACACAGTCTATGCGACCGCTGCGAGCGCAAACTTCACACCTGATAGCTATGCAGACACGGTAACTGTTAACGTTAACTATTGATAAAACGGAATTTTATGAGAATAAAAACCTTTTTAAGGCAGGCTGTTTGGCTCTGCCTGACAGGATTGATCGCTTCACAAAATGTCGCTCTGGCCAGCGGTTTGCAGGTTTCTCCTGTCTCCTTGACCCTTCAGGATAAAAATGCTGACGGCATCTGGCTGAGTAACGAAGGCACCAATACCATTAACGCGCAGGTGCGCGTCTTTCACTGGAGCCAGCGCGATTTTAAAGACAACCTGACCGCCTCGCGCGATCTGGTCATCAGCCCGCCGATGCTCACGCTGCAACCCGGGCAGCGCCAGTTGATTCGCGTCATTCGCCTGGGTAATCCAACTAACAGTGTCGAGGAGTCTTACCGGTTATCTGTTAATGAATTACCATCAGCCACGCCGCAGTCCAATAAATTACAATTCGTTTTACATTATTCACTCCCCGTTTTTATTCAACCGAAGAACAGTGGCACGCCGCAAGCGAAATTAACATGGGGAGTAAAACGTGTCGGAAATGATAATTTCCTTGAGGTCAGTAATAACGGAAATAGTCATGCACAACTCTCCGCCGTAACGTATATCAATCAACAGGGTGGCAGAAGAGAAATTACGCCGGGGCTACTGGGGTATGTTCTTCCAGGCTCGACCATGCGATGGATATTAACGCCAAAAGCCGCAAATATTGCACCTGGCGGAAAACTCGAAGTCATGATCAATGGCCAAAAAGCGGTGCAAAATCTGTAAAAGACTTTCCCGTCTGGCAAACGTCATTTTGCTTAGCGCAACATGTGTATCGGGTGCCGCGGTCGCGAACAATACCAACACTGGCCCATCACGGGATACTCCGATGAATGATAACACGCAGCATGAAGGTATCGACCTCTACCTTGATGTGACGGTTAACGGAAACCCCAAAGGGCTGGTGCATTTCCGTTTCATCAATGAAAAGCTCTACGCCAGTCCCGCCTCGCGGCGCCAGATTGGCATCCCGGCAGGCGAGACGCGCGCGCTCAATGACATTCCACAGCTTAATGTCGATTACGACGTTCAGCAGCAGACGCTCACGCTCACCGCCCCGCTTAGCGCGCTGGATCTCGGCACTACCGAAGTGGGGAGAGAGAACGTGGAACAGCCGCAAGCCAGCATCTCGCGCGGGCTACTGCTCAACTACGATCTCTATGCCGCGCAGGATGATGAAGCACGCCTCAACACGTGGAGCGAGCTGCGTGCCTTCAACGCCGCCGGAGTTCTCAGCTCGACCCAGTTAAGTCAAAACACCACCGAAAGCACGCCGGGTTATCAAAGCAACGGATTCACGCGTCTTGATACCAGTTGGCGCTCTTCCTTCCCGGATAAAATGCTGTATGTCTCGTTGGGCGACACGCTCAGCAGCGCTCTGTCATGGTCGCGTTCCACGCGTATTGCCGGCCTGCAAATCGGCACCGATTTCAGCCTGCAACCCTATCAGCCCACCACCCCGCTGCCCGCATTTTTTGGTTCCGCGACACTTCCGTCGAGTGTGGAACTGTATGTAAACGGGGTAAGAAATTACAACGGCAACGTCCCCGCCGGAAATTTTGAGATTAACACCCTGCCCAATATCAACGGCGCGGGGAACGCCCAGGTGACAATGACCGATGCGCTGGGGCGCACAACTGTGCAAAATTTTTCGTTTTATAACGATCAGTCGTTGCTGCGAAAGGGGTTAACGGAATGGTCAGCCGAACTGGGCGTGGTGCGGGAAAACTACGGTTACACTTCGTTTGATTACGCCAGCAAACCCGCGCTTAGCGCCACGTGGCGTCACGGCATCAGCAACACCTTCACCACCGCCGCCCATGGCGAAGCCAGCGACAGTCTGCTTAACGGCGGCATCAGTAACGACTGGGTGCCAGGCCCGCGCAGCGGCACGATTTCAGCCGCCATCGCCTTCAGCGGCGATCAAGGGAAAAACGGCGCGCTGTACAGCCTCGGCTATCGCTGGTCGAACGATATTTTCAGCTTCAATACCTCAACGACCGTCACCAGCGGCGACTATCGCGATATCGCCACTGCTTACGGCCAGGCGCCGCCAGAGCTGAACAGCAATACGGTGGTGGGCTATAACGCCCAGGCACTCGGCAATTTCAGCGTCGGCTATTTACAGTTTCGCTATCCGCACGACAGCAACCTGCGCTACGTGAATGCCAACTGGTCAAAAGCGCTGACGGAGAAAGCCTGGCTTAACCTCGGGCTGAACCAGAATCTTGACGATCACCAGGACAGCAGCGTCTACCTGATGCTCACGGTTTCACTGGAGAACAACCGCACCGTCAGCGGTACCGTTCAGCGCACTAACGATGAGACGGGTTACATGATGAATGCCAGCCAGATGCTGCCGTCTGAAGGTGGCTGGGGCTGGAATATCGCCGCCAATCGCCAGGCGTCAGAAACCAGCGGCCAGGGCGAAGTCGGCTATCAGGGGCGATACGGGAAGGTCTATACCGGCTTTAACCGTGTTCCCGATAACCACTACGCTTACGCGGGCGCGACCGGTTCGCTGGTAATGATGGGCGGCGGTCTGTTTGCCGCGCGGGAAATCAATAATGGCTTTGCGGTGGTGTCGACGCAGGGCGTGCCGGACGTGCCGGTGATGCTGGAGAATAACGTGGTTGGCACCAGCGACGACGACGGCTTACTGCTGGTGACACAGCTCAATAGCTATCAAAACAATCAGATAAGCATCGACACGCTGAATCTTCCGGCCAACACGCGCGTCGATCGGGTTAACGCCGCCGCGGTTCCCGCCGATCGTTCCGGCACGCTGGTGGAGTTTGGTATTACCACCACGCAACCCGCGTTGATTGTCTTAGTGGATGCGCAGGGCCGCGCGTTGCCGGAAGGCAGCCAGGCCACACTCAACCCAGGGCAACAGAGTACAGATACGGTAATGATCGGTTTTGATGGGATGGCCTATTTCGATATGGTCTCTTCGCATAACACGCTGGAGGTTGCTCTGCCGGGCGGCAAATGCGCGGTGCAGTTCGATTACCCGCGTCAGGCCAAAGGCATCCCGCAAATTGGCCCATTGGTCTGTCGCTAACTACAGGAGTCGTGATGTGCGGTTAATTCATCTGGTATTACTGCTGCTGGGATTATTGCTCTGCCCGCTGGCCAGCAAAGCCGTCGTGTGCTCAATGTCCGGCGTGCAAAACATCAGTTTTGGGAACGTCAATCCGTTAAGCAGCGCGGATACCAATACCAGCATGACCTTCAACTACAGCTGTACTAAGGAGCTTGGCGATTTACTGGCCGGCGTCACCATCTGCTTTAACATCGGCGCATCAGCGAACAGCGGGCAGGTGATACCGCGCAGAATGGCTTACGCAGGGCCACCTGCCGGGACACTCGATTATCAGCTTTATTCGAACGCGTCGTACACTACGGTCTGGGGCAGCCAATATCAAAGCGGAACCACCGTTCCGGCGATCCAGCTTAATTTGTTAAACCTGACGCCGGTGACGGGTAGCTTAACGGTGTATGCCAAAGTGCCCGCCCGACAAACCAGCGTCGTGCCGGGAAGTTATCAGGATACTTACACGGCGGCGACCGCCAGTATGACAATAAACATCGGCCTGGCTGCGCCCCCCGCAAACTGCGGTACCACGCAGGGGGCAACCTTTCCCTTTACCGTCTCGGCTACCGTAACCAAATTTTGCAACGTCACCACGGCGAGCAATATTAATTTTGGCAATGCGGCCTTCACCGATACTAACCTCAGCGCCAGCAACAGCATTGGCGTGGCCTGCACCAGCAACACGCCCTATACCATCGGGCTGGTACCGTCCAACAACAGCACGACCGGCAGCGGAGTGATGAAAACCAATACCGGCAATGCCAGCAACAGCGATCAGGTGCCGTATCAGCTTCGTTCCACCGCCGGAACCAGCGGTGCGCCGTGGGGAAATACTACTGGCAGCAATACGGTTGCCGGAACGGGGAACGGGCAAACCATCACCTACAATGCGTATGCCACGGTGCCGAGCGCGAATTACACGCCCGACACCTACGCCGATACGGTCACCATCAACGTGACCTACTAAAGCCCGCCCCACCACAACCTGGCGCGCATGCCCCAGTAGCTGCTCCAGCCGGTGGTCACATTTACCACCTGCCCCTGAGAGATGACCACCAGCGTGGGTGTCACGCTCACCCGCCAGCGCGCGGAAAGCTCGCCGCGCGGGTCGTTTACCACCGGCAGGGTCAGATGCTTTTTGGCCATCCACTGCGCCAGTTGGTTGTCGTCTCCGGAGCGCAGGGCCACGCTCAGCACGTTATGGCCTTCCTGCGAAAGTTGCGCCACCGCAGGCGTGGTGTAGCGGCATACGCCACACCAGCTCGCCCATACGTAGAGTAGCAACGGCTTTTTCTGGCTCAGCTCTGCCAGCGAATGGGTTTCGCCGTCCAGCGTCTGTAAGGTTATCCCGGAAACATTCTCCGGGAGTTCAGGCTTACGAAGTTGATCCATCCCCCACATCAGCGCCATCGCCAGGAGTAGCAGGATGACCAGATCCTTTAGCCAGCGGCGCAATTTACTGCGCATTGGCTTTCGCCAGTTGCTCTTTCACCAGCGCCTCCAGATCGTCATAGGCGATGGCACCCGCCACCATTTGATCGCCAACGATCGTCGCAGGCGTCCCCTGAATGCCCAGCACCTGCGACAGGATCAGATTCAGCTTCACGCTATCCGTGCTTTGCGCATCCGCCTTGATATCCGCCGTCTGGGTTTTCTGCTGCGCACTCAGGATCGAGGCGTCATCATGCGTGCCCTTTTTCGCCATCAACCGCTGATGCAGCGCCCAGAATTTTTCCGGCTGCTGACGCCAGGTGGTTAACGCCACGCGCGCGGAAGTCATCGAACTTTCGCCGCGAAACGGCAGCAGTTTGACGACCAGTTGCACCTGTGGGTAATCCTGCACAATTTTCTCCAGCATCGGGTCAAACTGCTTGCAGTAAGGACAGTTGTAATCGGTAAAGTTGACGATCACCAGCGCCGGTTTTTCCGCACCCTGGCGCGGGCTTGTCGGATCATTGAAAATCATCTCGGTGAGCTGCGATTGTGTGTCCGCTTCTTGTGCCTGGCTAAAGGTGGCCACACACAGCAGTAATATCAGAGTAAATACGCGCATTAGTTTTTTCCTTTGGCGTTGGACAACGCATTCAGTACCGCATCGCGGCTGAGCAGCGGCGGCAGGATCTCGCCCTGCGGCGTTGCGGGGCCATAAATTTGATTAAACGGGATAGCCGCGCTTTGGCGGCGCTGGAGAAACTGGCTGATGACGGTGGACGGGCGGCTCCAGTCACCGCGCAGGGCGACAACATCTGGCGCAGTGAGCGCCTGCTGAATGTCATCGCTTAGCAGCACATTGTATTTATTGGCTTTACAGGTGACGCACCAGTCGGCGGTCACATCGACAAACACGCGCTTGCCGTCAGCCAGCGCCGTCTGGATCGCCTGCTCGCTCAGCGGCTGCCAGTCAATTCGGTCGCGCAGCGGGGAAGTGGATTGCGGCAGCCAGAATAGCGCCGCCGCAGTCAGCAGCATGAGCCCTGCCGCGCCGAGCGCCACACGCCCGCGATAGCGCCAGGCCAGTGCGACACACAGCAGTAATGCCACTACGCCGCCAACGCCCCAGGTGATGGCTGCCCCAATATGCATGTTCAGTAGCGTCAGCAGCCAGAGCGCAGAACCCAGCATCATCACGCCCAATATGATACGCACGAGGTTCATCCAACGGCCCGGCTTCGGCAGGCGCAGCGCCAGCCCCGGCCATGCCGCGACCAGCAGCCACGGCAGGCTCATGCCAATCCCCATCGCAAGGAAAATGCCCCACAGTTTCGGCAGCGGCGCAACCAGCGCCACCGACACCGCCGTGCCGAGGAACGGCGCCGTGCAGGGCGTTGCCAGCAGCGTGGCAAATGCCCCCTGCCAGAAATGCCCCGCTAATCCATGACCGCCTCGCGTGGCGAGAAATGTTGTGGCATTGGAAGAGAGGCGAATCTCAAATAGCCCCAGCAGGCTGGCGCTGAACAGCACCATTACCAGCACCATCGCCGCAATAAACCATGGATTCTGGAACTGTATTCCCCAGCCCAGCGCCTGATTGCTCAGACGGAGTACCGTCATCATCAATGCCAGCGCCAAAAATGACGACACTATCCCCGCCACTGAGGCCAGAAACTGCCGCCGCACCACATCACGCTGCGTGCTATCGCCCTGTAATACCGAGCCAAGTTTCATCGCGAGAACCGGTAATACGCAGGGCATAATATTGAGAATCAGCCCACCGAGCAGCGCCATCGACAGCACCAGCCACAGCGACACGCCGTCAGGTGGTAGCCCAGTCGCTCGGCCTATAACCCGCGTGCTCTCCTGCGCGAGGCCGTTATCCACCAGCACCAGCGACACCGTTTTGCCCTGTAAATCCGGTGCGCTATCGCCCCATTCGTCCGTCACCGGCACGGTGGCGATGAGCGTGTCGCCTTTCACCCGGAAGGTGGGTTTGGCAAAACTGACGCCGTCCAGCGTATCGAGAAACAGCGCGGGCGATTGCCAGCCGCCCTCACGCGTGGCGGTAACGATCATTTTTCCCGGCGCATAATCCGCCTGCAACGTGGTGGTCAGCCCATCTTCGCGTGGCAGTGTGCCCATCGCACGAGTGAAGTCGTAATCGATGTTTTTATCCGCCGGAGCGTGCAGGTCGAGCGAGAACGGATAGTCCGTCAGAATACAGACGTTGCTACAGGTAGAGAGCGTCAGCACACCGCTCAGCGTCGACGTTTTGACATCATGCAGCGTGATGGGGAAGCTGACGTTATCGTGATAGCCCTGCGTCGTAATGCCTGCGACATCAAAACGTTGCGGCACCGGCCAGCGCCAGGTCACCGACGGCGCATCATCCCAGACGATAGTGGGCGCAATCCCACCCTCGCCCGGCGAGCGCCAGTAGGTTTTCCAGCCCTTCTCCAGTTGAACATCCAGAAGCAGGCGCGTCTCACCGCCCGGAAGAGTTTGCGTGCGCAGCCGCACGCTGGCGTGATCGTTATCGGCGGCGCGCAGCCAGCCGCTGTCCGCCGCCCAGCTTGCGGGCAGCCACAGACAAACCAGGCAGAGCAGAAGCTGCCTGAAAAAAGTAAGCATTGGTTTTCTCCGTAAGTAGTTAATTAACCTGAATAACGCAGGCTAAAACTCACTCACGGAAGACACACAATCGTAGATGCACCCGCAATCGGGGCGGAGAGATAACACGGGGAGGCCAGACGCGCGTGAAGAAGACGGGCAGCGCCGCCAGTACCGCCAGCAGCAGTGCAACGGCAAACAACGCGCCTTCAAACAGTACAGGTGGCGACGCCAGCAACGATTTCGCGCTCAGTTCACACGGCGTGACGGGCGCATCGCCATCCGATGAGACGGTCTGGCTTACGGAGGCAACGTTCATCGTCAGGGCGTGCAGGCTCGCCATGCGCTGCGCGGTGCAAACCAGCACCACCAGACATGCAAGGGCTACCAGTAATATCGCCTTTCGCTGCCGATGAATCATCATTACCTCGTATAAATACGGGCTTAGAGCCTATCCGATTAGGCTATTTTATTTGTCAGTTTGGCCCTGGGCAGTGCTCGAAATCCTCACGTACTACGTGTACGCTCCGGTTCCTCCGCGCTGTCCGTGTCCAAACTGCCTGCAACAATTACACCTAATCGCACAGGCTCTTCATCTTAACGGGCGAAAATGGTTTGGCAATCTTATTGCTGTAAAGAAGTGTCGGAGAGGGAGAAACGCCCGGCGTAAACCGGGCGGAAGGATCAGTTATTAACCGGGATCACCGCGCCTTTGTATTTGGTGCGGATCCACTCCTGAATCTCTTTCGAGTGCAGCACGTTCACCAGCGCCACGATATCTTTTTTCTTCTCGTCGCCGCGATGTACGGTGATGATGTTGGCATACGGGTTATTTTCGCCACTCTCTACCGCAATCGGGTCATGCACCGGGTCGAGGCCCGCATCAATCGCGTAGTTGGCGTTAATCACCACCGCAGCGCCTTCGTCGTTGTTGTACATCTGCGGCAGCAGAGACGCTTCTACGTTCGGCAGGAACTGCAGCTTTTTCGGGTTCTCCACGATATCGCTGATACGCGCGGTCACTTTATCAATCCCCGGCTTCAGCTTAATCACCCCCTCTTTTTCAAAGATGGTCAGAATACGCCCCTCTTCGGAAACCGCGTCACGCATAATGATTTTTCCGCCTTCCGGCAGGTCTTTCAGCGTTTTGTATTTTTTGGAGTAAATACCAATCGGCTCGATGTGGATCGCCCCGGCACTTACGAAATCATAATCTTTATCGCCCGCATGATCTTTCAGCACGCTGTTCAGATACGGGATGTGCTGGAAATAGTTAGCGTCAATGTCGCGGCCCGCCAGCGCGGTGTTCGGCAGGATGTAGTCCTGGAACGGTTTGATCTCAAGGTCAATGCCCTGCTTCGCCAAAATCGGTTTCGCCTGCTCCAGAATTTCCGCGTGCGGCGTGTTGGACGCCCCCACGGTCAGGGTGTCAGCCCAGGAAGCAAAGCTCAGGGCGCTCAGAGTAGCGGCGGCGATTAGCGTGAGTGTCTTTTTCATGATGATGGTTCCTGTGTGTGTGTTATTAGCGTTTATCTAACAGAGAAGTCAGTACGTCGCCGCAGAACTGGATGATGAAAACGATGATGAGAATCGTCACCGTCGCGACCAGCGTGACGTCATTGTGGTTGCGCTGGAATCCTTCCAGATAAGCCAGATTCCCTAAGCCACCTGCGCCGATTACCCCCGCCATCGCGCTGTAACTCACCAGCGCAATCAGCGTGACGGTAATACCGGAAACCAGCGCCGGGGAAGATTCGGGCAGCAGGACGCGGAAAATCAGCGTCGACAGGCGTGCGCCCATAGAACGGGTTGCCTCAATCACCCCTTTGTCGACTTCACGCAGGGCAATCTCGACCAGTCGCGCATAGAACGGAGCCGCGCCAACAATCAGGGCAGGCAGCGCCGCGTTCGCGCCGAGAATGGTGCCGACGATCGTTTTGGTAAACGGGATCAGCAACACAATCAAAATAATGAACGGGATGGAACGGAAGACATTCACCACCACCGAAATCACGCTGTAGAGCGGGCGGTTATAAAAGAGCCCGCCTTTGGCGGTTAAAAACAGCGCCAACCCAAGCGCAATGCCGAGAACAAACGTCGCCACGCCGGAAAGCGCGGTCATGTAGAGCGTCTCCTGGGTGGCGGCCCACAGGGCGTCCCATTTCAGATGCGGTAAGAATTGCTCAGCCATGTTTTACTACCTCGCTGTCGATACCGGTTTCCTGCAAATCTGCGAGGATGCTTTTCAGTTGTTCAGGGTTCGCCACCACGTGCAGCCAGAGCTGACCAAACGCGCCGTGCGTGGTCTGCGTCATCTTGCCGTGCAGAATGTTGAACGGCAGGCCATAGCGCAGCGTTAGTTCGCCCACCACCGGGCGATGCGTGGTCTGCCCGGTGAAGGTCAGTTTGATAATGCTGCCGGTCAGGTCGTCGGTCAGTGCGGGGTTAAACGCCTCTTCTTCGACGTACTGGCTCACCTGGCGTACAAACTGCTGAGTAATCGGTTTTTGCGGATGAGTAAAGACCTCCAGCACATCGCCCTCTTCCACCACCTTGCCCTCTTCCATCACCGCTACGCGGTCGCAGATTTTGCGCACCACGTGCATTTCATGGGTGATGAGCACAATGGTTAAACGGAAGCGGCGGTTGATATCCAGCAGCAGGTCGAGAATTTGATCGGTCGTTTGCGGGTCGAGCGCCGAGGTGGCTTCATCGCACAACAGCACGTCCGGGTTATTGGCCAGCGCGCGGGCGATACCCACACGTTGCTTCTGCCCGCCGCTTAACTGTGAGGGATAGGCATTTTCACGCCCCTTCAGGCCCACCAGCTCAACCAGCTCCGCCACGCGAGCGCGAATTTTGGCTTTCGGTACGCCGGCAATCTGCATCGAAAAGGCGATATTTTCGCTGACCGTACGCGACCAGAGCAGGTTAAAGTGCTGGAATACCATGCTGATTTTCAGGCGTGCCTGACGCAATGTTTCGCCTTTCGCGGCGGAGATATCCTGCCCATTCACCATCACGCTGCCCGCAGACGGTTTTTCCAGCCCATTGAGCAGGCGAATCAGCGTGCTTTTTCCCGCGCCGCTGTAGCCGATAATGCCGTAGATCTGCCCCTGCTCGATGCTCAGGTTGACGTTATCGACTGCCGTTATCGTCCCTTTTCCAGGGTTAAAAATCTTTGAAATATTCCTGAGTACTATCATTCGTCTGCCAAATAGCGGTTTAGAAGTATGGACGTCCAGACGATATCGGGAATGAGTGACAGATAGCAAACAACAAAAAGGAATGTGTTATTACGAGAGGTTATAAGCGAGTCGCCGCGCCGGGTGAGGCAATAAGCTTATTTTTTGCAAAGCTTTGCCGTTTTTTGTAGGTCGGGTAAGCGAAGCGCCACCCGACAAAAAGCGCACTTACTTCTTATGCCAGTACGCCTGAGTTCGCACCAACTGTTGATCAATCGCGTCGGTTTCAAAACGGCCAACCAGCGATTTCGCCACCGCGCCTTCCCCGGTCACCCAGATAAAATAGTCTTCTGTTGGAACGTCCAGCGTCGCCAGCTTATCGGCCACTGCCTGCTCGCGATGACCAATCACCCAGTCGATATCGAACTCACTGAATTCCGCCAGATAGTCCTGATACGCCTCATCCGCGATAGTCACAATCGCTTTTACCTGTGGACGCGTCGGCAGCGAGCGCAGGCTTTCCAGGCGGCGGCGCAGTGCGGGCATCCCGGACTCATCACAGACATAAAGCTGCCAGGCGTAATCCTCCGGCACCACCAGCGAACCGCGCGGCCCGCCAATCGTCAGCGTGTCACCCACGCGGGCATTCATTGCCCATGAACTTGCCACGCCGCCATCATGAATAAAGAAGTCATAGGCCAGTTCGTGGCGCTCCGCGTTGTAGAGCGGTGTGTAATCACGCGACTGCGGACGGACACCCTCCGGCCAGACGATCCCTTCGTCGGTCATGGTCGGCGGAGCGATACGTTCGCCTGCCTGAGGAAAAAACAGTTTAGTGTGATCGTCAAAGCCGCGTGAGGAGAAGCCTTCCAGCGACTCGCCGCCCAGCACGATCCGCTGGAAACCTGCGCCAATGCGCTCCACGCGTAACACGGTCAATTCGCGAAAACGCAGCTCATTACGCACGCGCTGGGGGTATTTTTTTTCTTTCATAGTGGTGTTATCCGTCGCCTTCGTGAAAAACAGATATATCTAAACTTGATGCAAATGATAATGATTGCCAGTTAGACAGAAAGCAAGTCTTTTTTAAGATATAGTTATCCTTTCGCACAAAAAAACCTTCAAAACCAAATTAATTATTTATATTTCATGAAGATAAAAGTTAACCGCATCTCCACCTTGCTAAAGATATACATTTAGATATAAGTTAGATATATCTAAAACAAGATAAGGTAAAAAATGATGAGACACTTTTCAGAGTTTGACCGCGGTGGACGCGGTGGTCGTGAATGCCATGGTGATCGCGAATGTCGTGGTGGTCGTGGTGAAGGTCGTCACGGCGGTGGAGGCGGTTTTGGCGGCGGACGTCGTCAACGTTTCTTCGGCCACGGCGAGCTGCGCCTGGTGGTGCTGGATATTCTTTCCCGCAACGCCAGCCACGGTTATGAACTGATCAAAGAGATCGAAAACATGACCCAGGGCAACTACAGCCCAAGCCCTGGTGTGATCTACCCGACGCTCGATCTGTTGCAGGATCAGGGGCTGATCACCACCCAGGAAGAAGACGGTGGACGCAAAAAAATCGCCATCACCGGGGAAGGCAGCAACGTGCTGGCGGAAAATAAAGAGGTGCTGGAGCAGGTTCAGCTAAAACTTAAAGCCCGGATGGTCGGCCACGAACTGCGCAAAGATCCGCAAATGAAGCGCGCGCTGGAAAACTTTAAGGCCGTACTGAACCTGAAAGTGAACCAAAGCGAACTCAGCGACGCGCAGCTAAAACAGATTGTGGGCGTGATCGACCGCGCGGCGCTGGAGATTTCGCAGCTCGATTAATGCAGAACCGTTACGGCGTCCTGCAGCCGGCTGGCGCGATGTTTTACCATCGCCGACACATTCGCGCTTTCCGCGACCAGCCCGGCATTTTTCTGCGTAATGGCATCCAGTTCCGCTACCGCGCGCGTAATATCTGACAGCCCGTTGGCCTGTTCTGAGGTCGACTGGCTGATCTGCGCGATCAACTGCGTCACATTCTGCACCTGCGCCAGAATATCGTTCATCACCCGCCCCGCCGCATGAACCTGATCGGCACCGGAATGCACTTTGCTGGCGCTGGCTTCAATCAACTTACGAATATCGTTCGCCGCCGTAGCGCTGCGGCTCGCCAACTGCCGTACTTCCCCTGCCACCACGGCAAAACCTTTCCCCTGATCGCCCGCTCGCGCGGCTTCGACCGCAGCGTTGAGCGCCAGGATATTGGTCTGGAAGGCGATATCATTAATCAGCGTGGTGATGGAGCCAATGCGCTGCGTGCTGTCGGCAATTTCATCCATCGTTCTGACGACGCCCTGCATCGCCTGCCCGCCCTGCTCGGCCGCGCCACTGGCGGCAATTGAGAGTTTGTCGGCTGCCGCCGCCGTTTGCGAATTGCTTTGCACCGAGGCGTTCATCTCATTCATTGTCGCCACCGTCTGCTGAACATTCACCACCGTTTGGCGGGTGCGTTCGTTAAGGACATCATTGCCTCTGGCTAAGGTATCACTTCCCTGACTGACACTGGAGACCTGGCTTGCGACATCATTTTTCAGCCAACGACAGATAAGCCCCAGTTGCCCAACAGATCGCAGAATCAGCCCCAGCTCATCGCTACGCTTGAGATGCTGCACGCTGTTACGCCCACCCGTCGCCACGCTTAATGCCTGACGTGCGACATTCTCTATCGGACGCACGATCTGTGCTTCCAAAACTACCGTGGCGAAGACAGTCAGCAATGCCGTAGCCAATAATGGTATCCACGATGTATGCGTCGCCAACAACATTCCTGCCAGCAGGATAAAAACACACGTCATAATAGACCGCACGCGCCAACGCAGCGGCATCGCGGGCAGCTTGCCCCACCAGCGTTTACTCACCACCATTCCTTTGTGCAGGCGTTTGTGGCTTCGCCCCTCTTTAAGCGCCCGATAAAGCGGCTCCGTGACCGCGATTTCTTCCGGTGTCGCCTGGGTACGAATTGACATATAGCCGGTCACTTTGCCTTGTCGCACCATTGGGATGGCGTTCGCGCGCACCCAATAATGGTCACCATTTTTACGCCGGTTTTTAACGATAGCGCTCCAGGGCTCACCCTGCTTCAGGGTGTACCACATATCGGCAAACGCCGCTTTTGGCATATCCGGATGGCGCACCAGATTATGCGGCTGACCGCTAATTTCTTCGAGGCTGTAACCGCTCACCTGAATGAACGCATCGTTCACGTGGGTGACGTAGCTGTTAAGGTCGGAGGTCGACATTAAGGTCGTGTGTTCATCCAGCGGGTATTCACGCTGACTAACCCAGGTTTGTGCTGACATGCAGGTATCCTTGCCGGTAATAAGGCTTATTGTGTAAAGGGTATGTCGGCGGTGAATACATTAGCTTTATTCGTTAATCTCGATTCAGCTCGCATTTTTAGAGGATATATTCTCTGATGCGTCAAAATGGCGCACGATCCGCCCCGTTTTCGCGCAATTCGCCCCAATCTGGCGAGAGGGTATTTCCCCTTCTCCTGCGGCCATGCGGCTGCTGGACGATTAAATATTGTGCAACTGCATTTCTCCCTGGTGTTTATCCCGATTTTCAGCGCCCGCTTCGAAGTGGCGCATTCCCTGCAATACTTAATTCAGTATCGTGTGATACGTGAGCCCCGGGAGCATATTTTGAACAGGTTACCTTCCAGCGCATCGGCTTTGGCCTGTAGCGCACACGCCCTGAATCTCATTGAAAAGCGCACGCTTGATCATGAGGAGATGAAAGCACTTAACCAGGAGGTCAGAGAATACTTTAAAGAGCACGTGAATCCGGGGTTTCTGGAGTATCGAAAATCTGTAACTGCTGGCGGGGATTACGGAGCCGTAGAATGGCAAGCGGGGAGTCTGAATACGCTTGTCGACACCCAGGGACAGGAGTTTATTGATTGCCTGGGTGGCTTTGGCATTTTCAACGTGGGGCACCGTAATCCAGTTGTGGTTTCCGCCGTACAGAATCAGCTCGTCAAACAACCGCTACATAGCCAGGAACTGCTCGACCCGCTTCGGGCGATGCTGGCAAAAACGCTGGCCGCGCTGGCTCCGGGGAAACTGAAGTACAGTTTCTTCAGCAACAGTGGCACCGAATCCGTGGAAGCGGCGCTTAAGCTTGCCAAAGCGTACCAGTCGCCACGCGGTAAATTCACTTTCATCGCCACCAGCGGCGCGTTTCATGGCAAATCACTCGGCGCACTCTCGGCCACGGCGAAATCCACGTTCCGTAAACCGTTTATGCCGCTGCTGCCAGGCTTCCGTCATGTGCCGTTTGGCAACATTGACGCTATGCGTCTGGCGCTCTCTGAATGCCAGAAAACCGGCGATGACGTGGCGGCGGTGATCCTGGAACCGATTCAGGGTGAAGGCGGTGTGATCCTGCCACCGCCGGGTTATCTGCCGGCGGTACGCAAGCTGTGCGATGAGTTTGGCGCGTTATTGATCTTCGATGAAGTGCAAACCGGGATGGGCCGCACGGGCAAAATGTTTGCCTGCGAGCACGAAAACGTGCAGCCGGACATTCTGTGCCTGGCGAAAGCGCTCGGCGGCGGCGTGATGCCAATCGGCGCGACCATCGCCACCGAAGAGGTCTTTTCGGTGCTGTTCGATAATCCGTTCCTGCACACCACCACCTTTGGCGGTAACCCGCTGGCCTGTGCGGCGGCGCTGGCGACCATCAACGTACTGTTGACGGAAAACCTCCCGGCACAGGCAGAGCAGAAAGGTGACATGCTGCTGGACGGCTTCCGCAGCCTGGCGCGTGAATACCCGGACGTGGTGCGGGAAGCGCGCGGCAAAGGAATGCTGATGGCCATAGAATTTGTTGATAACGAAATTGGCTACAGCTTCGCGAGCGAAATGTTCCGCCAGCGTGTGCTGGTTGCCGGAACGCTCAACAATGCCAAAACCATCCGCATTGAGCCACCACTGACGCTGACTATCGAGCAATGCGAACTGGTGCTGAAGGCGGCGCGTAAGGCACTGGCGTCGCTGCGTGTTGAAAAACAGGTCACGACCGAACACTAAATCGCACGCCCCCATGTCACTCATGGGGGCGTTCTTTGAATCCCATCACAATCCCCACATTCCTCTTTTCCCTTTTCGACGCCGACGGCTAAATTAAACTCATCCGACCACATAACAATAATTTTACATACTGGACAATCTTATGAGCTATCCGTCGCTGTTTGCCCCGCTGAATTTGGGCTTCACTACCCTTAAAAACCGCGTCCTGATGGGGTCGATGCACACCGGGCTGGAAGAACATGCGGAGGGTGCAGAACGTCTGGCGGCTTTCTATGCTGAACGGGCGCGTCACGGCGTGGCATTGATTGTCACCGGGGGCGTCGCACCGGCACTTTCCGGCGTGGGCATGGAAGGCGGTGCGGTGCTGAGTGATGCCAGCCAGCTTCCTCAGCATCGTCTGGTGACGGATGCGGTGCATCAGGAGGGCGGCAAAATCGCCCTGCAAATCCTGCACACCGGGCGCTACAGCTACCAGCCGCATCTGGTGGCGCCTTCGGCCATTCAGGCACCGATCAACCGCTTTACGCCCCATGCTTTGACGCACGACGAAATTCTCGTGCTGATTGATGATTTCGCCCGTTGCGCCCAACTGGCGCGGGAAGCGGGCTATGATGGCGTTGAAGTGATGGGTTCAGAAGGCTACCTGATTAACGAATTTCTGGCGGCACGCACCAATCATCGCGATGACGAATGGGGCGGCGACTATCCGCGCCGGATGCGCTTTGCCGTGGAAGTGGTGCGCGCGGTTCGTGAACGCGTGGGCAAAGATTTCATTATCATCTTCCGCCTCTCAATGCTGGATCTGGTGGAAGGCGGCGGCGCATTTGATGAAACCGTACAACTGGCGCAGGCCATTGAAGCGGCGGGGGCGACGATCATTAATACCGGCATTGGCTGGCATGAAGCGCGCATACCCACCATCGCCACACCGGTGCCACGCGGGGCATTCAGTTGGGTCACGCGCAAGCTAAAAGGCCACGTCGCGATCCCGCTGGTGACCACCAACCGCATCAACGATCCTCAGGTCGCGGAGGATATTCTGGCGCGCGGTGATGCAGACATGGTATCGATGGCGCGTCCATTCCTGGCCGACGCCGAATTGCTGTCAAAAGCGCAGACGGGCCGCGCCGATGAGATCAACACCTGTATCGGCTGCAATCAGGCGTGCCTCGATCAGATTTTCGTCGGCAAGGTTACCTCCTGCCTGGTGAATCCCCGCGCCTGCCATGAAACCAAAATGCCGATTGTCCCGGCGCTAAAAAAGAAAAATCTCGCCGTCGTCGGCGCGGGCCCGGCCGGATTGGCGTTTGCCATCAACGCCGCCGCACGCGGGCATCAGGTCACGCTGTTTGATGCACATAGCGAAATTGGCGGGCAGTTTAATATCGCCAAACAGATCCCCGGCAAAGAAGAATTTTACGAAACGTTGCGTTACTACCGGCGGATGATCGACGTCACGGGCGTGACGCTTAAACTGAATCATCTCGTCACGGCGGATCATCTCCAGGCATTTGATGAAACGATCCTCGCCTGCGGGATCGTCCCGCGCATACCCGCGATTGACGGGATCGACCATCCCAAAGTGCTGACCTATCTCCAGGTGCTGCGCGATAAAGTTCCAGTGGGAAATTCGGTGGCCATCATCGGCTGCGGCGGCATTGGCTTTGATACCGCGATGTATTTAAGTCAGCCAGGCGTTTCTACCAGCCAGAATATTGCGGAATTTTGTCAGGAATGGGGCATCGACACCACGCTGCAACAGCCGGGCGGCCTGCATCCGGAAGGTGCGCTGCTGCCGAAGAGCCCACGCAAGATCGTGATGCTTCAGCGTAAAGCGAGTAAACCCGGCGATGGGCTCGGCAAAACCACCGGCTGGATCCACCGGGCTACGCTGCTGTCGCGCGGCGTGAAGATGATCCCGGCGGTGCGTTATCAGAAGGTAGACGACGAAGGGTTACATATCACGATCGGCGATGAAGCGCAGGTGCTGAAGGTGGATCATGTGGTGATCTGTGCCGGGCAGGATCCGCAGCGCGCGCTGGCGCAGCCGCTGGCAGAAGCCGGGAAAATCGTGCATTTGATTGGCGGCTGCGATGTGGCAATGGAGCTGGACGCGCGGCGGGCAATCGCGCAGGGGACTAAGCTGGCACTGGAGATATGAAACCCTCTCCATGAGGGAGAGGGGATCTAGCGTGCGTGGTGTTAGGGCTGCGATGCCTTAATCAATGAACAACGCCGGTGAAATACCAAAACGGGCCGCCAGCTTTTTCGCGTGTTCAAGGGTTAACTTCCTTTGTCCGTTAAGAACTCGCGATACCATCGATTTGCTACCAATTTCGGGAAGATCGGATAACGTTAATCCGTACTGATCCATTAACGTACGGATTACCGCTATGCCTGCTGGCATCGCTTCAAGCCTCGCATTAAATTCAGCAAATTCCGGTGCGGATGTCTCCCAGGCCGTGATTTTTGCGCACACGAGGTCAACGAGCGGGTTATCAGGATCGTTAAGCAACAGATGCTCAATCAGTATAAGCGCTTCTTTATATTGCTCGTCATTCTGGATCCCTGCCAAAAAAGGAGCGGCTTTTGTCAGCTTTTCACCCGCCTTGAGCACATCAGAAATGACCATCATTTTTTTCCCCTTCTTCGATGTTCCGCCGTAAACCTGTCGTACTCTTTATGTGTGAAGACATGCCGAACATAGAACTTCTGCGAATCAAAAAAAATCATCACAATGACGCGTAATTCGTTTCCGCCAATGTCGATAACATAATGTTTATCCAGGTATTTAAGATTATCCAGAGAGGGGAAAAGCCCCTTTAGTGCCTCAGGCGTCCTGAAGTATCCTTTCGAAACCGCCTTCCCCAGCGCGAGGATTTCCATCGCATGCCGGGGAAATCTTTCGGCTGCATCTTTCAACGCTTTTTGTGTTATCAAGTGCATTCTTCATCAACTCCGTTGACAAATTGGCAATATCATAACGCATGTTGCCAAATTGGCAATACGTTAGATCATCATGGCGAAATGAGATTACGCTTCAAACAGAGCGATACAAGAGAAGGGAAATGGAGAATTTTAATGCTGCGAGCACGCTTCCAGAAGCGGAGGTTTTGCTCCCTCTCCCTATGGGAGAGGGCCGGAGTGAAGGATTCGCCTTAACGACGACGCCCCAGCTTCACCGCTTTCAGCACCACAAACTTGCTGTTGGTGGCGATAGTGGTGCAGTTGCCGAAAATCTTCTTCAGCTTATGGAAATAGTCGAGATGACGGTTAGCCACGATATACAGCTCACCGTTAATTTTCAGGCAGCGACGTGCATGATGGAACATTTCCCAGGCCACATTATCGGTCAGCGCATGCTGCTGGTGGAACGGCGGGTTGCACAGTACCGCGTTGAAGCGGAACGGTTCGACGCCAGAGAGCGCGTTGTTGATCATAAACTCGCAGCGGTCAATCGCGTCCGGCAGGTTACTTTCAACGTTAAGGCGGCTGGAGGCGACCGCCATCGGTGATTCATCCACAAATACCACCGTCGCTTCTGGATTTTTTTCCAGCAGCGTCATGCCAATCACCCCGTTGCCACAGCCGAGATCAACAATCTCACCTTCCAGGTTTTCCGGCAGATGCTCGATAAAGAAGCGTGCGCCGATATCCAGACCGGTGCGAGAGAAGACATTCGCGTGGTTATGAATGGTCCACGAGGTACCTTCCAGCGGCCAACTCACGATTTGCGACTCATCGGCCAGCGCCGGCTTCGTGAAGGTGCAGTTGATCAGGCGCGCTTTTTTCCACGCAAGTGTGGTGGTCGTGGTGCCGAGGATTTTCTCGAACAGCGCCAGCGTAGAGTTATGAATATCACGCGCTTTCGCACCGCCGATAATGCGGGTTTGCGGGGTCACGACCTCACGCAGCGCGCGCAGTTGTTGCTCCAGCAGCGCCAGCGTTTTCGGGATTTTAATCAGCACAACGGCAGGCGCGGATGGATATTCTGCGGTGCTGTCGAGAAATCTGACGCTGGATTCGTCAATGTCGTTATGGCGCAGGTTTTCACGCGTGCCCAGCTCGCTGACGTAAGAGTCGCCGATGCTGTACGGCTTATGCTCTGCCAGCGCGCAGCTCAGTGCACCGAAGCTGTCGTTAAAAATCAGGACCGGGCCGTTGATTTCGGTGTCGTCCAACTGCTGCAGCAGATACTCATCCGCCGCTTCCCACGCCTGTAGCGGGTTGACGTCGTCCGTCTCCGGGAAACGTTTCAGGTTCAGTGAACGGAAACCGTTGTCTATGTGGCTCATCGGCCCTCCAGAATGGTAAAATTTGGCGTTATCCCTGAAAAGGGTGCGTGAGTATACACTTTTTAATCCGATTTGGGGCTGTGATGACGCAACTAACTTATCTCCAGGGCTACCCGGAACACCTGCTGGCACAAGTGCGCACGCTTATTGCAGAAGGGCGTCTGGGTACCGTGCTGGCAAAGCGCTATCCCGGCACGCACGATTTCGCCACCGATAAAGCGCTGTGGCAGTACACACAGGATCTGAAAAGCCAGTATCTGCGCAACGCGCCACCCATTAATAAGGTGATGTATGACAATAAGATCCATGTGCTGAAAAACGCGCTGGGCCTGCATACCGCCGTTTCGCGCGTGCAGGGCGGAAAGCTAAAAGCCAAAGCGGAGATTCGCGTTGCCACCGTTTTTCGCACCGCGCCAGAGCCGTTCCTGCGCATGATTGTGGTGCATGAATTAGCGCATCTGAAAGAGAAAGAGCACGACAAAGCGTTTTACCAGCTTTGCTGCCATATGGAACCGCAGTATCACCAACTGGAGTTTGATACCCGGTTGTGGCTGACACAGATGTCGCTGGGGCAAGGCAAAATCTGAAATCGATAGCGGATCGTTATGATTTTATCCACTAACGTCTACAATCGTCTTCCCCCCGCTTTTGTTAAGGATAACGCTCAATGCTGCGCGCGCTAGCCCGTTTTCTTCGTCACATTATTTGCTCTCGACGCATGTTCAGGTTCGCCTGTTTTCTATTGTTTGCGGCTATTGCCATGATATTTTTCGCCAACCGGGAGATAGTCAAGACGAGCGAGCACCTGACGTGGAATGATGTTAACGCTATCCCTGTGCGTAATGTGGGATTGCTGTTAGGCGCCAAACCGGGCAACAACTACTTCACCCGGCGAATTAACGCCGCTGCGGAACTGTATCATTCCGGGAAAGTAAAATGGCTGCTGGTGAGCGGCGATAATAGCCGTAAAAATTACGATGAGTCTTCCGGCATGCAGCAGGCGTTGATCGCCAAAGGCGTGCCCGCCAGCGCTATCTTCTGTGACTACGCTGGATTCTCCACTCTCGACTCCGTCGTGCGCGCCAATAAAGTCTTTGGTGAAAATAACATCACGATTATCTCACAGGAATTCCATAATCAACGCGCCATCTGGCTGGCGAAGCAATATGGCATTGATGCCATCGGCTATAACGCTGAGGATTTGGATCAAGGCCGCGGCAAGCTGGTGCGTCTGCGCGAAAAACTCGCCCGCGTCAGCGCAGTGATTGATGCAACAATCCTCCACCGTCAGCCCAAATATCTCGGCCCGACGGTCATGATTGGCCCGAACAGCGAGCACGGTTGCCCCGCCACGAAATAAGTGCGTTACTGCGCACTCATTTTGTCACGCCAGCGTGCTACATTGAAGGAAGATCCCCTTTTATGGAGCACGTCAGCGTCTATGATACGTTTCGCAGTTATTGGCACAAACTGGATAACCAAACAGTTTGTCGATGCCGCCCACGAGACCGGCAAATATAAGCTTACCGCTATCTACTCCCGCAGCCTTGAGCAGGCCCAAACGTTCGCCAACGATTACCCCGTCGAGCATCTTTTTACTTCGCTTGAAGCGATGGCGCAAAGCGATGCCATCGATGCGGTATACATCGCCAGCCCGAACTCGCTCCATTTCCCACAAACTCAACTGTTCTTGCGCCATAAAAAGCATGTAATTTGCGAGAAGCCGCTGGCCTCGAACCTGCGCGAAGTGGAAGCCGCGATTGAAACCGCACGCGAAAATCAGGTGGTGCTGTTCGAGGCGTTTAAAACCGCCAGCCTGCCGAATTTCCTGCTGTTGCAGCAGTCGCTCAGTAAAGTAGGCAAGGTGCGTAAAGCGCTTATCAACTACTGTCAGTACTCTTCACGCTATCAGCGTTATCTCGATGGCGAGAATCCAAATACCTTTAATCCGGCGTTCTCCAACGGTTCGATTATGGATATCGGTTTTTATTGCCTGGCCTCGGCGGTTGCGCTGTGGGGCGAGCCGCACGGCGTACAGGCATCGGCGAGCCTGCTGGAAAGCGGTGTGGATGCACACGGTCTGGTGGTGCTCGACTACGGCGATTTCAGCGTCACTTTGCAGCACTCAAAAGTAAGTGACTCGGTGCTGCCGAGCGAAATTCAGGGCGAAGAGGGTTCACTGGTCATCGAGAAGATTTCCGAATGCCAGAAGGTCACCTTCGTGCCGCGCGGCGGCAAAGCGCAGGATCTCTCTCAACCGCAGCATATTAATACTATGCTGTATGAAGCAGAGGTCTTTGCCCGTCTGGTGGAAACCAATGAAGTGAACCATCCTGGTCTTGCCGTCAGCCGTACCACGGCAAAACTGCAAACGGAGATTCGCCGCCAAACGGGTGTCACCTTCCCTGCTGATGACATCAGTGAGCAGGTACCAGCGTAAAGCTATGTAAAACGGATGTTACAGGCCATTGACGCCATTGATGGTCTGTAATATTTTGTAACCTGCAAAGGGGAGTAACTTCCTTGCCGGTGGGCCGTCATTACGATATGTGAAAAACCATATCCGGTCGCCGGGCAATAAAACGTATGCACCTTCGGATAACCGTTTGAAGGGCATACTTTTTGTTGTAAGTGAGACCTTGCCGGAAGGCGAGGTCTATGCATAAAAAAGCAGCGGCTGACGTCTTTCGACATCAGCCGTTTTTTTATGCGTAAGGAAAATATCTATGAATAGTGTCGGCACACCGTTGCTGTGGGGCGGATTCGCTGTCGTCGTCGTGATTATGTTAGCCATCGACCTGATGTTGCAGGGTCGACGCGGCGCTAACGCCATGACCATGAAGCAGGCTGCAGCCTGGTCTATCGTCTGGGTCACGCTCTCGTTGTTGTTCAACGCTGCCTTCTGGTGGTATCTGGCGGAAACTCAGGGTCGCGCGGTTGCCGATCCGCAGGCTCTCGCTTTCCTTACCGGTTATCTGATTGAGAAATCGCTGGCCGTGGATAACGTCTTCGTCTGGTTGATGTTGTTCAGCTACTTCTCGGTTCCGGCAGCGCTGCAACGCCGCGTGCTGGTTTATGGTGTATTAGGTGCGATTGTGCTGCGTACGATCATGATCTTCGCCGGTAGCTGGCTTATCACCCAGTTTGAATGGCTGCTGTATGTGTTCGGCGCATTCCTGCTGTTCACCGGTATCAAGATGGCGCTGGCAAAAGAGGATGAGAGCGGCATTGGCGATAAACCGCTGGTACGCTGGCTGCGCGGCCATCTGCGCATGACCGATAAGATAGAGGGCGAGCACTTCTTTGTGCGCCAAAAAGGTGTTATCTACGCCACACCGCTATTACTGGTGCTGATTCTGGTCGAGTTCAGCGACATTATCTTCGCCGTTGATAGCATCCCGGCGATCTTCGCGGTCACCACCGATCCGTTTATCGTACTGACCTCTAACTTGTTCGCGATCCTTGGCCTGCGTGCCATGTACTTCCTGCTGGCGGGCGTGGCAGAGCGCTTCTCGATGCTCAAATATGGCCTGGCAGTGATCCTGGTGTTTATCGGTATCAAGATGCTGATCGTCGATTTCTACCACATCCCTATCGCGATTTCGCTGGGCGTGGTGGGCGGCATTCTGGTATTGACGCTGCTTATCAACGCCTGGGTGAACCACCAGAACGACAAGAAGAATCAGCAAGCTTAAGCTTTTCCGCCGGGCAGCAGTACGCTGCCCGGCAGCGATGTAAAACTAAAGTTAAAAAATATGATGCACCGCGTAAATTCCAGCATTTTACGCTTCCCCGCCAGCCAACTTTCCTTATACTCAACCAGGCAAACATTTTTTTACATCCTGACATAAACGAGACAAATAACTCGTAACCGGGATGGCACATTACATCACTGGAAGGAATACATTCATGACGACATCTCCGTCTTCCAGCTTCTTTCGCCGCCTGGTGCAGGGAAGTCTGGTAAAACAAATATTGATTGGTCTGGTGCTGGGTATCGCGCTGGCATTAATTTCAAAACCGGCTGCGGAAGCCACGGGCCTGCTCGGTACGCTTTTTGTTGGCGCCCTGAAAGCGGTCGCGCCGGTACTGGTACTCACGCTGGTTATGGCCTCGATTGCTAACCATCAACAAGGGCAAAAAACCAATATCCGCCCTATTCTGTGGATGTATTTGCTGGGCACCTTCTCGGCGGCGTTAACTGCGGTGGTGGTGAGCTTTATGTTCCCCTCCACGCTTCAACTCACAACCGGCGCGACGGACATTACCCCGCCAACAGGTATTGTACAGGTGATGCACGGGTTGCTGATGAGTATCGTCGCCAACCCGATTCATGCCCTGATTAATGCGAACTACATCGGGATTCTGGTGTGGGCCGTGGGTCTGGGCTTCGCCCTGCGTCACAGCAATGACACCACCAAAAACCTGGTCAACGATATGTCCAACGCGGTCACCTTTATTGTTAAGGTGGTGATTCGCTTTGCGCCAATTGGTATCTTCGGCCTGGTCTCTTCCACCCTCGCCACCACCGGTTTTTCCGCGCTGTGGGGCTACGCGCAAATTCTGCTGGTGCTGGTCGGCTGTATGGCCGTCGTGGCGCTGGTGATCAACCCGCTGCTGGTATGGCTGCAAATCCGCCGCAACCCGTATCCGCTGGTCTTTACCTGCCTGCGTGAAAGCGGCGTGACCGCCTTCTTCACCCGCAGTTCTGCGGCGAACATTCCAGTGAATATGTCGCTGTGCGAGAAGCTGAATCTGGATCGCGATACTTACTCGGTTTCCATTCCGCTGGGTGCGACAGTGAACATGGCTGGCGCGGCAATTACCATCACCGTGCTCACACTGGCGGCGGTGCATACACTGGGCATTCCGGTTGACCTGCCGACAGCGCTGCTGCTAAGTGTGGTGGCATCCCTGTGCGCCTGCGGCGCATCGGGTGTGGCGGGGGGTTCACTGCTGCTGATCCCGCTGGCCTGCAATATGTTCGGCATTCCGAACGAAATCGCCATGCAGGTGGTGGCTGTCGGCTTTATCATCGGCGTATTGCAGGACTCCTGCGAAACTGCAATCAACTCCTCCACCGACGTGATGTTCACCGCCGCCGTTTGCCAGGCAGAAGATGCTCGCCTGGCGAAGGACGCGCTGCGGGGCTAATGCTTTTCCCCTTCGCCATCAGGCGGAGGGGCTTTCTTTCTGTACTTTCTTCTCGACGTTGAACGGATCAATCCCGCGACGCTGCATGCGCCAGAAACGGATGATATTCAGGCCGTTCATCACCAGAAAACTTCCCTCAATCATGGTTCCGCCTATTGAGCCAAGCCAAAAGTTATGGATAACCCAGCAGGCCGTTGAGCACCACATCACGCAGCGCACCGACAACCCTTTACAACGAAACAACGCCCACGTACTGGCCACCGTACCGGCAATGGGCAGCAGTTCCATCGCGTGGTGCAGCTTGCTGAGCCCCAGAATCAGCGTCAGGGCGATAAATACAAACATTACCCAGATGCGGCGGGTGTACACCGAAATGAGGGTGCGGATGACGTTGAGCTCCGCGCTCATTCCCGCCGGGATTGCCCCCATCAGAAAAAAATGCACGCCAATCGTCGCACTGTAGAGAGAGAGCTGAAACTTAAAGCGCCGCTCATCACGGTTGATGAAAGTGGTGATACCGATTAAAAACGCGAGTACCCCTACGCCCTGGGCAAGCCAATACGCAGTCATGGAGAAGTCCTTATTGAACACCATAAAAAAACGGCGTTTCAGGAAGTGAAACGCCGTTTTATCGTATCAGATCACATTTTTATTACAATGTGACGCCGCTCTTAAAGATTGCCAGTTCACGGAAATCGTTACGCTCATTGCAGGTCTGTTTGCCGTTGGCAAAATCGACAATCGCATCCACAAACTCGTTCAGCAGCTGCGGCATCGCTTTGCCGTGAATCAACTGACCCGCGTCGAAGTCGATCCAGTGTTTTTTCTTCGCCGCCAGTTCACTGTTGGTAGCGATTTTCACCGTCGGCACAAAACCGCCGTACGGCGTACCGCGACCGGTACTGAACAGCACCATGTGGCAGCCCGCACCCGCCAGCGCGCTGGTGGCAACCGCATCGTTACCCGGCGCACTCAACAGGTTCAGACCCGGCGTTTTCAGACGCTCACCGTAGCGCAGCACATCCACCACCTGGCTGGAGCCCGCTTTCTGCGTGCAGCCCAGCGATTTATCTTCCAGCGTGGTGATACCCCCCGCCTTGTTGCCCGGTGATGGGTTCTCGTAGATAGGCTGATCATGGGCAATGAAGTACTGCTTGAAGTCATTGACCATGGTGACCAGTTTCTCAAACGTCGCTTCGTCACGGCAGTGGCTCATCAGAAGCTGTTCCGCGCCAAACATTTCCGGCACTTCGGTCAGCACCGTGGTGCCGCCGTTGGCAATCACGTAGTCGGAGAAGCGACCCAGCATCGGGTTGGCGGTGATCCCGGAGAGGCCATCGGAACCGCCGCACTCGAGGCCAAACTTCAGCTCGCTCAGCTTGCCCGGTACGCGTTGATCGTTACGCATCACATTGTACAGCTGATGGAGATGCGCAATCCCCGCTTCCACTTCATCGTCCTGGTGTTGGCAAATCATAAAGTGCACGCGGTCGGCATCAAACTCACCCAGCGTTTCGCGGAAGGCATCAACCTGGTTGTTTTCACAGCCAAGACCAATCACCAGCACCGCACCCGCGTTAGGGTGACGCACCATGTTTTGCAGCATGGTACGGGTATTAATGTGGTCGTCGCCCAGCTGAGAGCAGCCGTAAGTGTGGCTGAAGAGATGCACGCCGTCAGTACCTTCAGCGTCATTCGTCTCTTTCAGGAAACGCGTCTGGATCTGACGGGCGATGCCGTTCACACAGCCCACCGTCGGCAGGATCCAGAGTTCGTTACGCACCCCAACGTCACCGTTAGCGCGACGATAAATATTGATATCGCGATCTGCCGCTTGCGCCGCTTCAGGCTGGAAATCGGGTTGATAGCTATACGTATCCAGGTCGCTCAGATTGGTACGCGTATTGTGCGAGTGAATATGTTCACCCGCGGCAATATCCACCAGCGCATGACCAATGGGTAAACCATACTTAATGACGTTTTCACCTTTGGCGATAGGGCACAACGTGAATTTATGCCCACGCGCTACCGCCTGACGGAGCGTTACCGTCTGGTTGTCGACCGTGACTTCCGTGCCTTCAGCCAAATCCGCTAATGCTACCGCAACGTTATCCAGCGCATGGATCTTGATGTATTGCATATCAACCCCGGACCTTAGTTCAGTTCAATGGCGAAGTAGTCACGCGCATTGTTAAAGCAAATATTTTTCACCATCTCGCCCAGCAGGTTGATATCCGCTGGCGCTTCGCCCGCAGTCACCCAGCGGCCAATCATCTGGCACAGAATGCGACGGAAGTATTCATGACGGGTATAAGACAGGAAGCTGCGGCTATCGGTCAGCATGCCAACAAAGCGGCTCAGCAGGCCCAGTTGTGCGAGCTGAGTCATCTGACGTTCCATACCGTCTTTCTGGTCGTTGAACCACCAGCCGGAACCGAACTGCATTTTGCCCGGCATTCCTTCACCCTGGAAGTTACCGATCATGGTGCCCAGCACTTCGTTGTCACGCGGGTTCAGACAGTACAGGATGGTTTTCGGCAGCAGATTCTGTTCATTCTGTTTGCTCAGCAGTTTGGAGAGCTCTTCCGCCATCGGGCGGTCGTTGATGGAGTCGAAACCGACATCCGCGCCCAGCAGCTTGAACTGACGCAGGTTGTTATTCCGCAGCGCGCCAATGTGGTACTGCTGTACCCATTCGCGACGCGCGTATTCTGCGCCGAGGAACACCAGCACAGCCGTTTTGAACTGCGCGACTTCATGCTCGCTCAGGGTCTCACCCGCCAGACGACGCGCCAGGATGCTATCCAGCTCGGCTTCGCTCGCTTCGGCAAACATCACCACATCCAGCGCGTGGTCAGACACTTTACAGCCGTGTGCGGCGAAGTGGTCGAGACGTTTGGTCAGCGCGCTTTGCAGGTCGGTGAAACGACGGATATCGGTATCAGACACTTCACCCAGCTTCGCCATGTAGTCGTTGAAGGTGGCCTGTTCAATGTTGAACGCTTTATCCGGACGCCAGCTTGGCAGCACTTTGATGGAGAAGGTGCTGTCTTTCGCCACGGTCGCGTGGTGTTCCAGCGAGTCGATCGGGTCATCGGTGGTGCCGACCATTTTCACGTTCATCTGCTGCATGATGCCGCGCGCGGAGAATTTGTCCTGCGCCAGCAGTTCGTTGCATTCGTTCCAGATTTCGTCGGCGGTAGACGGCGAAAGCAGTTTGCCAGTGATGCCAAACGGACGACGCAGTTCGAGGTGCGTCCAGTGGTATAACGGGTTGCCGATAGTGTGTGGTACGGTCGCCGCCCACGCATCAAATTTTTCCCTATCGGATGCGTCACCGGTGCACAGACGCTCTGCCACACCGTTGGTACGCATGGCGCGCCATTTGTAGTGATCGCCTTTCAACCAGATGTCATACAGGTTATTAAAACGATAGTTTTCAGCAATCTGCTGCGGCGGCAGGTGGCAATGATAGTCAAAAATCGGCTGATCTTTTGCGTAGTCGTGGTACAGACGGCGGGCAAATTCGGTATCTAACAGAAAATCTTCAGTCATAAACGGGGTCATTATCGTCTTCCTCTCACGAGTGGTCAGATGTTTATCTGTAATGCTGACAAAGTTATCACACCAATTTCGCCAAGCCGAAGATTTTTTCGTGAGTTAGATCAATAAAAATTGACAAAAAATGACATTAAAAAACTAAAAAAAGCGCCACAAGCCGCGCCACGACTGGTTTTAAGCCCTACCACCTATATCCACACTCAAATTACCTCTTTTGTGACAGCATTCACCTTTTAAAGTTGTATGACAAGTTATTGTGCACCCCGTCAAACATAAGCCGACGGAATGCATGTTGGTGAAAAATTCAACTGACTTAACGGTACGGATACCGAATTAAGCACGAGTACGAAGGCAAGGTTCGGGTCGTACCGGGTTCTCCCGGTAAGCCCCTCGATTGAGACATCCTCCCGTAGTACTGGATGAAGACCGTATGAAAATGCGGAATAACGACACGATGAGGTTTACATGCGTAAAATTAAAGGATTACGTTGGTACATGATCGCACTGGTGACGCTGGGCACCGTGCTGGGCTACCTGACGCGTAATACCGTTGCAGCTGCTGCTCCAACCCTGATGGAAGAGCTGCACATTTCTACACAGCAATACTCCTATATCATTGCCGCTTACTCCGCGGCCTATACGGTGATGCAGCCTGTAGCCGGTTATGTGCTGGATATTCTGGGCACCAAAATTGGTTACGCCTTCTTCGCCGTTGCCTGGGCTGTCTTCTGCGGTGCAACCGCGCTGGCAGGTAGCTGGGGGGGACTGGCGCTGGCACGTGGTGCGGTCGGTGCGGCAGAAGCGGCAATGATCCCGGCTGGCCTGAAAGCGAGCTCCGAATGGTTCCCGGCAAAAGAGCGTTCTATCGCGGTGGGTTACTTCAACGTCGGCTCCTCTATCGGTGCGATGATTGCGCCTCCGTTGGTGGTATGGGCAATCGTCATGCACAGCTGGCAGATGGCATTTATTATCTCTGGTGTGCTGAGCTTCGCATGGGCAATGGCCTGGCTTATCTTCTACAAACACCCGCGTGACCAGAAAAAACTGACTGACGAAGAACGCGACTACATCATTAATGGTCAGGAAGCACAGCATCAGGTGGGTACGGCGAAGAAAATGTCCGTCGCTCAGATCCTGCGTAACCGCCAGTTCTGGGGTATCGCCCTGCCGCGCTTCCTGGCAGAACCGGCCTGGGGTACTTTCAACGCCTGGATCCCCCTGTTCATGTTTAAAGTTTATGGCTTTAACCTGAAAGAAATCGCTATGTTCGCCTGGATGCCAATGCTGTTTGCTGACCTGGGCTGTATCGTTGGCGGTTACCTGCCGCCGCTGTTCCAGCGTTGGTTTGGTGTGAACCTGATTGTTTCCCGTAAGATGGTTGTGACGCTGGGCGCCCTGCTGATGATTGGCCCAGGCATGATTGGTCTGTTCACCAGCCCGTACGTGGCAATCGGCCTGCTGTGCATCGGTGGCTTTGCTCACCAGGCACTGTCTGGCGCGCTGATTACGCTCTCTTCTGACGTATTCGGTCGTAACGAAGTGGCTACGGCTAACGGCCTGACCGGGATGTCCGCCTGGCTGGCAAGTACTCTGTTCGCACTGGTCGTCGGTGCGCTGGCTGATACCATCGGCTTCAGCCCGCTGTTCGCGGTACTGGCGGTATTTGACCTGTTGGGTGCGCTGGTTATCTGGACGGTGCTGAAAAACAAACCGGCTGACGAGGTTGAGCAAGAAACGCATCAACCGGCGACACAAAGCTAGTTTGATGTTTAGCGAGATGTGATGAAAGCCGCCTCCGGGCGGCTTTTTTCATGCCGTATTATGGTGAGAGTCTCGTAAAAGTGGTATAACAAATCTAATCTGCCGTACCCTGCCTGGAGAGAATATGGAAATCACTGACGCACGTCGTTTATATCAGCAACTTGCCGCTGAGCTGAAAGAGCGCATTGAGCAAGGTGTCTATCTCGTGGGCGACAAACTGCCTGCCGAGCGCTTTATCGCTGACGAAAAATGCGTGAGTCGGACGGTGGTTCGCGAAGCCATTATTATGCTGGAAGTCGAAGGCTACGTTGAAGTACGTAAAGGTTCCGGCATCCATGTTATTTCCAATACGCCACGCCATCAGCAGGCGCCAGACGAATCGATGGAATTCGCCAATTATGGCCCGTTCGAACTGCTGCAGGCTCGCCAGCTCATTGAAAGTAATATTGCCGAGTTTGCCGCCACGCAGGTGACCAAGCAGGACATCATGAAGCTGATGGAGATCCAGGACAAAGCGCGCAACGAGAAGTGTTTCCGCGACTCCGAGTGGGATCTGCAGTTCCACATTCAGGTTGCGCTGGCCACGCAGAATACCGCCCTTGCCGCCATCGTCGAGAAAATGTGGACCCAGCGCAGCCATAACCCGTACTGGAAAAAACTGCATGAGCATATTGATGCGCGTACGGTCGATAACTGGTGCGATGATCACGACCAAATCCTGAAAGCGCTCATCCGCAAAGATCCGCATGCCGCCAAACTGGCGATGTGGCAGCATCTGGAAAACACCAAGCTGATGCTGTTTAACGAAACCAGCGATGACTTCGAATTTAATGCTGACCGCTACCTGTTCGCCGAAAACCCGGTTGTGCACCTCGACACGGCCGCCAACGGCACGAAATAATCTTCCCGAATCCCTTCTCAGGCCCGTCTTCAGACTGGCCTGACGTTTATTGTGGGTAAGCAAAACATATATAGTGTCAGCCTTTGTAAATACCCTCGCCTCTCACCCACGCAACCCGCAAAATCAATCCTCAACAAACTGCAAAATCTGTGACGCAAAACTCAGGCGTTTGTTACAATTAGATGCATTTTGTCGTTCTGTAAGTTAGCAATTGCTTACTTCGCCATTAACACGGATGTGTTTACCGCGACCGATTAAAATATAAACAATGTCGCAGTTCGTTCAGGCGTTACGTTAATCGTTGTACCAGGAATCGTGAATGGAACTATTATCCCAGTTATTAAATGCATTATGGAGCCAGGATTTCGAAACCCTGTCGAATCCGTCCATGATTGGCATGCTCTACTTTGTTTTGTTTATGATCCTGTTCCTTGAGAACGGATTGTTACCTGCCGCCTTCCTGCCGGGCGATAGCCTGCTGGTGTTGATTGGCGTTCTGATTGCCAAAGGCGCGCTGGGTTTCCCACAAACTATTTTGTTGCTCACCACCGCCGCAAGCCTGGGCTGTTGGCTCAGTTACATTCAGGGGCGATGGCTGGGGAATACGCGCATTGTGCAGAACTGGCTTTCCCATCTTCCTGCTCACTATCACCAGCGCGCCCATCATTTGTTCCACAAGCATGGGCTCTCGGCGCTGCTGATTGGCCGCTTTATCGCCTTTGTGCGTACCCTGCTGCCAACTATCGCCGGGATATCCGGCCTGAGCAATGCACGCTTCCAGTTCTTTAACTGGATGAGCGGCCTGCTTTGGGTGCTTATCCTCACTTCACTGGGATACCTGCTTGGCAAAACGCCGGTGTTCCTGAAGTATGAAGATGCGCTGATGTCATGTCTGATGCTGTTGCCAGTCGCCCTGTTGATCATTGGCCTGGTCGGTTCGCTGGTTGTTCTGTGGAAGAAAAAATACGGCAACCGGAGCTCATAATGGGGCTGAAACAGGTCACGCTACGTCGGTTTACCCTGAGCCTTGGCGCATTACTGCTGTTTTGCGCCATTCTCTGGCTCTGCGCGACATTACAGCAGAAAGAGTCCACGCTGGCGATTCGCCCACTCAATCAGGGCACCAGCATGCCGGATGGCTTCTCCATCTGGCATCATCTGGATGCTAACGGCATACAGTTCAAAAGCATCACGCCGCAAAAAGATGCGCTACTCATTAAATTCGAGTCCAGCGCACAGAGCGCCGCAGCCAAAAAGGTGCTCGACAGCACGCTCCCGCACGAGTACATCATCGCTCAGCAGGATGACGATCGCGATGCCACCACCTGGCTTTCGCTGTTGCGCGACACGCCGCATCGCTTTGGATAATTCTGTATCTAATCACTGGCTTTGGTGATTTCCCGATTTTCTAACTATGCTTGAGTAAGTGGGCGTAATCTTTTACCCCTCTTTACTGGAACCCGTACATTCCTGATGTACTTAACACAATGGAAGGTTTCTTACATGAAATACCGCATCGCACTGACCATCGCACTTCTTTCCCTCACCGCCGGGGCAAGCGCAACGACGCTGTGCCAGGAGAAAGAACAGGACATCCAGCGTGAGATCAGCTATGCCGAAAAGCATAACAATCAAAACCGCATTAATGGCCTGAAAAAAGCGTTGAGCGAGGTTAAAGCTAACTGTTCCGACAGTCAGTTACGCGCTGAGCATCAGGAAAAAATTGCCGAGCAGAAAGAGGAGATCGCCGAACGTCAGCGTGACCTGCAGGAAGCAAAGCAAAAAGGCGATGCGGATAAAATTGCCAAACGCGAACGCAAACTCGCGGAATCACAGCACGAGCTTAAAGAACTGGAGTCTCGCCAGTACTAAGCACATGGACATTCAAACAGGAGAGCATCATGTCTAAAGATACCAATGCAGATAACCTGCGCGCGGAACTGAAATCACTGGCTGACACCCTGGAAGAAGTACTGAATAGCTCCTCTGATAAGTCGAAAGAAGAGATCAGCAAATTACGCAGTAAAGCGGAAAGCGCGCTGAAAGAGAGCCGTCATCGTCTGGGTGAAACCAGCGATGCGCTGGCTAAACAGACCCGCGAAGCCGCCGCGCGTGCCGATGGCTACGTGCGTGAAAACCCGTGGACCGGCGTCGGCATTGGCGCGGCGGTTGGTCTGGTTCTGGGTGTGCTGCTGACGCGTCGCTAATAATGGCGGATTATCAACACACACAAGGCCCAGGGAAAAATATCCTCGGCATCGGCCAACGCCTGGTGACCGTACTGGTGCAAATGGTGGAAACGCGGGTGCGCCTGGCGGTGGTGGAGCTGGAAGAAGAGAAAGCGAATATCTTCCAGCTACTCCTGCTGGTTGGCTTAACGTTGCTGTTTGCCGCTTTCGGCCTGATGAGCCTGCTGGTGCTCATTATCTGGGCGGTCGATCCGCAGTATCGGCTGAACGTGATGATTGGCACCACCGTGACCTTACTGGTGCTGGCATTAATCGGCGGGCTCTGGACGCTACGAAAAGTGCGGCACTCAACCTTGCTGCGACATACGCGCCATGAGCTGGCCAATGACCGGGCATTGCTGGAGGATGACCGTGAGTAACCGAAAGGAGCGTGAGGCGCGTAAGGCGTATTTGCTGAGCCAGATTCAGCAACAGCGGCTGGACTTAAGTGCGGGCCGACGCGACTGGCTGGAACTCACTCAGGTCTACGACCGCAAATGGGCGATGCTGCTCAGCCTGCGAACCTGGGCGCTGGCTGGTAGCGGCGTGTTCGCCGTCTGGGGCCTGCGCCAGCCAAACAGACTGGTTCGCTGGGCTCGGCGCGGGTTCAGTCTCTGGAGCGCATGGCGGCTGGTGAAAACGACGCTACGTTAATCTGATACAGGCCCGGTACACAATGCCGGGCCTTGTTTTCAGGCGAGTGCTTCTATCTCGGCAACAGTCAGGCCGGTGGTTTTGGCGATGATTGCCACGTCGATATCGCTGGCAAATAGTGCCTGGGCGATTTGGCGTTGCGTTCGCCCTTAGCAAACCCTTTATCAAGACCTTTACTGAAACCTTCGCGGCGGCGAATATGCTTTTGCAGAAATTCCAGCACCGCCATTCGCCTATGCGTGGCGATCCCATCATCTGACAGCACCGTGATTTCCTGCACCAGGTATCCTGCCGATCGCCCTCGCCGACAGCAGGCAATTCACCACTCCCCGATCCGCCTCGACAAAAATATTCATCTTGCATTGCATTACTCAGAATTTTTGAAGAAATTCGACAGTTTTCCTTGCTAACAATTGATCCAGGCCGCGGGTATTCTTCTTTCCATCGACAGCAGGCACACGGCATCAACGTGTATTTGCACAATAAATAACATTGTTCGCCCGATGGGTTTCCTGGAGTTTTAAGATGAAAAAATTAGAAGATGTTGGTGTACTGGTAGCGCGCATTCTGATGCCAATTCTGTTCATTACCGCAGGTTGGGGCAAAATCACCGGTTATGCGGGTACACAGCAATATATGGAAGCGATGGGCGTCCCTGGCTTTATGCTGCCGCTGGTTATCCTGCTTGAGTTTGGCGGCGGTCTGGCAGTGCTGTTTGGCTTCCTGACCCGTACCACCGCGCTGTTTACCGCGGGCTTTACCATCCTGACCGCATTCCTGTTCCACAGTAACTTTGCGGAAGGCGTAAACTCGCTGATGTTTATGAAAAACCTCACCATCGCAGGCGGTTTCCTGCTGCTGGCCATCACTGGCCCGGGCGCATTCAGCATCGACCGTGTGCTGAATAAAAAATGGTAATCGCACTATACTGAATGAATTAAAGCGAGGAGACATCTCCTCGCTTTTGCTATCTGAAGGAGAGAAAAATGGGACAACTGATTGACGGCGTCTGGCATGACACCTGGTATGACACCAAATCCACCGGGGGAAAATTTCAACGTTCGGTCTCGGCATTCCGTAACTGGCTCACTGCGGATGGCGAAGCAGGCCCATCGGGCGTCGGCGGGTTTGCCGCTGAGAAAGATCGCTATCACCTGTACGTGTCGCTCGCCTGTCCGTGGGCGCACCGCACGCTGATTCTGCGCAAGCTGAAAGGCCTGGAACCCTTTATCTCCGTGTCCGTGGTCAACCCGCTGATGCTGGAAAATGGCTGGACTTTCGATGACAGCTTCCCGGCGGCAACCGGCGATGCGCTGTATCAGCATGAATTCCTTTATCAACTCTACCTGCACGCCGACCCGCACTACACCGGTCGTGTCACCGTGCCGGTTCTGTGGGATAAGAAAAATCATACTATCGTCAGCAACGAATCCGCTGAAATCATTCGTATGTTCAATACGGCCTTCGATGGTCTGGGCGCGAAAGCGGGTGACTACTACCCCGTTGCCCTGCGTGAACAGATTGACGAACTGAACGGCTGGATCTACGACACCGTGAATAATGGCGTCTACAAGGCCGGTTTTGCCACCAGCCAGGAGGCCTACAGCGATGCGGTAGAGAAAGTGTTTACCTCGCTGGAACGTCTGGAACAGATCCTCGGCCAGCATCGTTACCTGACAGGCAATCAGCTTACTGAAGCCGATATTCGCCTGTGGACGACGCTGATCCGCTTTGATCCGGTTTATGTGACGCACTTTAAGTGCGACAAACACCGCATCAGCGATTACCTGAATCTGCACGGTTTTATGCGCGATATCTATCAGATGCCGGGGATTGCCGAGACGGTGAATTTCGACCATATCCGCAACCACTATTTCCGCAGCCATAAAACCATTAACCCAACGGGAATCATTTCCATTGGGCCGTGGCAGGATCTTGACGAGCCGCACGGGCGTGATGAGCGCTTCCGCTAATGACACAGGGCATCCTCCGGGATGCCCTATTAATTGGTGACACCAATATTTACCACCATTTCATTCACGGCTATTCTTAATTCGATCGCTTAGAAAACAAGTGATTAACGCATAGCTGAGGCAAAAAATGGATTGGTATCTCAAAGTTCTACGAAATTACATCGGTTTTGGGGGCCGCGCGCGCCGTAAAGAGTACTGGATGTTTATTCTGGTCAACGTCATCTTTACGCTGGTGCTGGGTATTCTTGATAAGATGCTGGGCTGGCAACGCGCCAGCGGTGAAGGCATTCTGACAACAATTTATGGTGTGCTGATTTTCCTGCCCTGGTGGGCCGTTCAGTTCCGCCGTCTGCATGATACCGACCGTTCGGCATGGTGGCTGTTGCTGCTGATCATCCCGATTATCGGCTGGCTGGTGATTATCATTTTCAACTGCCAGTCAGGCACGCCGGGTGAAAACCGCTTTGGGGCGGATCCGAAGTTGAATTCGTAGGGCGATTTTCCCCCTCACCCCGGCCCTCTCCCACAGGGAGAGGGAGAAAACCAGAGCAGGTTTTTCAGTTCTGCACGGTCAGTTCCCTCTCCCTGAGGGAGAGGGTTAGGGTGAGGGGGGGAAAACACTACTTAACCGCCAGCAGCTTCTGAATTTCCCGCAGACACCACGACTTCGCTTCGCCCATGCTGTCGCGACGCCACGCCATGATGATTTCCACTTCGTTGGTATATTCCGGGCTTACCACCCGTAAACGCCCCTCGGCAATATCTTTTTCCACCAGCGGATACGGCATCGTTGCCACGCCTAAACCGGCCAACAACGCCTGGCGCTTATCTTCCATCGACGTGACCGTCAGGCGGGGCTGTTTATCCAGCAACTGCACCGTCAGCACCGGGCGTTCACGCGCGGTATCGGCCACCGCCACGCCGCGGTATTTCACGCGCGTCACTTCAGAGAGCGGTTCAGGCTCCTGATGAATCGGGTGATCCGGCGCGGCAACGTAAACATTCATCACCGAATAGAGTTTGCGTGAGTTAATTTCCGACGACGAACGGAAATGCATATCCGGCGCAATCACGATATCCGCCCGCCCCTGCTCCAGACGCTCCCACGCGCCGGCCAGCACTTCGGTGATAATTGACAGTTGTGTGTTCGCTTTCGCCGCCAGCTTTTCAATCAGTGGATAGAGCGTGGGTGTCGGAATGAGCGCTTCGGTGACAATCGTCAGATGCGTTTCCCAACCGCGCGCCAGCGCCTCGGCATCCGTCGTCAGTTTATCCGCCGCTTCCAGCAGTACGCGCCCGCGTTCAAGAAGCATGCGCCCGACATTGGTGAATTTTGTTCGATGACCTGAGCGGTCGAACAGCACAACGTCCAGTTCTTCTTCCAGTTTTTGCATGGTGTAGCTTAATGCCGACGGAACGCGTCCAAGCTCATCAGCCGCAGCGGCAAAGCTGCCGCGACGGTCGATTGCATCCATCACCCGCAGGGCTTCCAGCGTTAATGCTCTCTCTTTAGCCATCGTTTTATCATTCAGGAAATTTGAATATACCGGGCAGAATATCTGGCTAACAATGCAGCGTCCATACCTTTACCATTGATTTAGTGTAAAGAGAGGTCAAAAACTATGATTACTACCCGAACAGCCAAACAGTGTGGAAAGGCGGACTTCGGCTGGCTACAGGCTCGCTACACTTTCTCCTTTGGACACTACTTTGACCCAAAACTGCTGGGATACGCCTCTTTGCGTGTCCTGAACCAGGAAGTGCTGGCACCAGGGGCCGCCTTTCAGCCGCGAACTTACCCGAAAGTGGATATCCTCAATATCATCCTCGAAGGGGAAGCGGAGTACCGTAACAGCGAAGGCCATCATGTCCAGGCGAAAGCAGGCGAAGCGCTGCTGATTTCGACCCAGCCGGGCATCAGCTACAGCGAACATAATGTCAGTAAGGATAAGCCGCTCACCCGAATGCAGCTCTGGCTGGATGCCTGCCCGGAACGCGAAAATCCATTGATTCAGAAAGTAGACATTGCAGATACATCGCGACAACTGCTTGCTTCACCTGATGGCGCAGACGGTAGCCTGCAACTGCGTCAAAAGGTATGGATCCACCATATTGAGTTGAAAAAAGGCGAGAAAGCCAGTTTTCTCATCAATGGCCCGCGTGCTTACCTGCAGTCGATCCACGGAACCGTGCATGCCGAGACGCAGGCGCTGGAAAAAGGGGCGCTCACCTGCGGCGATGGCGCATTTATTCGTGACGAAGATAACATAACGCTGGTTGCCGATACGCCACTGCGCGCTTTGCTGATAGATTTACCAGTGTAATTTCAGGATGAAAAGAGTGAGCAGATGAGTAAGAAAAGCCAGAAGAAGCCACAGGCGAAAAAGCCGTTAACCCCTCAGGCCGTCACTTCAACGCCGGTGAATTTCGGATTTGAAGAGATGCTAGGCGAACTCGAAGCAATTGTCGCAGATGCCCAAACCCGCCAGTCGGAAGAGGAAGCGGCGTAAAAAAATCCCCGGTGACACCGGGGATTTTTGTTTAAACGGTCGCCTTGTGGGACATAATCTCAATGATTTGTCGGTCTGTATGCTGCATTGCATGACGCGCCAACGCACAGAGATTCACGATTGAATGCTCGACGTCACATCCCACAATGCCATCGTTGCCACTCACCGCCGAACCATCTAACGCCAACAAAACGGCTTTCCACGCAGATGACACGCTGGTAGAGACCTTCATCGCGCAGCTGTTAGAAGCCCCATCGCAAATCATTCCGCTTACGTCTCCTATCATGCTGGCGATAGCCATTGAGATCACGGCGTAATCGCCCCCCGCAAGCAAGGCCATTCCGGCCGCAGCCCCCATGGCCGCCGTCGTGGTCGCACAAAGCGCGGAAAGTCGCGGGAGTTGGTTATGAATGTATATGGCGCTAAGGTGCGACAGTATCAACGCTCGCGCCAGCTTCTCATCATCTGCCGCAAAATACTCCGCAACCGTTAACACCGGAAGCGTAGCCGTAATTCCCTGATTACCTGAGCCAGAATTGGTCATAGCAGGAAGCGACGCGCCCCCCATTCGGGCATCTGACGCCGCGCTGGTGCGGATTAAAATAGCCGTCGAAATATCATCAGCCAACAATCCACAATGCTGCTGTTTTTCCAGCGTTCGGCCAATATGTAATCCCCATTCGCCTTGCAAGCCCAGCCTGGAGAGTGCATCGTTCATCTGGCCTGCTTCGAGGATAAAGCGAATCGCCTCAAAGGGAACCTGAACAGCGAAATCGACAATCTCTTCAAGGGTAGCCGATGCCAGACTTTCCAGAGGATTGGGTGAAAGCGTTTCGCGACTGTTTTCAGCAAGGGAAAACAGAATGCCATCCTGCGTTTCAATGCTGACGATGCGCGTGTGCTCGCCAACAATGGTCACGCTGCACCACCGTTCGCCAGCGCTAAGCCTGGCCTTTGCGTAGAGAATATCTTCGCACGGCGATTGCAACACGATGCGTACCTGCCCATTCTCCAGCATCGCTTTCGCAGCCGTAAGGTGGTGCACGGCGCTGTTTTTCAGTACCTCCAGCCCAGCCTTAGGGTCACCCCCCAGAGCCCCCAGCGCCGCTGCGATAGGTAAGCCCACCATCCCGGTTCCCGGAACGGTCACGCCCATGCCATTTTTCATCAGATTAGGCGAAACCCACGCGTCAATACGTTCAATGTTTCCCTGTAAATACGACGCCGCAACAGCCGCTGCCAGTGCCAGAGAGACAGGCTCAGTACAACCAAGCGCCGGTTTTACCTCCTGCTTTACCGCAGCGAGAAAAACATCCCATTTGGGGTTTATTTCATTCTCAAACATAACAACAACCTTTTATAACGATATCAGGCAAATGCCAGGAATGGCGAAACACATAGCAGAAGGCCGGTGACAATAATGATCCACAGGGATAATCCCTTATATTTATGCAACGCAGGCACTTTATAGACCAGCCAGGCCGGAATTAAACATCCAACCATGCCGAAAATAGGACTACAAATTGAGGTGAAACTGAGCACCGGTGCATTAAGTACAATGGCACTCCATGCCAGGAGAACCGCAAAAATCATGATGCCGCGCTGTACCATTTTTTCATTGATAGCATCAGCAGAAAACTTACGCCGCAGCACGTTCATGACAATACCCTGAGTCGCTTCACGGAAGCCTAAATAGACGCCAAAGAAGGCAGTCATCACCGCGAATATATTCAGAATCACACTGACAATCTTCACCCATCCCGCCCCTGCACCACTAATAAACTGTGCAGCAATAGCCAGCGCGGATATATTCTGCTCATAGGCTTTAACAGCCTCGTCATGCCCCATCGCCAATGTAAATGAGACGGCATAAAAGAAAACGGTGACAAACAGAATCCCAAATGCAATATTCATTGCCCGCAATGCTTTGTAGCGTGCAACTTCAATTGATTTTTCCCGTGAGCGATAGGAAATCACCATCGGACTCAGTGTTTGTATAAAGAGAATGGAGGTCAGTGTAAAAGGTAACGTAATGATCGCATTTTTAACCAGCAGGCCTAATGGAGGTAATGCGCCAATATTATAGAGACGCCACATGCCTATCATCGAAAGCCCCAATGCGGCAACAACCAGAAGCTTAGTCAGCACCATCCCGGTTGAGATCTTAAACAGCATTTTCTCTCCACGCGAGGAGATAGCTACCAACACGCAAATAAGCACGAGCCCATAAAAGGGATTCTCGGAGAGCAGCCCGTCCGTAACGCCGAAAGTTTGCAAATAAGAGGCGCTATCATTTGTAATAGCAGTGGAATAGACAAACATCCAAATGACTAACATCACAAAATAGAGAGCGCCCAACAGGATCCCCCAGTTTTTTCCCAGATAGCCGCTAATCACGCTGGGATAATCTTTACATTCTGGTGATTCAGCGAGGGTATTAATAAACAGCCGCTGAAAGAGATACATCGCCGGATAACCAATAATCGAGGAGAGTAAAAAAACCCAGATGCCCATTAACCCAACCTGTACGGGTAAAAAAACGATGCCCGCACCAATTGCCATACCGATACTCATAATAACCCACCCAGTATCGGTACTATCGAACTTGATGGCTTCTTTCCAGGCTTGCTCACTCATATTTTTCCGAGAAAGAGGTACAGCACTTTCCCGAGCAACACTATTTGTTGTCACCGTTTCCATAACGTAATCACTCTGTATATAGGTAAGATGTTTATTATTTATCTCGTCGCTACAAAGGCGATATGCAACGTATTTTTGGGCAGGCTTATTATTAATATGAAGGCATCATACTCGTGGAGAGAGAGAAATATTTCACAATATTCAGATGAATAGAGGATGTTATTGGTAAAAATTTTCTCCAACAGGGAAAATAAAAAGAAAAATATACTACCAGAAATGTATGTTTGAACACCATCACATTTTTATTCAGGGATAAAAGGATAAAAAAAAGCTCCGGCATGCGGAGCTTCTTCATTACTGGAGAGGGTTAACTGCACACTACCTTTATCGCCAGCCCGCCGCGGGACGTTTCACGATATTTATCGTTCATATCTTTACCCGTTTCATACATCGTCTCGATCACTTTATCGAGGGAGACGCGCGCTTCGCTGGTACGCTGAATCGCCATGCGTGCTGCGTTGACCGCTTTCACCGCATTGATGGCGTTACGCTCAATACAGGGGATTTGCACCTGCCCGCCAACCGGATCGCAGGTCAGGCCCAGGTTATGCTCCATGGCGATTTCCGCCGCCATGCACACCTGCTGCGGGCTGCCGCCAAGCAGCTCCGTCAGCCCTGCCGCCGCCATTGAGGCCGCAACCCCCACTTCCCCCTGGCAGCCCACTTCCGCACCGGAAATCGAGGCATTCTGTTTATACAGGCCGCCAATTGCCCCGGCAGTCAGTAAGAAACGCGCCACGGAGTTGCCATTCACCGTACGACGGAATTTGTCGTAATAGGCCAGCACCGCCGGGACGATGCCGCAGGCGCCGTTGGTGGGTGCGGTGACGACACGCCCACCCGCCGCATTCTCTTCACTGACTGCCAGGGCGAACATGTTGATCCAGTCGATCACGTTCATCGGATCGCTGGAGGTGCTGTCACTGGAGACGAGGATCCGTCTTAATGCCACCGCGCGACGCGGAACATTCATCGGCCCTGGCAATACGCCCTCCGTATTCATGCCGCGTTCGATCCCCGTGCGCATAACGTGCCAAATCCGCGCGAACCCTGTGTCGATCTCTTCTCTGCTCCTGAGCGCCAGCTCGTTTTGCATCATCAGGCCCGAGATAGACAACCCGTTTTCCGTACACTGTTTCACCAGCTCACTGGCAGAGCGGAACGGAAACGGTACCGGTTGTTCGACCTCATGCGCCTGACCGAACTTTTCCTCTTCGACAATAAAACCGCCGCCCACCGAATAGTAGGTTTTACTCAGTAAAATCTGGTCGCCCTGACGCGCGGTAAAGCGCATGCCGTTCTCGTGGCGCGGCAGGGTTTCATCATGAAATACCACATCATCAGTGACAGAGAATGGCACCACGGCGGTGCCCTGCGCCACCGGTAGACGCCCGCTGCGCTGAACGGCGCGAATAAAGGCTGGAATGGCATCGATATCGACGCTATCCGGGCGATTGCCCGCCAGCCCCATAATGACCGCAACATCCGTTGCGTGGCCTTTACCAGTGAGAGAAAGCGAACCGTAAAGATCGACCCTCAAACCGGTCACAAGCGGTAGCGCCCCACTCTGCTGGAGTTCATCAATAAAGGATTTCCCGGCATTCATCGGCCCAACCGTGTGCGAGCTGGATGGCCCAACGCCGATTTTGAACATATCGAATGTGCTAATCATATCCGTGACCTCGATACGACTTCAGAGACGGGCTGCCGGATAGCAGCCCGGTGTGGCTACAAGCGAATTACAGGCTATCTCCCCGAACGGCAATCGCTTCAATTTCCAGCTTCACATCCTTCGGCAATCTCGCCACCTGTACGCAACTGCGCGTCGGATAGGTAGCATGATGATCGTCGAAGAACTGCTGATAAACCTGGTTGATGGTCGCAAAATCATTCAGATCGGTAATAAAGACCGTCGTTTTCACGATACTGCCCACCTCAAGACCCGCCGCGGTGATAATCGCTTTAACATTTTCCAGGCTCATGCGCGCCTGATCCGCCACATCCGCCGGGATCTCGCCGTTTTGTGGATTCACCGGGATCTGCCCGGAAGTGAAGATCATTTTGCCTAAATCGATCCCCTGCACATAGGGGCCAATCGCCCCCGGTGCACGGGTAGTTTCAATTAACTTTTTCATACGCTCTCCAGTTCTCAAAGGGCCTGGGTAAAGGTTCGGGAAATCACGTCCTGCTGTTGCTCACGCGTCAGCGCATTAAAGCGCACCGCGTAGCCCGAGACGCGAATGGTTAAGTTCGGGTAATTTTCCGGATGCGCGATGGCATCCAGCAGCATGTCGCGGTTCATCACGTTGACGTTAAGATGCTGCCCACCTTCCACCGAGGCTTCATGATGGAAGTAACCATCGAGCAGGCCGACGAGATTGGTCTTGCGCACCGCATCCTCTTTACCGAGCGCTGCCGGAACAATCGAGAAGGTGTAGGAAATCCCGTCTTTGGCATAGGTGAACGGCAGCTTCGCCACCGACGTCAGCGAGGCAACCGCGCCTTTGCGATCGCGGCCATGCATCGGGTTGGCACCCGGCGCAAACGGCGTGCCCGCGCGGCGACCGTCCGGGGTATTCCCGGTTTTCTGGCCGTACACCACGTTCGAGGTAATGGTGAGAATCGACTGGGTCGGCACGGCGTTACGGTAGGTTGGCAGCACTTTAATTTTCTTCATAAAGCGCTCAACCAGATCGCAGGCAATGCTGTCGACACGTTCATCGTTGTTGCCGTATTGCGGATATTCACCCTCGATTTCAAAATCGACCGCCAGCCCGTTTTCATCACGAATCGGTTTTACGCGGGCATATTTGATAGCCGACAGGGAATCTGCCGCCACCGACAGCCCGGCCATACCGCAGGCCATCGTGCGATAAACATCGCGGTCGTGCAGCGCCATCAGCGAGGCTTCGTAGCTGTATTTGTCATGCATGTAATGAATGACGTTCAGCGCACTGATGTACTGCACCGCCAGCCAGTCCATAAAGTGGTCGAGGCTTTCCATAACGGTGTCGTAATCCAGCACGTCATCCATCAACGGCGCGGTTTTCGGCCCGACCTGGATTTTCAGCTTCTCGTCCACCCCGCCATTGATAGCGTACAGCAGCGTTTTGGCGAGGTTGGCGCGTGCACCGAAGAACTGCATCTGCTTGCCAATGACCATCGGGCTCACGCAGCAGGCGATAGCGTAGTCATCACTGTTAAAATCGGCACGCATCAGGTCGTCGTTTTCATATTGCAGTGATGAAGTGACGATTGAGACCTGCGCCGCATACTGCTTGAAGGCTTTTGGCAACGCTTCCGACCACAGAATAGTCAGGTTAGGTTCCGGTGCCGGGCCCATCGTGTGCAGGGTATGCAGGTAACGGAATGAGTTTTTGCTTACCAGCGTGCGGCCATCCAGCCCCATTCCGCCGATCACTTCCGTCGCCCAAATCGGATCGCCAGAGAAGAGCGAGTCGAATTCCGGGGTTCGCAGGAAGCGCACCATGCGGATCTTCATAATGAAGTGGTCGATCAGCTCCTGCGCCTGCTGTTCCGTTAGTTCGCCGGCTTGCATATCGCGCTCAATATAGATATCAAGGAACGTCGCCGTACGGCCCAGCGACATCGCGCCGCCGTTCTGCGATTTCACCGCCGCCAGATAGGCGAAATAGAGCCACTGCACCGCCTCCTGCGCATTACGCGCCGGGCGTGAGATATCGCAACCGTACTTCGCCACCATCTCCTGCATTTGCAGCAGCGCGCGACGATGCTCGGCCAGCTCTTCGCGCAGGCGAATGGTGGCTTCCAGGTTTTCTCCCCACTCCAGTTTGTTTTGTAAGTCCGCGAACTGCAGCTCGCGCTCGCGCACCAGATAACGGATGCCGTACAGTGCCACGCGACGGTAATCGCCGATAATACGCCCGCGCCCGTAGCCATCCGGCAGGCCGGTCAGCACGCCCGATTTGCGGCAGCGCAGCATATCCGGCGAATAGGCATCAAATACGCCCTGGTTATGGGTTTTACGCAGTGACGTGAACTGGTATTCGAAATCCGCATCCATTTCGCGGCCATAGGCTTCGAAGGAGCTTTTGATCATATTGATGCCGCCGAACGGATGCAGCGCGCGTTTCAACGGCTTATCCGTTTGCAGACCGACGATTTTTTCCAGATCTTTCTCGATATAACCCGCATCATGCACGGTAATGGTGGTCGCAACATTAGTATCAAAATCGACCGGGGCATGGGTGGCATTCTCGGTACGAATACCTTCCATCACTTTTTCCCACAGTGCGGTCGTCGCCGATGTCGCTTGTGCAAGGAAAGATTCATCGCCTTCATACGGCGTGTAGTTCTGTTGAATAAATTCGCGAACGTTAATTTCATCTTTCCATTCGCTACCGTTAAAACCGCGCCATGCATCGGCAAAATGCATATCGTTAAGATCGATATTTACCTTCATGAAACTCTTCTCTCAATTTTAAAAGCGATTAACTCAGGCGTATTCCGCTACCGTATTAATATTTCCTAAACGGATAGCGTCCAGTGCAATCATTTTTTCTTCATTGGTCGGAATAACGGCGCAGACGACATGAGAACGTTCGTCAGAAATAATACGTTCGCCGCAGGAATTAAGCTGGTTATTCATTTCGCGACTCATCACCACGCCCAGTACGCGTAAATGTTCCATCACCATTTGCCGGATAAGCACCGAATTTTCACCGATACCGCCGGTGAAAATAATGCCATCCAGTCGGGTCAGGGATGCCGCGTGCCCGGCAATATGGCGCGCAATGCGATGGACAAAGGTTTTGATCGCCAGCTGCGCGCGCACATGCCCCTCGTGCCACGCTTTTTCCAGGGTGCGCAGGTCTGAAGACAACCCAGAAATGCCGAGCAGGCCAGACTCTTTATTGACGATGCGCTCCAGGTCGCTCATCGTCTGGTGAGTCTGACTGGCAATCCACGCCATCGCGCCAAAATCAACGTCACCGCTGCGGGTGCCCATCATCAGGCCCTCCAGTGGCGTCATGCCCATCGAGGTATCCACGCTCTGCCCGTTGTGTACCGCGCAAATAGATGCCCCGTTGCCCAGGTGCGCAATCACCAGCCCGGAGTCGGCTTCCTGTAACCCCAGCAGGTCATACGCCTGTTTTGCAACATAACGATGAGAAGTGCCGTGGAAACCGTAGCGCCGAACGCCCAGTTCTTCAGTGTATTTCCATGGTAAACCATAGAGATACGCCTCTGGCGGCAGCGTCTGATGGAAGCTGGTGTCAAACACCGCTACCTGCTGTACCCCCGGGAAAAGCTGGCGGGCGGATTCTATTCCGCTCAGATTGGCGTAGTTATGTAACGGTGCCAGCGGCGAGACTTTACGGATACTGTCAATGACCTCATCGGTAATTAAAACAGACTGGGTAAAGATATCGCCACCGTGGGCGATACGGTGGCCAATTAAGGCCACGCTGTCCATTAAATCGCGTTTTTCAAGTTCAAAAGAGATAGCACTTAATGCCGCTTCATAAGTGGGTTGGGACAGCGGCGAAATATCGCCGCCGTTGACCGTTAAACTCGCCTGCTCAGTATTAATACCCTCCGCGATACCCACCAGTAATACATCACAGGTATCAACATCCAGTACTGAAAATTTAATAGACGATGAACCGCTATTAATCACCAATACAACCGGGAACTCATTCATATTACGACTCCGCTCATCCTGAGCATATTAATTAAAACAGTTTGTAGACGATGTTCAGAATGGTCAGCAGACCAATCGCGGTAACGAAGACGTTATCCAGCTTGCCACGGTATTTCGCCAGCGACGGCGCTTTACGGATGGCATACATCGGCAGCAGGCAGAGCAGAGACGCGATAATCGGCGCGCCCATGGCTTCAATCAGATCCAGAATGTTCGGGTTGGCGTAGGCCACGACCCAGGTGGAACCCATGATGAAGATCATGCTGATAGTATTCAGCTTGCCGGTGGAAACTTTGGTTTTGTCGCCTTTGTAGCCGAACTTCAGAATCAGGCCGTTCAGCCCTTCCAGCGTGCCCAGGTAGTGGCCGAAGAAGGATTTGAAGATAGCAACCAGCGCGATGATGGAGGCCCCATACTCAAGCGTGGTGGCAAACGTCGATTTCTGACCCGCCATTGAAGAGAAGTGGTTCGCCAGATAAGACAGTACCGGAATGTTCTGCGCTTTCGCTTCCGCCATGTTGGCCGGAGAGAGCGTGAACAGGCAGCTGAAGGCGAAGAACATCACCACCGCCACCATCAACATACTGGCGCGGGAGATAATTTTAGAGCACTTACGCTCGGTGAAATCACGGCCAAATTCGCCTTCATACTCTTCACGTTTGGAAACCACGAAGGAAGAGACAATCGGTGAGAAGTTAAAGGAGAACACCATGATGGAAATCCCCAGCCATACGGTGACCAGAATGCCATCGTGGCCTGTCAGCGAAATATCGCTCAGGCTGACCTGGTCAATGACCGCTGAGTTCCAGTAAGGGATCAGAGAAAGCGAAATCAGCACCAGGCTCGCGATGAACGGGAACACCAGGAAACTCATCACTTTCACCATCAGATCTTTACCGAAGTAGATGACGAACGCCATCAACAACAGCAGGAAGAGCGCCACCAGGCCACGGTTCAGCGCGGGCATCTGGAGCTGGTTTTCCCAGAAGGTCATAAAGGTGTTGGTAATGGTCACGCCATAAATCCACAGCAGCGGACAGATTGCAAAGAAGTACAGGAAGGTGATCACCACCCCACCGGTTTTACCAAAATGCTCCTCTACCGTTTCGGTAATGTTCCCGGACGGGTTAGATCCCGAAAGGCACAGACGCGCCAGCGCGCGGTGGCAGTAAAAGGCAATGGGATAAGCCAATAACAACATTAATAATATTGGGATCAGGCCGCCGTAGCCTGCGCGAATTGGGAAGAATAATACCCCGGCACCAATCGCCGTACCGAATAATCCCAACGTCCATGTGGTATCCGATTTACGCCAGGAGGCTTCTTTAGAATGGCTTACATTAATACTTTCTGTCGTACTCATATCTTATCCTTTGATTAAAGTACCCGTCATTCTTTAAATACCAGGCCACCGCCGTTAAGCGCGCGGCCCGTAAATAATGATCAGGAAAATGGATTAAGCACCAACATACCCTGTAATTTGGGAAACACGAGAAAGGTCGATATTCCCGCCTGAAATAATACTGACCGTTTTACGGCCACGAATATAATCATCAAGTTTGCCGCTTAAGAGTGCCGCCGACGCTAATGCACCCGCGCCTTCTGTCACCACTTTATTACGCTGAATTAATGCAATCATGCTGTCGCGAATTTCGTCTTCGGTGACCAGAACAATATCGTCAACCAGTTCACGCACGATTTCGAAGGTCAGGTTGCCCGGACGCGCAACGTCGCAGCCGTCGGCCAGCGTCGTACAGGTGCGGTGATTGGTGATTTCACCGGCATAGAACGATGCCGCCATACCGTGTACGTTTTCCGACTGCACGCCGATGATTTTGATTGTCGGGTTAATCGATTTGATCGCCGTGGCGATCCCGGCAATCAGGCCGCCACCGCCAATCGGCACAATGACGTTATCCACATCATAGAGATCTTCAAGGATTTCCAGGCCGATGGTGCCCTGCCCGGCAATCACCAGCGCATCGTCGTAAGGGGGGATAAAAATGCGGCCTTCGGTTTCAACAATTTCGCTCACTTTGGCAATCGTGTCGTTGAAGTTATCGCCGTGAAGAATCACTTCCGCAGAGTAGTCCTGCGTCGCCGCGACTTTCGATTTCGGCGCGCCTTTTGGCATCACGACCTTGCCGTCAATGCCGAGCATCGCGCAGGAAAGCGAGACGCCCTGCGCATGGTTGCCCGCGGAACAGGCGACCACGCCTTTACGGCGCTCTGCTTCCGTCAATGCGCTCAGTTTGTTAAAGGCACCGCGAATTTTAAAGGAGCCCGTACGCTGCATGTTTTCAAACTTCAGAAATATTTCGCCTTTGCAGCGTTCGCTAAGATAATTTGAGCGCGGCATCCCGGTTTTATAAATTTTACCGGCCAGTCTTTTTTTCGCTGTTTGAATATCATCAAGGGTTACAGGCAGATCGTAGGTAATATGCATCATATCCTCTTATCAGAATGACTTTCTGACGTTTAGACAAAATCAGGGTATCAGAGTATTTAATGACTCTGGGTTTCGTTTTCGTTATTAGCTGTTCTTAATAAACAGACTGTTAATTCATTTCCGCCTTCCCGGCCTTTGACGAATATTCTTTCGCCAAATCAACCAATACTGAGGCAGATTTTTTAATTCGATAATTTTTAGACCACACGGCTGCATAGCGCGCTACCGGTAATACATCTTCAACCTTTAGCGTAATAAATTCTTTAGAGCCAAACGGCGCAATCATATCTCTCGGGATTACCGTCAGGAAACCGGCGTTCAGCACCAGGTTGTAAATAGTGACGACGGAATCGGTTTTTACAATATTTTCAGTGCTGATGTGATGATGATGGAGGGTGGTGAGAAGTTCTTTGTAGTAACCCATGTCCGTTTGCGGCATAACCCACTGCTCGTTCGAGAGCGACTCTAGCGTGACCGTTGACGTATACGTTCGCGATTTCGACGCGACGACAACAAATTCCGACTCGAACAGCGGCTCGACCTGCAAATCCTGGAGCTGCATTTCATCACTTAATGTCCCAATAGCAAAATCTAAGCGGCCATCGCGCAGGGCCGGTAAAAACGACGAGAGCTGTGCTTCAAACATGGTGACCTGCGCCGCCGGGAACACCGTTTTAAAGGTTTTAATCATCTCAGGTAAGAAGGTGAAACCGATAAGCGATGGATAACCAAATGAGACATCAACCACGCTGTTGCAGCTCAGGCTGTTCATCTCGTTGACCATGTTTTTCATTTCACGGGTGATGGATTCGGAGTAGCTCAGCAATACCTGACCTGCGCTGGTCAGCGTGACGCCGGTATTTTTACGCACCATCAGCTCGATACCAAAGTTAGACTCAATGTCGTTGATAATTTTACTGACCGCCGGTTGGGTAAGCCCAAGCTGCTTGGCAGCTGAGCCAAAAGAACCACTTCTAATGACTTCCTGAAACACCACTAGCTGTTGTGTTTTTGGCAGAAGAACATTATCCATTTTTCTCTCCCCCTTTATTTCCATTTGGCGAGATGGATTCTAATAAATACAGGAGAGCAAGATGTGTGCTATTACTCACAATTTACTTTAAACCTATATAAACACAGGTCACAAAACAAAAGAAAAACATTAAAAATCATATAGTTGATATTTTCATAAAGTGATTTTTGCCTGACTTTTATCAACAAAAATAAGGTGTATAACTTTATTTTATGGCGATAAATAAAGCACCTTTACACATATAAAAAAACCCATCAAAAGATCACCTTTCAACCAATTTCAGGATGAATTTTACCCTAACGTGCGAAATAACATTCTTTTTAATATATAAAATAAACTGCTAAAAAAGACTGTTATTTGAAAAATTCTTCGGACAGCGTCACAGATATCCAGGACAAACATACATTCACGTTAATATGTTTAGATCATCATTATTAACATACAAGCAACCCATATGAAACAAAGGCAATAATTTAAAACCCTGTTTTTAATTTATTTTTCGGGGAAATAATCAAGCCAAAAGCTCAATAAGCAGCATAAAAAACCACTAAATTTCACCTAATGAGTGTTTTGTGCATCACGTCGCAATTCTGCAAAAAGGCATCCGTTTGCACAGGAAGAAGGGAAGGAAATGTCAGTTGGAGTGGCTGAAAAGCAAAAACCCGCCGAAGCGGGTTTTTGCCTGAAAAAAGTGAAACTGACCGATAAGCCGGGTTCTGTCGTGGACAGTCATTCATCTAGGCCAGCAATCGCTCACTGGCTCAAGCAGCCTACCCGGGTTCAGTACGGGCCGTACCTTATGAACCCCTATTTGGCCTTGCTCCGGGTGGAGTTTACCGTGCCACGGACTGTTGCCAGCCGCGCGGTGCGCTCTTACCGCACCCTTTCACCCTTACCTGATCCCACTTGCGTGGGCCATCGGCGGTTTGCTCTCTGTTGCACTGGTCGTGGGTTGTTACACCCCCCAGGCGTTACCTGGCACCTTGCCCTATGGAGCCCGGACTTTCCTCCCCTCCGCCCGTCTCCCCCGAAGAGGACGACGACGAAGCGGCGACTGTCTGGTCAGCTTCGGCGCGAAGTATAGAGGGTTTGCGCGCCCTTGTCACCCCGCGCTGCGCATTCCGACCGCAAGCGTGGCCGCAATGTTGCGCGAAGCGCGGTAAATATTGTCGAATGCACCGCGAAACGCCTCTTCCAACGAACCGATACTGGTCAGCACGCTAAATACCGCATCGATGCCATATTGATGCACCACACCCACGTCGCGCGTCAGGCTGCCAGCGATACCAATGACCGGTTTATGATACTTTTTCGCCACGCTCGCCACGCCAACCGGCACTTTGCCATGAATACTTTGGCTGTCGATGCGCCCTTCCCCGGTGACCACCAGCGTACAATCGTGAATATGCTCTTCCAGGTTAAGCGCCGTGGTGACAATCTCAATGCCGCTTTTCAGCTCCGCGCCAAGAAACGCCATCAGTGCAGCCCCCATTCCCCCCGCCGCGCCCGCACCGGGCACCTCTTTAACATCTACGCGTAGCGATGTCTTAATGACATCGGCATAGTGCGACAGGTTATTATCGAGTTCGCGGATCATCGCCTCATCAGCCCCTTTTTGCGGGCCAAAGATTCGTGATGCGCCGTTTTTGCCGATGAGCGGGTTAGTGACATCACAGGCGACACGAATAGTGCAATGCTGAATGCGCGGATCGAGCCCTGAAAGATCTATCGTATTCAGGCTATCAAGGCTGCCGCCGCCAAACCCGATCTCAGTGCCGTTGGCATCCTGAAGTTTTGCCCCCAGCGCCTGTACCATGCCCGCACCGCCGTCATTGGTGGCACTCCCCCCAATGCCGATAATAATATTGGTTGCGCCGCTTTCCAGCGCTTGCAGAATAAGTTCACCGGTGCCGCGAGAGGTCGTCACCAGCGGATTACGCTTTTCCGGAGCAACCAGCGCCAGCCCACTGGCTGCCGCCATTTCGATAAACGCAGTTTTACCGTCGCCGGACATTCCCCAGCGGGCATTCACCTTTTCGCCCAAAGGCCCGGTGACCCACGCTTGATGTTCAGCCCCTTGCGTGGCAGCAATCATCGCTTCAACGGTTCCTTCGCCGCCGTCAGCAACCGGAACAGAAACATACTGCGCATCAGGAAAGATTTCCCGAAATCCTTTTTCTATCGCCTGAGCTACCTCAGAGGCAGAAAGGCTTTCTTTGTAAGAGTCTGGGGCGATTACGATTTTCATAGTGATAGCCTGTTGCTGCACAACGCCGGATGGCGTTTCACTTATCCGGCCTACAATGTAGGCCCGGTAAGCTAAGCGCCACCGGGCACAACGTCATTAGCGAGTGACTTCCACCTTCGCCAGTTTTTCGTAGTAGCACGCCAGGGCGCTATGGTCCGCGGTTCCCAGGCCATCCGCACGCAGCGCCTGCATCATTTCCATGACAGCGGCAGTGAGCGGCAGCTGTGCGCCTACGCCGTGAGAGGTGTCCAGCGCATTGGCCAGATCTTTAATATGCAGGTCGATACGGAAGCCAGGTTTGAAGTTTCTATCCATCACCATTGGCGCTTTGGCTTCCAGCACAGTGCTGCCCGCCAGGCCGCCGCGAATCGCCTGGAATACCAGCTCCGGATTAACGCCCGCTTTGGTTGCCAGCGTCAGCGCTTCAGACATTGCCGCGATATTCAGCGCAACGATCACCTGGTTTGCCAGCTTGGTGACGTTCCCTGCGCCGATTTCACCGGTATGCACCACAGAACCCGCCATCGCTTTCATCAGGTCGTAGTATTTATCGAAGATGGCTTTATCGCCGCCGACCATGACGGAGAGCGTGCCATCGATGGCTTTCGGCTCACCGCCACTGACCGGCGCATCCAGCATATCCACGCCTTTCGCTTTCAGCGCGTCGCTGATTTCACGGCTGGCCAGCGGCGCAATGGAACTCATGTCGATCAGAACCGTGCCAGGCTTCGCGCCTTCAATGATTCCCCCCTCACCCAGCGCAACCTCTCTCACATGCGGGGAGTTTGGCAGCATGGTGATAATCACATCGCACTGCTCGGCAATGGCTTTGGCGGTGCTTGCGGTTTCTGCGCCTAAGGCGATCAGTTCTGCAATCACTTCCGGGTTACGGTCAGAAACCACCAGCGAATATCCGGCTTTAATGAGGTTTTTACTCATTGGTTTACCCATGATGCCCAGGCCAATAAAACCAACTTTCATCGTCATAATTGTGTCTCTCTCTTGTTGCGGTGGTGGTTATTTTTTAAAGGAATCAGCCAGTTTCTGCGTGGCAGAACGGAAAACGCCGAGGTCGCTGCCGACGGCAACAAAGGTCGCGCCCCAGTCGAGATAGCGACGCGCATCCGCTTCCACCGGGGCCAGAATGCCGCTCGGTTTGCCGTGTGCTTTTGCACGGGCAAAGATGTGTTGAATCGCTTTCTGCACATCCGGATGGGAAGCATTTCCCAGATGACCTAACGCTGCCGCCAGGTCGCTTGGGCCGACGAAGATACCGTCCACGCCTTCGGTAGCGGCGATAGCATCAACGTTATCGACGCCCTGCTGGCTTTCGATTTGTACCAGGATGGTGATGTTCTTGTTGGACTGCGCGAAGTAGTCCGGTACGGTGCCAAACATATTGGCGCGGTGGGAAACGGAGACGCCGCGAATGCCTTCAGGCGGATAGCGCGTCGATGCCACAGCCTGTACCGCTTCTTCTTCGGTTTCCACAAACGGGATCAGGAAGTTATAAAAACCGATATCCAGCAGACGCTTAATAATTACCGGCTCGTTAGTCGGCACACGCACCACCGGTGCGCTACTGCTGCCCTTCAGCGCCATCAACTGAGGAATAAAGGTGGAGATATCGTTTGGCGCATGTTCGCCGTCCAGTACCAGCCAGTCGAATCCGGCGAGGCCCAGCACTTCGGTACTGATTGGGCTTGCCAGCGCAGACCAGCAGCCAATTTGAATCTGTTTGGCGGCCAGCGCGGCCTTGAATTTATTCGGGAAGATATCGTTATTCATCGCTTTAACCTTGTCTCTTAACCGTTAATTATTTCTGCAATTCCATACGCTTGATGTCGCCGACGACAAACAGGTAGCAGAACATCGCCATCAGTGCCGAACAGCCGACGAAGACCAGCGCGGCGTTGAAGGAATGCAGTTCACTAACCAGATAGCCAATCACCAGCGGCGTCACGATAGAGGCTACGTTGCCAAACACGTTAAATACCCCGCCGCACAGGCCCACAATTTCTTTCGGCGCGGTGTCGGAAATAACCGGCCAACCCAGCGCGCCAAATCCTTTCCCGAAGAAAGCGAACGCCATCAGCGTGACCACCAGCGCAGTGTTGTCGGTGTAGTTACACAGGATGATGGTCGAAGCCAGCAACATTCCCAGTACAATCGGTAACTTACGCGCTAACGTAATGGTGGCTCCGCGTTTAATCAGGTAATCCGAGAAGACGCCGCCCAGTACGCCGCCGGCGAACCCACACAGTGCAGGAATCGACGCCACCAGGCCCACTTTCAGAATCGACATCCCTTTTTCCTGCACCAGATAAATCGGGAACCAGGTGAGGAAGAACCAGGTGATGGTGTTGATAAAGTATTGCCCGAAGAACACACCCAGCATCATGCGATTGGTCAATAACTGTTTGATGTAGTTAAGTTTTGGCCCCTGCATCGTGCTGCCCGGCTTTTTGTGGTCCATATCAACCACCGCGCCATTTTCTGAGATGAACTTCAGCTCTTCCGCCGACATACGAGGGTGATCGGTCGGGTTATGAATCAGTTTGATCCACAGCCCCGTCAGCACAAAACCAATCACGCCCATCACGGTAAAGACATGCTCCCAACCCCAGGCGAAGGTCAGCCAGCCCAGCAGCGGCGAGAAAAGCGCGAGCGAGAAGTACTGCGCCGAGTTAAAGATAGCGGACGCGGTGCCACGCTCTTTGGTTGGGAACCAGGCCGCAACAATACGCGCGTTGGCCGGGAACGATGGCGCTTCCGAAAAACCAAGCATAAAACGCATAAAGAACATGGAGATACCTGCCCAGGCGAGCGGGAACATGTCCACAAAGCCCTGCAGGAACGTAAACAGTGACCAGAAGAAGAGACTGTAAGAGTAAACCTTCTTCGATCCGAATTTATCGAGCAGCCAGCCGCCGGGGATCTGCATCAGCAGGTAAGCCCAGCCAAACGCCGAGAAGATATAGCCCATTGAGACTGCGCTCAATTGCAGCTCTTTCGCCACTTCCGTACCAGCGATCGATAACGTGGCGCGGTCCGCGTAGTTAACGGCGGTAACAATAAAGATGATTAATAAGATTAAATATCGGGTTGGTACACCTTTTTTCGATTCGACAGCAGTATCCAGCATCATTTAATTTATCCTCGGGTACAGGATGCCTTATATTATTTATTTTTTACTAAGGCATATTTCACTGATTATTTATCGACAGCAGGAATATCGGATAGCTAACCAGACACAATGAAATCGTGATTCAGTATAATCAGCATCACTGTTCTACACACTGTGCAATCCCACAATTTAAATATTTTAATATTGCATACCATTGAGCATTTGCACATCTCTTTGGGCGCTGATGCACAGAATTACGTATTACCCGTCATAGCTGGCGTGGCAGCGGATTAAGAGGTGATCTACGTCACATTTTTACCGCGAAACTCCTGACATTCTTTATGTCATCACGCGATGTAATAATTTTGCTTCGTCAGAAAGCGATACCCTTTATTGTAATTTTTAGGTTTACCACCTGGCTGGAGAATACTGGACAATGGCTAACATCGAAATTCGCCAAGACGCGCCGAAAGCTTTTTATATAAAAGTGCACGACACGGATAACGTGGCGATTATTGTTAATGATAATGGCTTAAAAGCAGGAACACGTTTTCCTGACGGGCTGGAGTTAATTGAACATATTCCACAAGGCCATAAGGTGGCATTGGTGGACATTCCCGTTAATGGCGAAATCATTCGCTATGGTGAAGTGATTGGTTATGCGGTGCGCGACATCGTCAAAGGCAGTTGGATCGACGAATCCACCGTGTTGCTGCCTGAAGCGCCGCCGCTCAATACGCTACCCCTGGCAACTAAAGTACCGGAACCACTGCCTGCGCTTGAGGGTTACACCTTTGAAGGTTATCGCAACGCCGACGGCAGCGTGGGGACGAAAAATCTGCTGGGGATCTCCACCAGCGTCCACTGCGTTGCGGGTGTTGTGGATTATGTTGTCAAAATTATCGAACGCGATCTGCTGCCGAAGTATCCCAATGTGGATGGTGTCGTCGGCCTGAACCACCTCTACGGCTGCGGCGTGGCAATAAATGCACCTGCCGCCATCGTGCCCATCCGCACCATTCATAACATCGCCCTGAACCCCAACTTTGGCGGCGAAGTGATGGTGATTGGCCTCGGCTGCGAAAAACTCCAGCCAGAACGTCTGCTGGAAGGTACGCCGGATGTGAATACTATCCCGGTCGACAGCGCCAGCATTGTCCGTTTGCAGGATGAACAGCACGTCGGCTTTAAATCGATGGTTGATGATATTTTGCAGGTCGCCGAACGTCACCTGAAAAAATTGAACGCGCGCCAGCGCGAGACTTGCCCGGCATCTGAACTGGTGGTTGGGATGCAGTGCGGCGGCAGCGATGCGTTTTCCGGCGTGACGGCGAACCCGGCGGTGGGCTACGCGTCTGACCTACTGGTACGCTGCGGCGCAACCGTGATGTTCTCTGAGGTGACGGAAGTACGCGACGCTATCCACCTGCTCACACCCCGCGCCATCAACGAAGAGGTGGGTAAACGCCTGCTGGAAGAGATGGCCTGGTACGATAACTATCTCGATATGGGTAAAACCGACCGCAGCGCCAACCCGTCCCCCGGCAACAAAAAAGGTGGACTGGCGAACGTCGTCGAAAAAGCGCTCGGCTCAATTGCTAAATCAGGTAAAAGCGCCATTGTTGAAGTACTCTCTCCCGGCCAGCGCCCGACCAAACGCGGACTGATCTACGCGGCTACGCCTGCCAGCGATTTCGTCTGTGGCACGCAACAGGTGGCGTCAGGGATTACAGTGCAGGTGTTCACCACCGGGCGCGGCACGCCTTACGGTTTGATGGCTGTCCCCGTTATCAAGATGGCAACCCGAACCGAACTGGCGAACCGCTGGTACGACTTAATGGATATCAACGCAGGCACGATCGCGACCGGCGAAGAGACGATTGAGGATGTGGGCTGGAAATTGTTCCAGTTTATCCTTGATGTGGCGAGCGGGAAGAAGAAGACCTTCTCGGATCAGTGGGGGCTGCATAATCAGCTGGCGGTGTTTAACCCGGCGCCGGTGACCTGATAGTACTCAGGAATAGCTATATAAAAACATGGCCTTAGCGCCATGTTTTGTTATTCCGCCACTACAACAACGTCGATTCCTGTTTTGCGCAGCCCTTCCAGACTCTCCTGCGGAATACCATCATCAACAATAATGGTATGGATCCGCTGCGTATCGATGATCTTATGCAGGCTCGAACGATTAAATTTACTGGAGTCGGTAACCACAATAATACGTTCAGCAACCTCACACATTTTCCTGTTCAGCCGCGCTTCATCTTCGTTGTGAGTGCTCACGCCACGCTCAAGATCAATCGCATCAACGCCCAGGAAAAGCATATCAAAATGGTAGTTTTGCAAAGACTGTTCAGCCTGATCGCCGTAGAAAGAGAGTGACTGACGGCGCAAATGGCCGCCAGTCATCAGCAATTCAACACCTTCGGCTTCCAGTAACGCATTCGCGACGTTAATCCCATTCGTCATGGCGATAACGTTCTGATGATGACGCAACTTTCTGGCAATCTCATAAGTCGTGGTACCGGAGTCCAGAATCACCCGATGACCCGGTTGAATCAGCTCCGCAGCAACCTGAGCGATACGTTGCTTAAGGCCGGTATTAAGCGCACTTTTATCCTCCAGAGTGGGTTCTACGTTTGTTGCCCCCGTTTCACAAATCAGCGCGCCGCCATACGCACGTACCGCGATCCCCTGCTTTTCCAGGAAAGCCAGATCGTTACGAATCGTTACGGTTGATACTCCGAAAAAGTGAGAGAGATCATTAACCTGAACACTTCCCTGCTGGCGCAGTCGCTGAATAATCTGCTCACGTCGCTCGCTGGTGCCAGTCATACGTTTATCCGCAGAAGTCGAGTCGCTCATCGATATTCCTTTTCTTAATCTTTCGTTTTATTTCGTTTCGCCTATTAACCCTTTTCTTTTACTAAAAAGCAAGCCAGAAGCAGTCCAGAGACCGGTTTCTTAGCCAGGTCAGAACCTTTCGTTATATTTCTTTTGTGAAACAGATCGTAATTCTATTATCTTTCGTTTTGTTTTTACATCACCTTAATACACTATCAAATGAAACAAACCGAAAGATTTACAGACAGAGAACCCTACCGGGAGATGAAAGTGAAACATCTGATGCACGTCGTGGAGCAACATAAAAAAGGGGCAGCCAAAGGGATTTACGCGGTCTGTTCCGCGCATCCTGTTGTACTTGAAGCCGCCATCCGCTTTGCCCGTGAAATGCAAACTCCGCTTCTGATCGAAGCGACTTCAAATCAGGTCGACCAATTTGGCGGCTATACGGGCATGACGCCTGCGGATTTTCGCCACTTCGTGATGGAGCTTGCGAATAAATGGCATTTCCCTTCCGAGAACGTGATCCTCGGTGGCGATCATTTGGGGCCAAACCGCTGGCAAAACGTATCCTCCGCCATTGCCATGACTCACGCGGAAGATCTGATAAAAAGCTACGTTCAGGCCGGATTCAAAAAGATCCATCTCGATTGCAGCATGTCCTGTGCCGACGATCCTGTTCCCCTGACCGACACCATTGTCGCCAACCGTGCGGCGCGGCTGGCGACAATTGCCGAAGAGACGGCTATCGCTATCTATGGTGAATCTGATCTTGTTTACGTCATTGGCACTGAAGTCCCCGTACCTGGCGGGGCTCACGAAACGCTAAATACACTCGAAGTAACGACACCTGCTGCTGCGCAAGCGACGTTACGAGCGCATTACGATGCCTTTGAACAACATGGGCTCACCGCCATTTGGCCAAGAATTATCGGTCTTGTCGTCCAACCCGGCGTCGAATTCGACAATACACAGGTTATCGATTACATACCTGAGAATGCCACCGCACTCAGTCACATGATCGAAGACTACGACACGCTCATTTTCGAAGCTCACTCGACCGATTATCAGAACCCTGCCTCACTGCGACAGTTAGTATGCGATCACTTCGCTATTCTCAAGGTGGGGCCGGCACTCACTTTCGCGCTACGGGAAGCGCTGTTTGCCCTGAGTGCCATAGAAGAAGAATTGATCCCTTCACGTACCAGCGCCAGCCTTCGTACAGTGGTAGAAAATGTCATGCTGGAAAAACCAGAATACTGGGAAAGCCACTACCACGGTGACAACGCATTACGCCGCCTGGCCCGGGGCTATAGCTATTCCGACCGCATTCGTTACTACTGGCCCGATCAATGCATTGATGATGCTTATCATCAGTTGGTACGAAATCTGGAGCATGAAACCCTCGCGCTTCCTCTCCTCAGTCAATATTTACCGCTGCAATACGCACATGTCCGCGAAGGTAAGCTCACCGCGACGGTGCATGAATTGATCATCGACCATATTCAGGACGTGCTGCGCCAGTACCACGCTGCCTGCACGCCGCAATAACAAAGAAGAAAAGAAAGGATAAATGTTATGCCAAATATTGTGTTGAGTCGGATTGATGAACGCCTGATTCACGGGCAGGTAGGTGTGCAGTGGGTGGGGTTCGCTGGCGCAAATCTGGTACTGGTCGCGAATGATGAAGTGGCAGAAGACCCCGTTCAGCAGAACCTGATGGAAATGGTACTGGCAGAAGGCATTGCCGTGCGCTTCTGGTCACTGCAAAAAGTGATCGACAACATTCACCGCGCCGCTGACAGACAGAAAATTCTCCTGGTATGTAAAAACCCAACGGATTTTTTAGCGCTGGTCGAAGGCGGCGTTCCGATCAACCGGATTAATGTCGGCAACATGCACTACGTTAACGGCAAACAGCAAATCGCAAAAACGGTCTCCGTCGATACCCAGGATATCGCCGCATTTAACGGGTTGAAGGCAAAGAACGTCGCTTGCTTTGTCCAGGGCGTCCCGACAGAACCCGCGCAGGATCTGTTTAAGCTTCTCTGAAGGAGAGTGTCATGGAAATCAGTTTATTACAGGCTGTAGCACTGGGAATCCTGGCATTTATTGCCGGCCTGGATATGTTCAATGGCCTGACTCACATGCATCGCCCGGTAGTGCTCGGGCCGCTGGTAGGGCTTATTCTGGGCGATCTGCACACGGGGATTCTGACCGGTGGGACGCTGGAATTGGTCTGGATGGGGCTGGCGCCTTTGGCAGGCGCGCAACCGCCAAATGTAATCATTGGCACCATCGTGGGCACTACCTTTGCGATTACAACAGGGGTTAAGCCTGAGGTTGCTGTGGGTGTTGCCGTTCCTTTTGCCGTCGCCGTACAAATGGGGATTACCTTTCTGTTTTCCGTCATGTCCGGGGTCATGGCTCGCTGTGACAATATGGCCGCTAACGCGGATACCCGTGGCATTGAACGCGTCAACTATCTGGCACTTCTGGCGCTGGGGACGTTCTACTTTTTGTGTGCGTTCCTGCCTATCTATTTTGGCGCTGAACACGCTAAAACCGCCATTGATGTTCTGCCAACACGCCTGATTGATGGCCTCGGCGTGGCGGGCGGCATCATGCCAGCGATCGGCTTCGCGGTTCTGTTAAAAATCATGATGAAGAATGTCTACATTCCCTACTTTATCCTCGGTTTTGTTGCCGCGGCCTGGCTGAAATTACCGGTACTGGCCATTGCCGCCGCCGCACTGGCAATGGCGCTCATCGATTTCGTTCGTAAAGATCCCGAACCCAAAACTGCACCGTCACAGCAGGAGGAATTTGAAGATGGCATCTAATCACACCACGCTGACCCCGGTTGCAGACAAAGAGGAAACCCTGCTGACCGGTGTAAACGAAAATGTTTACGAAGACCAATCCATGGGGGCTGACCTGACGCGGCAGGATATTAATCGTGTGGCATGGCGCTCAATGCTTTTACAAGCCTCATTTAACTACGAGCGTATGCAGGCATCTGGCTGGTTGTATGGTCTGCTCCCTGCGCTAAAAAAGATTCATACGAACAAGCGTGACCTCGCACGGGCAATGACAGGACATATGGGATTTTTTAACACCCATCCTTTTTTAGTGACTTTTGTTATCGGCATCATTCTGGCGATGGAACGTTCTAAGCAGGACGTTAACAGCATACAAAGTACCAAGATAGCCGTCGGCGCACCGCTGGGAGGGATTGGTGATGCAATGTTCTGGCTCACGCTTCTTCCCATTTGCGGCGGGATTGGCGCAAGCCTGGCGCTTCAGGGATCTATCCTCGGCGCGGTTATTTTTATTGTCCTCTTCAACGTCGTGCATCTGGGTTTGCGCTTCGGCCTGGCGCATTACGCATACAGAATGGGTGTCGCAGCGATTCCGCTCATAAAAGCCAATACCCGTAAAGTGGGGCATGCCGCTTCAATTGTCGGCATGACGGTCATCGGTGCGCTGGTGGCAACCTATGTGCGTCTGGCGACAACGCTCGAAATTACCGCAGGCGACGCGGTGGTGAAACTTCAGGCGGATGTCATTGATAAGTTGATGCCTGCGTTTTTACCTCTGATCTACACCCTGGCGATGTACGGTCTGGTTCGACGCGGCTGGAGCCCATTGCGCCTTATCGGTATCACCGTGGTGCTGGGTATTGTCGGCAAATTCGCCCACTTCCTCTGAGTATAAGGAAACATAATGTTAAGCATTATTTTGACCGGACACGGCGGCTTCGCCAGCGGAATGGAAAAGGCGATGTTGCAGATTCTCGGTGAGCAGGCACAGTTTGTTGCCATCGATTTCCCGGAAACGTCTTCCACTGCGATGCTCACCGCACAGCTTGAAGAGGCGATACAAACCTTACCGGCAACCGAAGGCATCATTTTTCTTACAGACCTGTTAGGCGGGACGCCCTTCCGTGTGGCTTCAACCCTTGCGATGCAACGCCCTGAGTGTGAGGTTATCACCGGCACCAACCTGCAATTGCTGTTAGAAATGGCGATGGATCGCGATGAGCTGAGCGGCAAAGATTTTCGCCAGCAGGCACTCGAATGTGGCCACCGGGGCTTGACCAGTCTCGCCGATGAGCTTGTCCGCAATCGCGAAAGTGAACCGGTTGAGGAAGGCATATGACACAAATCATCCGTGCCCGGCATGTATTGACCGGGCAAGGCTGGTGTTACGACAGGTTGCTCCGCATTGAAGAGGGAATCATTACCGCCATCGAGCCTATACCGATTGGGACTCCCTTCCGCGAAGCTGAGTTACTCTGTCCGGCCTATATCGACCTGCATGTTCATGGCGGCGATGGCGTAGATGTGATGGATTGCGATCCTGGCGCGCTCGATCGATTAGCCATTTTTAAAGCGCAACAAGGGGTGGGTGCCTGGCTGCCCACAACGGTTACCGCACCAATGGCAGAGATTCATCAGGCGCTGGCTCGCATTGCTCAACGTTGCCAGTCTGGGGGGCCCGGAGCGACGGTACTGGGTAGCTACCTGGAAGGGCCATTTTTTACGCCAACGAACCGTGGCGCGCATCCGGCGGCATTATTTCAGGAGATAGACCGCAACGAACTGGATCGTTTAATCGCTGCGTCACACCAGACCTTACGCATCGTCGCGCTTGCGCCAGAGAAGCCTGGAGCGCTGGAGGCCATTACGTATCTTAAACAACGGGGCGTTCTTGTCATGCTCGGCCATAGCGCCGCGACATGGGCACAAACACAGCAAGCACTTGATGCTGGCGCCGACGGTCTGGTGCATTGTTTCAATGGCATGACGGGATTACATCATCGTGAACCCGGTATGGTAGGAGCGGGGCTTACGGATGATCGCGCCTGGCTGGAGCTTATTGCTGATGGCCATCATGTTCACCCGTCGATACTCGCGTTGAGCTGTACCTGTGCCAGCCGGCGCATCATTCTGATTACCGATGCGATGCGTGCCGCAGGTATGCCTGACGGGCGTTACGATATCTGCGGTTGTGCTGTCGACATGAAACAAGGCGTGGTACGCACTGCGGAAGGTGGGCTGGCAGGTAGTACGCTGTCACTGGATGCCGCCGTTCGCAATATGGTGCAGTTCTGCGACATCAGTTCAGAAGAGGCTATCAAAATGGCCTCGTTGCACCCCGCCAAACTGCTGGGTATTGACGACGAATTGGGCACTATCGACATAGGGAAACGCGCGAATCTTATCGCTCTGGATAGTCATTTACAGGTTGAGAAAACCTGGGTGAATGGCATCGTAACAATTTAACGTCTTTCGTTATGTTTCCAACTGGCTTACTGAGATTCTCGGTAAGCCGGTTCCTTTCACTTTCCTTTCAGAAAAGAAAATAAAAGCTAAAAATTCAATAGGTTAAATCTAACGCCGCGTATATCTCACAAATTTCGTTTTATTTCTTTTTATCACATTGACCTTTCATTTTCTTTTCTATAGATTTTAAGAAAAGAAACGAAAGAAACAGTGAAATGAAATGAAAGACTCATTCCCTCACTGTTATTTCCTGAATGACTACTGCTAAGGATGATGTGATGAGTGAAACACTGGATATCAACGCAACGGCGACCCCCACCTGGACGGAGGAAGAGATTCGCCAACAACCAGAGACCTGGCTGAAAGCGCTTAAGAATCTTGATAAACAACGCTGTGAGATCGACGCTTTTCTGCAGCCTGTTCTGAACGCAGGGAACACCAAAATTATTCTCACGGGAGCCGGAACCTCAGCCTTTATTGGCGATATTATTGCGCCCTGGCTGGCTCGCCATACTCAGCTTGACATCGTTGCCGTGCCGACCACCGATATCGTAAGTAATCCAATGGATTATTTCAGTAAAGGTCGCACAACGCTGCTGGTCTCTTTTGCGCGATCCGGCAACAGCCCGGAAAGCGTGGCGGCCGTCGAATTGGCCAGCCAGATGATCGATAACAGCTACCATTTGATGATCACCTGTAACGATGCTGGCGCGCTATACCTGGATGCCCATAACAATCCTCGGGCATACGCGCTGTTGATGCCCCCTGAAACACACGATCGCGGCTTTGCCATGACCAGCAGCATTACGACCATGATGGCAAGCTGCCTCGCCGTTTTCGCCCCAGAAGTTATTAATCTTGCCAGCTTTAGCGTCGTCTCTGAACGCTGCCAGCAGATTATTGACTCTCTGGGCGATTTCCACTCCCATCCCTTTGGCGATCTTCCTTTTAAACGCATCGTCTATCTTGGCAGCGGCGGACTACAAGGGGTAGCACGCGAATCAGCGCTAAAGGTTCTTGAGCTTACCGCGGGCAAGCTGGCGGCCTTCTACGATTCCCCTACGGGTTTTCGCCACGGGCCAAAATCGTTGGTCGACGGGGAAACGCTGGTGATTGTGATGATTTCAAGCCATCCGTACACCCGTCAGTACGATCTGGATCTGCTGACAGAATTGCGTAATGACAAGCAAGCGATGCGCGTCATCGCGATCGCTGCCGAGCGGCATCCGGCGATCGACGCGGGCCCACATTTCTACCTTCCTCCCGCTCGCCATTTCCATGACGTTGAGCAGGCCTTTTGTTTCCTTATCTACGCGCAAATCTTTGCACTTTCCGAATCGTTAAAAGCGGGGATCACCCCAGACTCACCCTCGGCTAACGGTACCGTAAACCGCGTAGTTCAGGGCGTTATTATTCATCCCTGGAACGCATGAGAGGTCTGACAAATGGCAATTATCTCAACGAAATACCTGCTTCAGGACGCCCAGGAAAAAGGGTATGCGATTCCTGCATTCAATATTCATAATGCCGAAACCATTCAGGCTATTCTTGAGGTGTGTAGTGAACTTCGATCGCCAGTTATCCTGGCCGGCACGCCAGGGACATTCAAACATATCGCCTTTGAAGAGATTTACGCACTGTGTGAAGCCTACTCAGCAAGTTACGACATCCCCCTAGCTCTTCATCTCGATCATCATGAAAAACTTGATGATATCCGCCGCAAAGTCGACGCGGGCGTGCGCAGCGCAATGATCGACGGTAGCCACTATCCATTCGAAGAGAATGTTCGTTTAGTGAAATCAGTGGTCGATTTCTGCCATCGCCACGATTGCAGCGTTGAAGCTGAGCTTGGTCGCCTGGGTGGTGTCGAAGATGACATGAGCGTCGATGCAGAAAGTGCTTTCCTTACCGACCCACAAGAGGCGCGTCGGTTTGTGGAGCTGACCGGAGTAGATAGCCTGGCCGTGGCGATCGGAACGGCGCATGGCTTGTATAAACAGCGCCCCAAAATTGATTTTGCCCGGTTAGCCGAAATCCGCAAGGTGGTTGATATTCCACTGGTTCTTCACGGGGCGAGCGATGTGCCAGACGAGTATGTCAGACACGCCATTGAACTGGGTATTTGCAAAGTCAACGTTGCAACAGAACTGAAAATTGCGTTTGCTGCGGCAGTGAAAAAGTGGTTTAGCGAAAATCCTGATGGCAATGATCCTCGCTATTATATGCGCGTAGGGATGGATGCGATGAAGGAAATCGTCAGAAACAAAATTACCGTATGTGGATCAGCACATAAGCTGGTACCAAACAGTTAAGCCCGATGAGTTTGGTATTACACCAGGACTGAAGGGATCGTGAACGGCATATGCCAAAAAGGATAACTACGCCAACACCTGCTTCATTGCTGTGGTTGCATGAGAAATTGACGTGTCTGGTTGATGAGTTAATCGCAAGATAGAACGCTAACGTGTTGCGGCATTATCTAAGCCGCAACACGGTCAATTCGTTTTATTCCCCCTGCTGCTCCAGCGCATACTTATACAGCGCATTTTTCTTCACGCCGTGAATTTCCGCGGCCAGCGCCGCCGCTTTTTTCAGCGGCAGTTCTGCCTGTAACAGCGTCAGCGTGCGCAGGGCATCGGCGGGCAGGTCGTCTTCCTGCGCTTTATGACCTTCGACAATCAGCACCATCTCGCCTTTACGACGGTTTTCATCCTCTTTCACCCACGCCAGCAGTTCGCCGACCGGCGCGCCGTGAATAGATTCCCAGGTTTTGGTCAGCTCGCGCGCCAGCACCACGTAGCGGGATTCGCCCAGTACCGCGACAATATCTTCCAGGCTATCTAACAGGCGGTGGGTCGATTCATAAAAAATCAGCGTCCGCGTCTCTTCTTCAATGGCTTTCAGCGCATCGCGACGGCCTTTTGATTTGGCCGGCAGGAAGCCTTCATAACAGAAACGGTCCGAAGGCAGACCGGCGGCGCTCAATGCGGCGATAGCGGCACACGGGCCTGGCAGCGGAACGACGCGGATACCCGCTTCGCGACAGGTACGCACAAGATGGTAGCCAGGATCGTTAATCAGCGGCGTACCCGCATCAGAAACCAGCGCAATGTTTTGCCCCTCTTTCAGCTTCGCCACCAGCGTTTCCGCTTTTTGTTGTTCGTTGTGGTCGTGAAGCGCAAACAAACGGGCGTTAATCGCGAAGTGTTGCAACAGTAAACCGGTGTGACGCGTGTCCTCTGCGGCAATTAAATCAACGGCTTGTAATACGTTTAATGCACGTTGGGTGATATCAGCCAGATTCCCGATAGGAGTGGGTACAATATAGAGCTGACCTTCAGAATTCTCAGCTGATTCGTGTTGTTTCATTGTTTCATCCGTATTGCCGATTTAATATTGAGCATTGAGCCAAAAAAATATCACTGGATACATATGGTACCGTCAACATTTCTTCGTTCTAAAGCCGCGCGCTGCCTGCCTGTTGTTCTGGCGGCATTACTTTTCGCCGGCTGTGGCACCCAGCAAACACAGGACCAGAGTGCATCCCATTTAGAGGGAACCGCACAAGCGGACTCTGGTTATTACCTGCAGCAGATGCAGCAGAGTGCGAATGATAGCAAGACCAACTGGCAATTACTCGCCATTCGTGCACTGCTGAAGGAAGGTAAGAGCCAGCAGGCAATGGAACTGTTCGGCCAGTTACCGAACGAGCTTAACGATGAGCAGCGTCTGGAACAGTCGCTGCTGGCCGTTGAGATCAAACTGGCACAGCAAGATTTCAAAGGCGCGGAAGCGCTGCTGGCGAAAATCGATCCGAATGGTCTGAGCAATAATCAGCAAATCCGCTTCTGGGCCGACGGCATCGCCTCGCAGCAAGGGAAACCCACCCTCACGCTACTGCGCGCGTTAATCGCGCAGGAACCCCTGCTGAAAGCCGTACCGGAAAAACAAAAAAATATCGATGCCACCTGGCAGGCGCTTTCTGCAATGACGCAGGAACAGGCCAACGCGCTGGTGATCAATGCCGATGAAAACGTGTTACAGGGTTGGCTCGATCTGCAGCGTGTCTGGTTCGATAACCGTAACGACGTCAGTATGATGAAAGCCGGGATCAAAGACTGGCAGACCCGCTATCCGCAAAACCCAGGTGCAAAACTGCTGCCGACCCAACTGGTGAACGTCCAAAGTTTTAAACCTGCTTCAACCAATAAGATTGCCCTGCTGCTGCCGTTAAATGGCCAGGCAGCGGTGTTTGGTCGCGCCATTCAGCAAGGTTTTGAAGCGGCGAAAAACGGGATTTCGCCGGTAAGCGGTAGCGCGGTACCAGAACAGGTTGCACAGGCGGCATCGACGAATAACGTGGTGAGCCCGTCTCAGGCCGAAATCACCGATTTGACGACGCCACAGACGCAGCCCGTTCAGGCTCCAGTTCCTGCACAGGCACCGGTACAGTCCGTCACCACGACGCCACAGCAACAGGAGCAGGAACAAGCGCCAGCGACAACGGCTCCAGCAACACCTGCGGCCCAGCCGGCTGCTACGAATCCATCCGCCGAGCTGAAAATTTATGACACCACCACGCAGCCTATGAGCCAGATTCTTTCGCAGGCACAGCAGGATGGCGTCACGCTGGTGGTCGGCCCGCTGTTGAAAAACAACGTTGATGATCTGCTGAAAAGTAATACGCCACTGAACGTACTGGCGCTTAACCAGCCGGAGTCTGTCAGCAACCGTGCGAACATCTGCTACTTCGCACTCTCGCCAGAAGATGAAGCGCGCGACGCCGCCCGTCATATTCATGATCAGGGCAAACAGGCTCCGCTGCTGCTGGTACCGCGCAGCGCGCTGGGCGATCGCGTGACGCGCGCCTTCGCAGATGAGTGGCAATCACTGGGCGGTGCGACGGTGCTGCAGCAGAAATTTGGTTCCCTGTCTGAGCTGCGCGGCGGCGTGAACGGCGGTTCCGGTATTGCGCTGACCGGCAGCCCGGTCACCACCAGCCAGAATCAACCGCAAAGCGTGACGATTGGCGATTTAACCATTCCGGCACCGCCGAGCGATGCGCAAATCAGCAGCGGTGGTAAAGTAGACGCCGCGTACATCGTGGCAACGGCGCAGGAAATTGCATTCATTAAGCCGATGATCGCCATGCGTAACGGCAGCCAGGGCGGCGCAACGCTGTATGCCAGCTCGCGCAGCGCGCAGGGCGTCGCCGGGCCCGATTTCCGTTTAGAGATGGAAGGCTTACAGTACAGTGAAATTCCGATGCTGGCAGGCAGCAATCCGTCCCTGATGCAGCAGGCACTGCGTGCGGTGAATAACGACTATTCCCTGGCGCGCCTGTATGCCATGGGCGCAGATGCCTGGTCGCTGGCGAATCATTTCTCGCAAATGCGCCAGGTGCCAGGTTTTGAGCTGAATGGCAACACCGGCGATTTGACGGCAACTCAGGATTGCGTGATTAACAGGAAGTTATCATGGCTCAAATACCAACAGGGTCAGGTCGTCTCAGCAAACTAACCGCTAAACAGACTGGCGACGCGGCGGAACTGCGTGCGCGTCGCTGGCTGGAACATCAGGGGCTAACCTTCATCGCCGCCAACTTTCGCGATCGCGGCGGCGAAATCGACCTGATAATGCGCGATGGCACGGTAACGGTTTTTGTGGAAGTCCGTTATCGTACTTCCGGGGCGTATGGCGGCGCTGCCGCAAGCGTAACCCGGAGCAAGCAACATAAATTATTACACACTGCTCAATTGTGGCTCGCCCGTCACAATGGGAGTTTTGATACTGTGGATTGCCGTTTCGATGTGGTAGCCTTCACTGGCAATGAGATCGAATGGCTTAAAAACGCATTTAGCTAATAGCAACATCAAGAATTTAAAGGGAAATCGTGCTCGAAAGAATTAAAGTTTGCTTCACTGAAAGCATTCAAACGCAAATTGCAGCGGCAGAAGCCCTCCCGGATGCTATCTCCCGAGCCGCTATGACCCTTGTGCAGTCACTGCTCAACGGCAACAAAATTCTCTGTTGTGGTAACGGATCCTCCGCCGCCAACGCACAGCATTTTGCTGCCTGCATGATCAATCGTTTCGAAACGGAGCGCCCTGGTTTACCGGCGATTGCACTTAATGCAGATAACGTGGTCTTAACGGCGATCGCGAACGATCGCTTACACGATGAGATTTACGCCAAGCAGGTTCGCGCGCTGGGTCATGCCGGAGATGTGTTACTGGCGATTTCCACGCGAGGCAACAGCCGCGACATCGTCAAAGCTGTAGAAGCTGCCGTGACGCGTGATATGACCATTGTGGCATTAACGGGCTACGACGGCGGTGAGCTGGCCGGTTTACTCGGCCAGCAGGATGTGGAAATTCGCATCCCTTCTCACCGTAGCGCGCGCATTCAGGAAATGCACATGCTGACGGTGAATTGCTTATGCGATCTGATTGATAACACGCTTTTCCCACACCAGGACGATTAAGGAGTACATATGAAGGCATTCTCGCCCGTCGCAGTCCTTATTTCCGCGCTGCTGCTTCAGGGATGCGTCGCCGCTGCCGTGGTTGGCGGCGCTGCGGTTGGCACGAAAGCGGCAACCGACCCGCGTACTGTGGGGACACAGGTTGACGATGGCACGCTGGAGCTACGCGTCAACACCGCGCTGTCGAAAGATGAACAAATTAAGAAAGAGGCGCGCATCAACGTGACGGCATATCAGGGCAAAGTGCTGCTGGTAGGTCAGGCACCGAATACTGCGCTGGCGTCTCAGGCCAAACAAATAGCCATGGGCGTGGATGGAGCCACCGAAGTGTTCAACGAAATTCGCCAGGGTACACCGATCAGTCTGGGTACCGCGTCAACGGATACGTGGATCACCACGAAAGTGCGTTCCCAGTTGTTGACGACCGATCAGGTGAAATCGTCGAACGTGAAAGTCACCACGGAAAACGGCGAAGTGTTCCTGATGGGGCTGGTAACGGATCGTGAAGGCAAAGCCGCCGCCGATATCGCCAGCCGCGTTAGCGGTGTGAAACGCGTCACCACGGCGTTTACCTATATTCAGTAACCGCTCAGGCCTGCGTAATGCGCAGGCCTGATAAGCGTAGCGCCATCTGGCCTACACGGCTCGCCGCGCGATTTCGCGCAACTCTGCCGACTTCAAAATGGTGACGGGCTCTCGCTCCGGTGATAACGCTTCCGTCAGCATTGCCTGCGCCACATCGCGCGCTTTAATCGACTTCCAGTTTCCCGGTAAGAAACCAAACAGCGGTGCCAGCAACGACTCGTTGAGACGTCTTTTGTGGCGTTCCCCCACCAGCATGGACGGCCTGGCGATGGTCAGACGCGGCCACTGCTGCGCAATTAGCGCATCTTCCATTTCACCTTTGACCCGGTTATAGAAAAAGGGTGAATGCGCGTTGGCCCCCATCGCGCTCACCACCAGCATATGCTTCGCCCCCAGTCGCAAACCGGTAAGCGCCGTGTCGACCACTAATGTGTAGTCCGACTGAATAAACGCCTCTTTTGATCCCGCTTCACGCATTGTCGAACCCAGGCAACAAAAGACGATATCTATCGGCGTAGTGACCTGCGCAAGCGCGTCGCTTAGCTGTGGGTCGTGGGGGTTAAAGACTTCGGGAAATCCGTCAAGCGGACGGCGCGTAGGGGCGGCAATCGAGTAAATACGCGGCTCCTGAAGCAGAAGATGCAGTAAGTGCCCACCAACTAATCCGGTCGCGCCGGTTATCAATACCTGACTCATTCATATCCCCTTTACGGATTTTTCACCCTTGTAATCTCGTCGTCCTGCCCCACACTTTATAGTTCGCAGGAATTTTTCTGAAGCCAAAACCATGGAGGAATCATGAGCAAGAAAATAGCCGTCTTGATCACCGACGAGTTTGAAGATTCAGAGTTTACCTCTCCGGCCGACGCGTTTCGTAAAGCCGGTCATCAGGTTATCACCATTGAGAAGCAGGCCGGTAAAACCGTAACGGGCAAACGCGGCGAAGCGAAAGTGAAGATTGACGCCGCCATTGACCAGGTCAGCCCGGCAGAATTTGATGCACTGCTGCTACCCGGCGGGCACTCGCCTGACTACCTACGCGGTGACGATCGTTTTGTCACCTTCACCCGCGATTTCGTCAACGCCGGCAAACCGGTGTTTGCCATCTGTCACGGGCCGCAACTGTTAATCAGCGCCGATGTGGTACGCGGACGCAAGCTCACCGCCGTGAAACCTATTGTAGTGGATGTGAAAAATGCCGGGGCGGATTTCTACGACCAGGAAGTGGTGGTCGATAATGACCAACTGGTGACCAGCCGGACGCCAGATGATCTACCGGCATTTAACCGGGAAGCATTACGCCTGCTGGGTGCCTGATTCCCGTAACCAATGCAGTTTTTTACCGAAGCCCAGCGTGTTGTCAGTAAATTTGAGTTCATCAAGGCGAATTTCCCACACGGGTGCTGACAACATTCTGGCGACCGGGAAGCGGCGAATATATTTCGCGCGCTTCTCGTCGCTCTCTTCACCTTCCAGCAGCCGAATCTCCCCTTTGAACTGCACGCCGCGAATTAACGCCACCGTTTTCGGCTGGCCGTTAACCGTTCCGGCAACGGGTGCTCGCGTCCCCGTCATCTGCCCGTGACGAGTGGTGGTATCGCTGAGAAGATAAAATGCGACACGCTCAGCGTCATAGACGAAGAAGGCATTCGCACACCAGAGTTCGCCTTCACTCGCCACACACCAGCTTACAACGTGTTGTTTTGTCAGCCAGCGGCTAATGGCAGCAAGCGTTTCCATCTTTTCTCTCCGTTATGCTAAGGTGCGTTCACGTTACTATACAGGTTTCAACTCGTGCCCTGGTTTCTTTATCTGGTCCGCTCGGCGGATAACAAACTCTACACCGGGATCACCACCGACGTAGCGCGTCGCTTTCAGCAGCATCAAAGCGGAAAAGGCGCAAAAGCGCTTCGCGGCAAAGGTGAACTGACGCTGGCGTTTTCTGGCGAAGTTGGTGAACACTCACTGGCTTTGCGGCTGGAATACCGCATTAAACAGCTAACGAAGCGCCAGAAAGAGCGCCTCGTCGCTGGGGAGGAGTCGTTTGAAGCCCTGCTAAGCGGCCTTAAAAACGATTAAAGTGATCGGAATACTCGACCAGACCGTGCACGCCGTTCAGCGCATCATCCGCCAGACGATGAACCATAAACGCCTCTTCCGTACCCGGCCAGCGGCAGCGTAAGTCGTACTGTGCGGCGCGTTCGAAGCCAAAACGGCTGTACAACGCGGGCTCGCCCAGCGTGACGACGGCGGCATAACCGAATTCATTAAGGGAATCGAGACCTTCATAAACCATCTGGCGCGCCAGACCTTGCCCGCGATAGCTCTCATCTACCGCCAACGGTGCCAGCCCGACCCACTGCAGTTCCTCACCTTCAACGCTTACCGGGCTAAACGCCACGTAACCCACCACGTGACCTTCGTCATCCGTCGCCACCAGGCCGAGGGTGATCAGACCGTCTTCACGCAGCTCGCGCACAAGATCGGCCTCCCCGTCCCCGTTGAAGGTGCGACGCAGCAGGGAGTCAATCCCCGGTGCATCAATCCCAATTTCCACTCGAATCAGCATGGCTCACCTACCGATGTGTGTTTAGAGTCTGATGGCGTTTTCAGCCCGGCTTCCACGAAGTCCGCCAACTGCATCAGCATGACACGAAGCGCTTTCGGCATCTGTTCAAGCTCAATGGCATCCATCAGGTTTTTAACGTATAAGCCCAGTTCCGTATCGCCTTCAATGACCAGTCGACGCTGGAAGAAGAGCGTGTCAGGATCTTGTTTACGCGCGGCGATCATCAGCAAATCGCTGGCGTCGGCGCTAAAGCTCACATCTGCCTGCGCCGATTCGCTCACAATCAGGCGATCGTTCTCTACGGAGGTAAACCATTGCAGGCCAATATCACGCACCTCAATGCTTAACCAACGACCTTCGAGAAACTCAAGCTCACCCTCGGCCAGCGCCTGGCGGAATTGCCAGCTGAGCATCTGCTGCAATACCTGACGTTTAAGGGCGAACGGCGTGAACTTCACCGGTACGCTCATCAGCGTTGGGGCAACATGAACCAGACGTGAACGCAGTTTATCCAACACAAGCTTTACTCCCTGAATGCAATAGTCCTGTTATTTTGCCATATCAGATAAACGACATAGCGGCGTAAATCAACAATTATGTGGTAAAGACTAACCATTATTGGTGCCATCAATACGCTTTTGTCTGCCTCAAATCAAAAATAATCGCCGCCAGGTTAACTAAAATCCCACCTCGTTAACATTATCGCTATCTGCAGGAAGAATTATGGAGCTGCTCTGCCCTGCCGGAAACCTCCCGGCGCTGAAGGCGGCCATCGAGAACGGTGCCGATGCTGTCTATATCGGGCTGAAAGATGACACCAACGCCCGCCATTTTGCCGGTCTGAATTTTACCGAGAAGAAACTGCAGGAAGCCGTCAGCTTTGTGCACCAGCATAAGCGTAAGCTGCATATCGCCATCAATACTTTCGCGCACCCGGACGGTTACGTTCGCTGGCAACGCGCGGTAGACATGGCCGCACAGCTTGGCGCTGATGCGCTGATCCTCGCCGACATCGCTATGCTGGAGTATGCGGCAGAACGCTACCCGCACATTGAGCGCCATGTCTCTGTTCAGGCTTCCGCGACCAATGAAGAAGCGATTCGCTTCTATCACCGCAACTTTGATGTCGCCCGCGTGGTGCTGCCGCGTGTGCTTTCCATCCACCAGGTGAAACAGCTGGCGCGCGTCACGCCCGTTCCGCTGGAAGTATTCGCGTTCGGTAGCCTGTGCATTATGGCGGAAGGCCGCTGCTATCTGTCGTCTTATTTGACCGGTGAATCTCCGAATACCGTCGGCGCGTGTTCTCCGGCGCGCTATGTGCGCTGGCAACAAACGCCGCAGGGGCTGGAGTCGCGCCTCAATGAAGTGCTAATTGACCGCTACCAGGACGGCGAGAACGCCGGGTATCCGACCCTGTGTAAAGGGCGTTATCTGGTCGACGGCGAGCGCTATCATGCGCTGGAAGAGCCGACCAGCCTGAATACGTTGGAGCTGCTGCCGGAACTGCTGGCCGCCAATATCGCCTCGGTAAAAATTGAAGGTCGCCAGCGTAGCCCGGCCTATGTCAGCCAGGTGGCGAAAGTCTGGCGTCAGGCCATCGATCGTTGCATCGCGGATCCGCAAAACTTTGTGCCACAGGCGGCATGGATGGACACCCTCGGCTCCATGTCCGAAGGTACACAAACCACGCTTGGCGCGTACCACCGCAAATGGCAGTAGGAAAGACCATGAAATATTCATTAGGGCCGGTGCTGTACTACTGGCCAAAAGAGACGCTGGAAGAGTTCTACCAGCAGGCCGCCACCAGCAATGCCGATATCATCTATCTGGGCGAAGCGGTATGCAGCAAGCGCCGCGCCACCAAAGTGGGCGACTGGCTGGATATGGCGAAATCGCTGGCGGGCAGCGGCAAGCAAATTGTGCTGTCAACGCTGGCGTTGGTGCAGGCTTCTTCTGAACTAGGCGAGCTGAAGCGCTACGTTGAGAATGGCGACTTCCTGCTGGAAGCGAGCGACTTCGGCGTGGTGAATATGTGCGCCGAGCGCAAGCTGCCGTTTGTCGCCGGGCATGCACTGAACTGCTATAACGCGGTAACGCTTCGTCTGCTGGCGAAACAGGGCATGATGCGCTGGTGTATGCCGGTCGAACTGTCTCGCGACTGGCTGGCAAATCTGCTGACGCAGTGCGAAGAACTGGGCATCCGCAATCAGTTTGACGTGGAAGTGTTGAGCTACGGTCATCTGCCGCTGGCCTACTCCGCGCGCTGCTTTACCGCGCGTTCGGAAGATAAGCCAAAAGATGAGTGCGAAACCTGCTGTATTAAATATCCGAACGGGCGCAGTATGCTGTCGCAGGAAAACCAGCAGGTCTTCGTGCTAAACGGTATTCAGACCATGAGCGGCTATGTCTATAACCTCGGCAACGAACTGGCTTCAATGCACGGGCTGGTGGATATCGTGCGCCTGTCGCCGCTGGGCACCGAGACGTTCGCCATGCTGGATGCCTTCCGCGCCAACGAAAATGGCCAGGCACCGCTGAACCTCACCGCCAACAGCGACTGTAATGGTTACTGGAAACGCCTGGCGGGTCTGGAACTGCAGGCCTGATAAAAAAGCTCACTTTGTTAACAACAGTCATCAGTTTTTAATGCAGTATTAAAGATGCAGCTTTTCTGGCCGACAGCGCGCTGTGCTGCCAGGCTGGAACAAGACCTTCAATCTGATGATGACGCTGTAACAAAGTGAGCCTTTATGACTGACAAACCTGTTTCTTTCTCGGTGCTCGATTTGGCCCCGATCCCACAAGGGTTTAAGGCTAAAGACGCCTTCGACCGCTCTCTCGATCTCGCAAAACTTGCCGAAAAACGTGGCTATCACCGCTACTGGTTAGCGGAGCACCACAACATGACCGGCATCGCCAGCGCGGCGACATCGGTGCTGATTGGCTACCTGGCGGCGAATACCACGACCTTGCATCTGGGTTCCGGTGGTGTGATGTTACCAAACCACTCCCCGCTGGTGATTGCCGAACAGTTCGGGACGCTCAATACGCTGTATCCTGGACGCATTGATTTGGGGCTAGGCCGCGCGCCGGGCAGCGATCAACGCACCATGATGGCATTACGCCGCCATATGAGCGGTGACGTGGATAATTTCCCGCGCGATGTGGCGGAACTGGTCGACTGGTTCGATGCCCGCGATCCGAATCCGCATGTACGCCCTGTTCCCGGCTACGGCGAAAAAATTCCGGTATGGCTGTTGGGGTCAAGCCTCTACAGCGCACAGCTTGCCGCACAGCTCGGTCTGCCGTTTGCGTTCGCCTCACATTTCGCACCGGATATGCTGTTTCAGGCGCTGCACCTTTATCGCACCAACTTTAAACCCTCCGCGCGGCTGGAAAAACCGTACGCGATGGTGTGCATCAACATTATCGCCGCAGACAGCAATCGCGATGCGGAATTCCTGTTCACCTCCATGCAGCAGGCCTTTGTGAAGCTGCGTCGTGGCGAAACCGGGCAGCTACCGCCGCCGATTCAAAACATGGATCAGTTCTGGTCACCGTCCGAGCAGTATGGCGTACAGCAGGCGCTGAGTATGTCGCTGGTTGGCGATAAAGCGAAAGTGCGTCACGGGCTGGAGTCGATTCTGCGTGAAACCGACGCGGATGAAATTATGGTTAACGGCCAGATTTTCGATAGCGAGGCACGGCTGCATTCATTCGGGCTGGCGATGGATGTGAAGGAAGAGTTGTTGGGGTAAGTGCGATTGTGTTGCCCCTCACTCCGGGCAGTCCCTCTCCCGATGGGAGAGGGTTAGAGTGAGGGCATCAGGCCGCACAATTACTGATAAACCGGCAACATATTAAAGCTCGACAGAATGTGTACCAGCGCGTTGCCGATACCGAAGACCAGAATCAGAGCAATCATCGGCTTGCCACCCCAGACGCGGAATTTCGGGCTGCCGAAGCGTTTGCGGGATGCACGGGCCAACAGTGCTGGCACAATCGCCGCCCAGATAGTCGCGGCCAGCCCGGCATAACCGATGGCATACAGAAAGCCATTCGGCCACAGCAGGCCGCCGATAATTGGCGGAGCAAACGTCAACAGTGCCGTTTTAAAACGGCCCAACGCACTATCATCAAAGCCAAACAGATCGGCCAGGTAATCAAACAGACCCAGCGTTACGCCCAGGAATGAACTCGCTACCGCGAAGTTAGAGAACACCACCAGAAGCAGATCCAGGCTACGGCTGTTCAGCACGCCACTCAACGCCTGCACCAGCACATCAATATTCCCGCCTTTCTGCGCAATGCCGATAAATTCCGGACGCGGGATATTGCCCATCGTGCCCAACAACCAGATGACATACAGGCCCAGGGCCAGCAGCGTGCCGTAGACCAGACACTTCACGATGGTCTTTGGATCTTTGCCGTAATACTTCATCAGGCTTGGCACGTTACCGTGATAACCAAACGAGGCCAGACAGAACGGCAGCGTCATCAGCAGATACGGGGTGTAAGACGCGTTACTTTCTGCAACGTTAAACAGCGTTGTCGGTTCCACGTGTCCTAACAGGCTGCCGAACGTCAGGAAGAAGGTGATGACTTTCGCGCCTAATACGATAGCCGTCATGCGGCTAACCGCTTTGGTGCTCATCCAGACAATAAACGCCACCAACAGCGCGAAGGTAAAACCGCCTACGCGTGCCGGTACGTTCAGCGACATTTCCGCGAATGTGTGGTGCAGAATTGAACCGCTCGCGGAGATATACGCATAGGTCAGGATGTAGAGTACAAAGGCAATCGAGATGCCGTTAATAACGTTCCAGCCTTTTCCAAGGAGATCTTTGGTCAGGGTGTCGAAACTCGCGCCGATACGGTAGTTGAGATTCGCTTCAAGGATCATCAACCCGGAATGCAACATACAGAACCAGGTGAAGAGCAGCGCCGCCAGCGACCAGAAGAACCAGCTACCGGCCATCACCACCGGCAGCGAGAACATGCCCGCGCCAATAATGGTTCCGCCGATGATCACCACGCCGCCAAAGAGTGACGGGCGTGAAGCTGTAGTGGTAAGTGTCGCCATTTGCCGATATCTCCAGTGAATCGTTCTTTGCTATACGTTAGCATGGCGCTAATGTACCAGTACATGAGTACAAAGGAAATAAAAAAAGCCCCGATTTCGCAACCGGGGCTGTATATTTTACTTTACGCTAACAAGCGGCGATTTCTTACGCATCACCACCGAAACGGCGACGGCTGGAAGAGTCATCACGACGTGGAGCAGAAGCATCATCACGACGCGGCGCACGGCCACCGTCACGACGCTCACCGCTAAAACGACGCTCACCGCGGCCGCCTTCACGACGCTCGCCACCGAAGCCACGGCCACCTTCACGGCGTTCGCCGCCAAAGCCACGACCTTCACGACGCTCGCCACCGAAACCACGACCACCGCTACGCTCAGGACGCGGTTGTGCGTCGCCCAGCAGCTGCATGTTCATTGGTTTGTTCAGAATGCGGGTACGAGTAAAGTGCTGCAGTACTTCGCCCGGCATACCTTTCGGCAGTTCGATAGTAGAGTGGGTACCAAACAGTTTGATGTTACCGATGTAACGGCTGCTGATATCGCCTTCGTTAGCGATCGCGCCAACGATGTGACGAACTTCAACACCATCATCACGGCCCACTTCAATGCGATACAGTTCCATATCACCGGCATCACGACGTTCGCGACGCGGACGATCTTCACGATCGCCACGCGGGCCACGATCGTTACGATCGCGCGGGCCACGGTCATCACGGTCACGGAATTCGCGTTTCGGACGCATCGGTGCATCTGGCGGAACGATCAGAGTACGTTCGCCCTGTGCCATTTTCAGCAGTGCTGCGGCCAGGGTTTCAATATCCAGTTCTTCACCTTCAGCAGTCGGCTGGATTTTCGCCAGCAGGCCACGGTAGAGATCCAGATCGCTGCTTTCCAGCTGCTGCTGTACTTTCGCGGCGAATTTTTCCAGACGGCGTTTGCCCAGCAGTTCTGCGTTCGGCAGTTCTACTTCCGGAATGGTCAGCTTCATGGTGCGTTCGATGTTGCGCAGCAGACGACGCTCGCGGTTCTCAACGAACAGCAGCGCGCGGCCAGCACGACCCGCACGACCGGTACGACCGATACGGTGAACGTAAGACTCTGAATCCATCGGGATATCGTAGTTTACGACGAGGCTGATACGCTCAACGTCCAGGCCACGGGCCGCAACGTCGGTTGCAATCAGGATATCCAGACGACCATCTTTCAGGCGTTCCAGCGTCTGCTCACGCAGCGCCTGGTTCATGTCGCCGTTCAGCGCGGCGCTGTTGTAGCCGTTACGCTCAAGGGCTTCAGCCACTTCCAGAGTCGCGTTTTTGGTACGAACGAAGATAATCGCCGCATCAAAATCTTCCGCTTCCAGGAAACGAACCAGCGCTTCGTTTTTACGCATGCCCCACACAGTCCAGTAGCTCTGGCTGATGTCAGGACGCGTCGTCACGCTGGACTGGATGCGCACTTCCTGCGGCTCTTTCATAAAGCGGCGGGTAATGCGACGAATCGCTTCCGGCATGGTGGCAGAGAACAGCGCGGTCTGATGACCTTCCGGGATCTGCGCCATAATGGTTTCAACGTCTTCGATGAAGCCCATGCGCAGCATTTCGTCAGCTTCATCCAGAACCAGACCACTCAGTTTAGAGAGGTCAAGGGTGCCGCGTTTCAGGTGATCCAGCAGACGACCCGGCGTACCGACAACGATCTGCGGCCCCTGACGCAGGGCGCGTAACTGCACGTCATAACGCTGGCCGCCGTACAGGGCAACCACGTTTACGCCGCGCATATGTTTAGAGAAATCCGTCATGGCTTCAGCAACCTGAACCGCCAGTTCGCGGGTCGGTGCCAGCACCAGGATTTGAGGTGCTTTCAGCTCAGGATCAAGATTGTTCAGCAGTGGCAGGGAAAACGCTGCGGTTTTACCACTACCTGTCTGGGCCATGCCCAGCACGTCACGACCGCCCAGCAGGTGCGGAATGCACTCAGCCTGGATCGGAGATGGTTTTTCGTAACCCAGATCGTTAAGGGCTTCAAGGATAGGAGCCTTCAGGCCCAGATCTGCAAAAGTGGTTTCGAATTCAGCCATGTAGTACAAGTGCCTCGATATTAATGGCGGCCAGTCTACATAACTCATCATGAAATTGATCTGCAATTTTCATTGAAAAGTGTGAACCGGCTCAAAGTAGGTGTATTAACGAACAACAACGCCCTCACCCGCGAAGGTGATGGCAATCAAAAAGATTACGGGCTGATGTAGTCGTCAGCTATTGCTGGTCCGATTCTGCCAGGTCATCTTGGTCCTGGCCCAGGAGCGATAATTCCAACAATGCGTATCGGTGCTCAACATAGTTATGAACGTTGTTAGCAACCGCCAGTTTGAACAGTGCCGTAGCGCTGTCCTTGTCCCCAAGACTTAGGTAATACTTACCTAAATAGAAGTTGGTTTCACTGAGATGCTCAGCGAGCGAGGTGTTATCCGTTGCGTCCGCCTTCAGGCGCTCCATTAACGTTTTTTCGTCAATGTTGCCTAAGTAGAACTCGACAATGTTCCATCCCCATTGTTCTTTATCCGATTTATCGAAGCGTTGTTTCAACGCCTCTTTTGCCTGCTTCTCATCGAGCTTCTGCTCAGCGAGGAAAAGCCACAGGCTACGGAAGGGATCATTGGGATCGTCTTGATAAAACGCCAGCAGATCATCTTGCGCTAATTTTGCACGGCCACCGTAGTAAAGCGCGATGCCGCGGTTCAAGTGCGCATAATTGTAAGTTGGATCAAGCTCAAGTACAGAATCAAACGCTTCATAGGCAGCATCAAAATTGCCTGCCTGCGTTAAGTAAATGCCTAAGTAATTGAATACTTCAGGCATATCTGGTCGGATTGCCAGCGCTTGCGAAAAATCGTTACGCGCTAGTGCCCTCAGACCGAGACTATCATACAACACTCCGCGCTCATATAAAAGCTGTGCGCGTTCGTCATCGGTTAAAGCCCGACTGGCAAGAATTTGTTCCATGCGTGCCAGAATCACTTCTTGCTGTAAAGTCGGTTGCAATGGTACCGCGAGGACCTCACTCTTTCGCCAGGCAGAATTACTGCATCCTGCCAGCGTGAGTGCTGTCGCTACGAAACACCAGCGCAAAAAAGGCTTCATTTCCCACTCCCGAAGACAACAATTGGATGAACGTCCTGTCCCCCGGCTGCAAACAGGCATCCCGCCAGGTAAAATTGCCCCCTGCTTGCGCAGAGGGCAAAACGGCAAACCTTACTCGCCTTGTTCCGCAGCCGGAGCTTCCGGTGCGGCAGCAGGCTGAGACTGCTCGGTTGCTTCTTTGATGCTCAGACGGATACGGCCCTGACGGTCAACTTCCAGAACCTTAACCGGTACTTCCTGATTCATCTGCAGGTAATCAGTGACTTTCTCAACGCGCTTATCAGCGATCTGAGAGATGTGCACCAGACCTTCTTTACCGCCGCCGATGGCAACGAATGCGCCAAAGTCTACGATACGGGTCACTTTACCGTTATAGATACGACCCACTTCGATTTCTGCAGTGATCTCTTCGATACGACGGATAGCGTATTTCGCTTTCTCACCGTCAGTCGCTGCGATCTTCACAGTACCGTCATCTTCGATTTCGATGGTGGTGCCGGTTTCTTCGGTCAGGGCACGGATAACAGAACCGCCTTTACCGATAACGTCTTTGATTTTGTCCGGGCTGATCTTAATGGTGTGGATACGCGGTGCGAACTCAGAGATATCGCCACGCGGCGCGTTGATCGCCTGTTCCATCACGCCCAGGATGTGCAGACGCGCACCTTTAGCCTGGTTCAGCGCAACCTGCATGATCTCTTTGGTGATACCTTCAATTTTGATATCCATCTGCAGTGCAGAGATACCGTCGCGGGAACCCGCTACTTTGAAGTCCATATCGCCCAGGTGGTCTTCGTCGCCCAGGATGTCAGACAGAACAACAAAGTTGTCGCCTTCTTTCACCAGACCCATCGCGATACCCGCAACGGCGGCTTTGATCGGCACACCTGCGTCCATCAGCGCCAGAGAAGCACCACACACGGAAGCCATGGAAGAAGAACCGTTAGATTCGGTGATTTCAGAAACCACGCGAACGGTGTACGGGAATTTGTCCAGTTCCGGCATCACGGCCAGCACGCCACGCTTCGCCAGACGGCCGTGACCAATTTCACGACGCTTCGGAGAACCGACCATACCGGTTTCACCTACGCAGTACGGAGGGAAGTTGTAGTGGAACAGGAAGTTGTCAGTACGCTCGCCCATCAGTTCGTCGAGGTTCTGCGCATCACGGGTGGTACCCAGAGTAGCAGTAACCAGCGCCTGAGTTTCACCACGGGTGAACAGCGCGGAACCGTGAGTACGCGGCAGAACGCCAGTGCGCACGTCCAGACCACGGATCATGTCTTTTTCACGGCCATCGATGCGCGGTTCGCCTGCCAGTACACGGCTACGAACGACGTTTTTCTCGATAGCGTGCAGGATTTCGCCCAGTTCGTTAGCGTCCAGGGTTTCGTCTTCTGCCGTAAGCGTAGCGATGGTTTCAGATTTGATCACGTCAACCTGAGCATAACGCTCTTGTTTGTCGGTGATGCGGTACGCGTCGCTCAGGCGCGCTTCTGCCAGGGCTGCAACGCGTGCGTTCAACGCGTCGTTTACTGCTTCTGGCTGCCAGTCCCAACGTGGTTTACCGGCTTCTTTAACCAGCTCGTTGATTTCACGGATAACAACCTGCTGCTGTTCATGACCGAACACAACTGCGCCCAGCATCTGATCTTCACTCAGCAGTTCCGCTTCAGATTCAACCATCAGAACAGCCGCTTCGGTACCAGCAACAACCAGATCCAGCTTGCTTTCTTTCAGTTCGTCCTGAGTCGGGTTCAGTACGTACTGATCATTGATGTAACCCACGCGAGCGGCGCCGATTGGGCCGTTGAATGGGATACCGGACAGAGAGAGCGCAGCGGATGCACCAATCATTGCCACGATGTCTGGGTTAACCTGCGGGTTAACGGACACAACGGTCGCGATAACCTGAACTTCGTTGACGAAGCCTTCCGGGAACAGCGGGCGAACCGGGCGGTCAATCAGACGCGCGATCAGGGTTTCGCCTTCGCTTGGACGGCCTTCACGACGGAAGAAGCTGCCCGGGATACGACCAGCAGCGTAGGTACGCTCCTGATAGTTAACGGTCAGCGGGAAGAAGTCCTGGCCTGGCTTGGCTTTTTTCTGGCCGACAACGGTAACGAATACCGCGGTGTCATCCATGCTAACCATAACAGCGGCAGTTGCCTGACGCGCCATCATGCCGGTTTCCAGGGTTACGGTGTGTTGGCCGTACTGGAATTTACGAACGATCGGATTAAGCAAAATTCTATCCTTTCTTAATAAGTGGCAGCACACCTTCAGGCGTGCCGACATAGGAACTCGATCTTCGTTGCATCCTCGCGACTAATGACAACCCTAACCCTTCATGGGTGAAGCCTCTCATTAGCCGCGCGAACCTCTGCAATGAAGAACATGTACAACAACAATACATTATACCCGTTATCTTTCAAAATACCGCTGCGTTGGCAACGTGCGTTGTAAATTCATTTACATGACACACAGGCTTTCGCTTAAGCGCTATTTTTTTTCGGGTACATTTTCTCTTAACTCGCTGACATCTGGTGGAAAAAAGGGGCCATAAAGGCCCCTCTTTCTGAAACTCGCCAGAATTAGCGACGCAGACCCAGACGCTCGATCAGCGCGGTGTAGCGTGCAACATCTTTACGTTTCAGGTAGTCCAGCAGTTTACGACGCTGAGAAACCATGCGCAGCAGACCACGACGGCTGTGGTGATCTTTTTTGTGCTCTGCAAAGTGACCCTGCAGGTGGTTGATCTGTGCAGTCAGCAGAGCAACCTGAACTTCGGTAGAACCGCTGTCGTTCGCATCGCGACCGAACTCAGAAACGATTTGTGCTTTAGCTTCAACGCTTAGAGACATTTTGAACTCCAAATTTAAAAGAATGAAAGGGTGCCGATCTCTAATTCAGCAGCCCTGAGATAACGCTTGCCAATTGTTAAACAATTACGCAGACGTTAAGCCGCAACATTCTACTCGCAGCGGCCTGTTATCGCAAGAGAGGCAATGCCTCACTCGGGGTACTCCACCACCAGGCGACGCGGTGCGACGCGGCCTTCATCGTCAATTTCAGCCATGCCGATAAATTTAGCGTCGTCGCCTTCCGTGACACGGACTAATCCGCTGGCTGGCGCCTGAGAGGCGCGCACAGGCTGGCCATTCTTAAAGTACGCCGCCACGACGGAAGGAATGTTAACGACCGGGAAGTCCGACGCCGGGCTGTCCATCGGCATCAGCAGCGGATCCAGCAGCTGCGATGCGGGAATACCCTGCTGTTCAGCCTGTTCGACATACTCACGCAGTTGTTCAAGCGTCACCATGCGTTCAACCGGGTATTTACTCACGGCCAGACGACGCAGGAAAATCACGTGCGCGCCACAGCCGAGTTTTTCGCCCAGATCATCAATGATGGTGCGAATGTAGGTGCCTTTTGAACAGTGAATTTCCAGCTCCAGTTCATTGCCTTCATGGCGAATAAACAGCAGCTCATACACGGTAATCGGGCGCGCTTCACGGGGCACTTCAATCCCCTGGCGAGCGTATTCGTAGAGTTTTTTGCCCTGATACTTCAGCGCCGAATACATGGACGGCACTTGTTGAGTATCGCCACGAAAACTCTCCAGCGCCTCAGCCAGTTGCGCATCGGTGAACGTCACCGGTCGCTCTTCGACAATCTGACCGTCGGCATCGGACGTATCGGTACGTTGACCCAAACGCGCGATGACGCGATAACGCTTATCGGAATCCAGCAGATACTGGGAAAACTTGGTCGCTTCCCCAAGGCAAATTGGCAGCATGCCGGTTGCCAGAGGATCCAGCGCCCCGGTATGCCCGGCGCGGTTCGCGTTATAGAGGCGCTTTACTTTTTGCAGCACGTCATTGCTGGATGCACCCTGCGGTTTATCCAGCAACAGTACGCCGTGGATATCACGACCGCGACGACGAGGACGACTCATTAGTCCTCCTTGCTGTCGTCCGGGTTTACACGACGTTCTTCGTCATGCTTAACCACGTTAGTCACCAGGTTGGACATGCGCATCCCTTCAACTAACGAGTTGTCGTAGAAGAAGGTCAGTTCCGGCACGATACGCAGACGCATGGCTTTACCCAGCAGAGAGCGGATAAACCCAGACGCTTCCTGCAGAGCTTTGATGCCGGCTTTTACGGCAGCTTCATCTTTGTCGTTCAGGAAAGTGACGAACACTTTGGCATAGGCCAAATCGCGAGACATTTCCACGCCGGAAACAGTCGTCATCATGCCCAGACGCGGGTCTTTAATTTCGCGCTGCAGGATGATTGCTATCTCTTTTTGCATTTCCTGCGCCACGCGCTGCGGGCGACCAAATTCTTTCGCCATAATAAATTCTCCAGACAAAAAAGGGGCCAAAAGCCCCTTTTAAAATTAATCTCAGGTGGAAAGGGCTGTTCACCAGGCCTGATAAGACGCGCGAGCGTCGTATCAGACAACGGCTGCCGGATGCGGCGTAACGCCTTATCCGGCCTACACCCAATCAACCTTAGGCAATCGTACGCTGAATCTCGATGATCTCGAACACTTCGATCATATCGCCAACGCGAACATCGTTGTAGTTCTTCACGCCGATACCACATTCCATGCCGTTACGGACTTCGTTAACGTCATCTTTGAAGCGGCGCAGAGATTCCAGCTCGCCTTCATAGATAACCACGTTGTCGCGCAGAACGCGGATTGGGTTGTGACGCTTGATGATACCTTCGGTAACCATACAGCCCGCGATCGCACCGAATTTCGGTGATTTGAACACGTCACGCACTTCAGCCAGACCGATGATCTGCTGTTTCAGTTCCGGAGACAGCATGCCGCTCATCGCCGCTTTCACTTCGTCAATCAGGTTATAGATAACGGAGTAGTAACGCAGATCCAGGCTTTCTGATTCGATCACGCGGCGCGCAGAAGCGTCAGCACGGACGTTGAAGCCAACCAGGATGGCGTTAGATGCCGCAGCAAGCGTGGCGTCGGTTTCGGTGATACCACCGACACCGGAACCGATAATCTTCACTTTCACTTCGTCGGTAGACAGTTTCAGTAAGGAATCGGAAATCGCTTCTACAGAACCCTGTACGTCAGCCTTCAGCACGACGTTCACTTCGTGAACTTCGCCTTCGGTCATGTTGGCGAACATGTTCTCCAGTTTAGATTTCTGCTGACGAGCCAGTTTAACTTCACGGAATTTACCCTGACGATACAGTGCAACTTCACGCGCTTTCTTCTCGTCACGCACAACGGTCACTTCATCACCGGCTGCCGGAACACCGGACAGACCCAGGATTTCCACCGGAATGGACGGGCCTGCTTCGAGCACTTCCTGACCCAGTTCGTTACGCATCGCACGAACACGGCCATATTCGAAGCCACACAGAACGATGTCGCCTTTGTGCAGAGTACCTTCGCGTACCAGAACGGTAGCAACCGGACCACGGCCTTTATCGAGGAAGGATTCGATAACCGCACCGCTCGCCATACCTTTACGAACCGCTTTCAGCTCCAGAACTTCAGCCTGCAGCAGGATAGCGTTCAGCAGGTCATCGATACCGGTACCGGCTTTCGCAGATACTGGGATGAACTGTGCTTCACCGCCCCACTCTTCCGGCATAACGCCGTACTGGGAGAGTTCGTTCTTGACGCGATCGAGGTCAGCTTCTGGCTTATCGATTTTGTTCACAGCAACAACCAGCGGAACCTGCGCCGCTTTCGCGTGCTGGATAGCTTCGATGGTCTGCGGCATCACGCCGTCATCTGCTGCAACAACCAGGACAACGATATCCGTTGCCTGCGCACCACGAGCACGCATAGAGGTAAACGCGGCGTGGCCCGGGGTATCCAGGAAGGTGATCATACCGTTGTCAGTTTCAACGTGGTATGCACCGATGTGCTGGGTAATACCGCCCGCTTCGCCAGAGGCCACTTTCGTTGAACGAATGTAGTCCAGCAGAGAGGTTTTACCGTGGTCAACGTGACCCATGATGGTCACGACCGGTGCGCGCGGTTCAGCCGCAGCACCTGTATCACGGTCGCTCATTACCGCTTCTTCCAGCTCGTTTTCACGACGCAGGATAACTTTGTGGCCCATCTCTTCGGCAACCAGCTGTGCGGTTTCCTGGTCGATGACCTGGTTTATAGTCGCCATGGCGCCCAGTTTCATCATCGCTTTGATGACCTGAGAACCTTTAACGGCCATTTTGTTCGCCAGCTCGCCAACGGTGATGGTTTCGCCGATGATAACGTCACGGTTAACGGCCTGCGCTGGCTTCTGGAAGCCCTGCTGCAGAGAAGAACCTTTACGCTGTTTACCGCCTTTACCGCCACGAACCGCAGCACGCGCTTCTTCACGATCCGCTTTAGATTCAGCGTGTTTGTTGCCTTTTTTCGCCGGACGCGCCGCTTTCGCGTTACGACCACGGCCACGACCACCTTCAACTTCACGGTCGTTTTCATCTTCAGCCTGGCGAGCATGCTGAGAAGTGGTGACGTGATAATCGCTGGTGTCCTCAGTTGGCTCAGCGTTATTCACACCATTTTTCTCGTTTTCTTCTGCCATACGGCGGGCTTCTTCCGCTACGCGGCGCGCTTCTTCTTCAAGCTTGCGGCGTGCTTCTTCTTCCGCTTTACGCTTCAGCTCAGCAGCTTCACTTTCACGGCGGGCTTTCTCAGCCTGGGCAGTTTTAGTCATATCGTCTTGTTGATTGCTCACTTTGTCTTTTTCCGCAGCTTCACGTTTCGCTTTATCAGCGGCTTCACGTTTCGCTTGTTCCGCGGCCTCACGTTCAGCTTTTTGTTGCGCCTCGCGTTTCGCTGCTTCTTCAGCTTCACGACGGGCTTGCTCTTCCGCTTCACGCTGCGCCTGCTCTTCCGCGGCAAGGCGTTCGGCCTCTTGCGGATCGCGTTTCACAAAGGTGCGTGTCTTGCGGACTTCGATTTGTACCGACTTACTTTTACCGCCGGTACCTGGGATATTGAGCGTGCTGCGCGTTTTGCGCTGCAGGGTCAATTTGTCCGGCGCAGAACCGTTTTCACGGTTCAGATGCGCCAGTAAAGTTTGTTTCTCTTGCGCGGATACAGAGTCATCAGCAGACTTCGGGATACCAGCGTCAGCAAATTGCTGTACCAGGCGATCCACCGAGGTCTGTATCTCTGCGGCCAGCGTTTTTACGGTTACATCTGTCATGCTGTTCCTTCCTGCTACAGTTTATTACGCTTCGTCGCCGAACCAGCAAATGTTACGGGCGGCCATGATGAGCTCGCCGGCTTTCTCGTCAGTTAAACCTTCGATATCAGCCAGGTCATCAACGCCTTGTTCAGCGAGATCTTCCAGCGTACAAACACCACGAGCTGCCAGTTTGAATGCCATTGCGCGATCCAGCCCTTCAAGGTTGAGCAGATCGTCAGCCGGTTTGTTATCACCGAGGCTTTCTTCCTGGGCCAGTGCCAGAGTGGTCAGTGCGTTTTTAGCACGTTCGCGCAGTGCCTCAACGGTATCTTCATCAAGACCGTCAATTTCCAGCAGTTCTTTCATTGGCACGTAGGCCAGTTCTTCCAGCGTGGAGAAGCCTTCTTCAACCAGCACTGTCGCGAAATCTTCATCAATATCGAGATATTTGGTGAAGGTATCGATCGCCGCGTGCGCTTCAGCCTGATGCTTCGCCTGCAGGTCATCAACGGTCATCACGTTGAGTTCCCAGCCGCTCAGCTGCGAGGCCAGACGTACGTTCTGACCATTACGGCCAATCGCCTGCGCCAGGTTGCCCGCTTCAACAGCGATATCCATAGTGTGTTTATCTTCGTCGACCACGATAGACGCGACATCCGCCGGCGCCATTGCGTTGATCACGAACTGTGCCGGGTTATCGTCCCACAGAACGATGTCGATACGCTCGCCGCCCAGCTCCGTCGAAACGGCCTGAACACGCGCACCGCGCATACCCACACAAGCACCCACCGGATCGATACGCTTATCGTTGGTTTTCACGGCGATTTTCGCACGAGAACCTGGATCGCGAGCGGCTGCTTTGATTTCAATAACTTCTTCGCCAATTTCTGGCACTTCAATGCGGAACAGTTCGATCAGCATTTCCGGCTTGGAGCGAGTGACGAACAGCTGTGCGCCACGCGCTTCCGGACGTACGGAATAAAGTACACCACGGATACGGTCGCCTGGACGGAAGTTTTCACGCGGCAGCATATCTTCACGCAGGATAACGGCTTCAGCGTTGTTACCGAGATCCAAAGAGATATTGTCGCGGTTCACTTTCTTCACCACGCCGGTGATGATTTCACCTTCGTGCTCGCGGAACTGATCAACGACCATTGCGCGTTCAGCTTCACGAACTTTCTGAACGATTACCTGTTTCGCTGTTTGCGTGGTGATACGGTCAAAGGTCACAGATTCGATCTGGTCTTCAACGTAATCACCCACGTTCAGGCTTTCGTCTTCGAAGCGTGCTGCTTCCAGGGTAATTTCTTTCGTCGGCTGCGTGACTTCTTCAACGATCACCCAACGACGGAATGTATCGAAATCGCCGCTCTTACGATCGATCTCTACGCGAACGTCGATTTCTTGTTCGTATTTTTTCTTAGTAGCCGTTGCCAGCGCGCTTTCCAGCGCTTCGAAAATCTTCTCACGCGGCAGTGCTTTCTCATTGGAGACGGCTTCAACAACAGCCAAAATTTCTTTGTTCATCGGGGCCTTTCACCTCAATCCAGACTGTTAAAAGTGGGGAACCAGGTTCGCCTTCTGGATGTTACTCAGCGCGAACACTTCATCTTTGCCTTCGACTGTCACAGTGATCATTTCACCGTCTACCGCTTTGATAATGCCCTGCCATTTACGACGGTTCTGAACCGCCATGCGCAGGACCAGCGTGACCTCTTCACCCAGGAAACGCGTGTAGTGTTCCGCGGTGAACATAGGACGATCGAGGCCCGGAGAGGAAACTTCCAGGTTGTAAGCTACCGTAATTGGATCTTCTACATCCATTACCGCGCTTACCTGGTGGCTCACATCAGCACAATCATCAACATTGATGCCATCTTCACTATCAATATAGATGCGCAGTGTGGATGTGCGACCGCGAATAAATTCGATGCCGACCAGTTCGTAGCCCAGGGCTTCAACCGGTGCCGTAATCATCTCTGTTAATTTTTGCTCTAATGTGGACAAACCCACCCCCAAGACATAAAAAAAGGGCGTAAAGCCCAGTTATTCTGTAGTCAGATAACAAAAAACCCCGATAAATCGGGGCTTTAGATAACTGAACCCTATAGCCGCAACTGCGGCCTGGAGAACCTTCCGAAAGAATTTTTTTCAAATCCAGCTACGAAGGCCTAAGTCTTCACAGTATATTTGAAAAAGAACTCTAAGGGAAAGTGGTTGCGGGGGCCGGATTTGAACCGACGACCTTCGGGTTATGAGCCCGACGAGCTACCAGGCTGCTCCACCCCGCGCCTGAAACGTGGCAAATTTTACGCGTTTTGAGTAAAAAATGCAAATAATGCTGGGATTTGGTACCGAGGACGGGACGTAAAATCGGCCTGTAGTATAAAGAAGAAAATAACATCCTGTCAACCTCACATTCTATGCAGCGGACAAGCAGGATCACAGGCGGTAATGTGTCATGAGCGATACGCCGAAGCGATAAGGATTTTTCACTGAAAATCGCACGAAGCACTTCCGGTATTGCGCAAAAGATGATTAAATGAAAACTCATTTATTTTGCATAAAAATTCACTGAGAGCGAAAAAGCGTTTTCTCCATCAGTCTATCAAAGCAGGGTTTTACTTTATGACGACGATTCTCAAGCATCTTCCGGTAGGTCAACGTATTGGTATCGCCTTCTCCGGCGGTCTGGACACCAGCGCGGCGCTGCTGTGGATGCGACAAAAAGGCGCAGTGCCATATGCTTATACTGCAAACCTGGGCCAGCCTGATGAAGAAGACTACGACGCTATCCCACGCCGTGCTATGGAATATGGCGCAGAGAACGCTCGTCTGATCGACTGCCGTAAGCAGCTGGTTGCAGAAGGTATCGCCGCTATTCAGTGTGGCGCATTCCACAACACCACCGGCGGGCTGACCTACTTCAACACCACTCCGCTGGGCCGTGCCGTTACTGGCACCATGCTGGTTGCCGCCATGAAAGAAGATGGCGTGAACATTTGGGGCGACGGCAGCACTTATAAAGGCAACGATATTGAACGTTTCTATCGTTATGGCCTGCTGACTAACGCCGAACTGCAGATTTACAAACCGTGGCTCGATAGCGACTTTATCGATGAGCTGGGCGGTCGTCATGAGATGTCTGAGTTCATGATTTCCTGCGGCTTCGACTACAAGATGTCCGTTGAGAAAGCGTATTCGACCGACTCCAATATGCTGGGTGCGACGCACGAAGCAAAAGACCTCGAATTCCTCAACTCCAGCGTCAAGATTGTTAATCCGATTATGGGTGTGAAGTTCTGGGACGAGAACGTGAAGATCCCGGCAGAAGAAGTGACCGTCCGTTTTGAACAGGGTCATCCGGTCGCGCTGAACGGTAAAACCTTCAGCGACGACGTGGAGATGATGCTGGAAGCAAACCGCATTGGTGGCCGTCACGGCCTGGGCATGAGCGATCAGATTGAGAACCGTATTATCGAAGCGAAAAGCCGTGGCATCTACGAAGCTCCGGGGATGGCGCTGCTGCATATCGCTTATGAGCGTCTGCTGACCGGCATTCATAACGAAGATACCATCGAGCAGTATCATGCGCATGGTCGTCAGTTGGGCCGTCTGCTGTATCAGGGCCGCTGGTTCGATTCTCAGGCGCTGATGCTGCGTGATTCGCTGCAACGTTGGGTCGCAAGCCAGATCACCGGCGAGGTCACGCTGGAACTGCGTCGCGGGAATGATTATTCAATTCTGAACACCGTGTCTGACAACCTGACCTATAAAGCAGAGCGTCTTACCATGGAGAAAGGTGATTCTATGTTCTCTGCCGAAGATCGTATCGGCCAGTTGACCATGCGTAACCTGGACATTACCGATACGCGCGATAAGTTGTTTGGTTATGCGAAAACTGGCCTGCTCTCCTCCTCTGCCGCCAGCGGTGTGCCGCAGGTTGAGAACTTGGAGAATAAAGCGAAGTAATCGCGTCTCTGTTGAAGTATGCAAAAAGCCGCGTATGCGGCTTTTTTTGTGGGCATGCTCTGGCACTTGCGCAACGCCTGATGCGCTACGCTTATCAGGCCTACGAAGCATGCTGTGTTTGATATATTCTGCATTTGTAGGCCGGATAAGGCGAAGCCGCATCCGGCAACTCTGCCACTTGCACAACGCCTGATGCGCTACGCTTATCAGGCCTACGAGGCATGCTGTGTTTGGTATGTTCTACATTTGTAGGCCGGATAAGGCGAAGCCGCATCCGGCAACTCTGCCACTTGCGCAACGCCTGATGCGCTGCGCTTATCAGGCCTACGAAGCATGCTGTGTTTGGTATGTTCTGCAGTTGTAGGCCGGATAAGGCGAAACCGCATCCGGCGGGTATGCCGCGAGCGCAACGCCTGATGCGCTACGCTTACTACAGACGAAAAAAAAGACGCTTTTCAGCGTCTTTCTTTCGGAATATTGGTACTGAGGATGGGACTCGAACCCACAAGCCCGTTAGGGCACTACCACCTCAAGGTAGCGTGTCTACCAATTCCACCACCTCAGCACAGATACTACTCTTAGTGTGGGATGTCGCTGGTCGGCTGAGCCGGTGCAGCTGGCTGAGTTTGCTCAGATTTCGGCGCGCTCAGATTTTCCCACTCGCTTCCTTTATTGGTCTTGTTGCTGTTGATGTTACCCAGCACCAGACTGATAATGAAGAACAACGTTGCCAGAACTGCGGTCATGCGGGTCATGAAGTTACCAGAACCACTTGAACCAAACAGCGTGCCGGAAGCGCCTGCTCCGAAGGAGGCTCCCATATCAGCGCCTTTACCTTGCTGCAGCATGATCAGACCAACAAGGCCAATCGCCACAATAAGGAAAACTACCAAAAGAGCTTCGTACATAATCAACCTGTTCCTTGCGGAGTTGCCGCATACCAATTGCTTCGACCAATTAAAGTGGGTGTTTCAAATGTTTCCCACTGAAGCGGGTGTGAATACTAACCAAAGCGAATCACCTTCGCAAGGGCAATTTTATCGCATTGTATCAACTGCGGAAAAAAACAGCAAAAGCAATCAAAACGGGCGAAAATGCAACGCATTAGCGCCCTTTCTGGCTACTTTTTAGGCTCAATTTTCACCAGTTTGAACTTGCCAAACTTCTGAACGATTCGCCAGCTTCCCTCTTCTGTCTCGACGATTTCTTTCGGACTGTAGAAAACCGTTTTCCGGCCTATACGCACGCCAACCTGGAGTGTATCCGCGTCGCCACTGATAACAGCGATTGCCGGAGTCATATCGATAGGCTCTGGTGCAGGTTGCACAGGTTCAGCGCTGGCGGGCACCGCCGACGCTAGTGGCTGATTACTTGGGCTTTCAATCCGGGCAAAAAGCACGTCCATCGGGTTGAGTAAACGTCCGTGATGGCTAATCTCAAGATGCAGATGCGGCCCATTGCTGCGCCCGGTCGATCCAGAATAAGCGATAATATTGCCCTTCGCGACGCGATCCCCTTTCGTCACCAGAATCTGGTTAAGATGAAGGTAACGACTGCTCCAGCCATCCGCATGGTTCACCGTCACATACAGCCCCGTTGCCGGGCCGTAGCCGGTTTCACTGACGACGCCGCTGGATACAGAGAGGACATTGCTGTTGAGCGCTGCGCGTAAATCCACCCCTTCATGGCGCATAAAACGGTGCAACATCGGATGATAGCGTAAACCATAAGGCGATGTGACCGTGACGCTACTGGTGAGCGGAAAGATAAACGACTGCTCCGGAATTTGTTGCAGCACTCTGGCTTCCTTTAAGTCTCCAGTGGGATGCCATGAGGGCGGCGGCGCGCTCGCCGTCGGAATAGTGGCATTCAATACCGAGAAGACGCTGCTGCCCATAAAGCCATCATCAGCCAGTTCATCTGCGGGGAGTTCTTCCGGCAATTTTTCTGTGTCGATATCCGGCGCTTTAAGGAAGAGCGCTAACGCAGACTGCTGCTGACAAGAGAGTGGCTGAAGACGTTCGCCGTCGATTCCCAATCGTAGTGATGCCTGCCACTGCATATTGCCAGGCGTGGCACATTCAACGCGTGGGGCGACAGTCGCTTCCTGCCGTGCGGGAATTTGCGCGCGCCATATCATCATCTCATCAAAATATTGCTGCGCCTGAGTCAAAATCTTTGGCGGAACATAAGGCGTAATGCCGTGAATTTCGGGCTTATAGCCCACCGGCCGCCATACCGCACTATTAAGCAGAAGTAGCGTTCGCGGCAGGGTGAGAGTCGTCGAAGGGCCTGATTTGCGGCTATCGTTGAGAGAGAGCGTAATTGCATCTCCTTTCTGTGATACCACATCATAAAACACCGGCGCGCCAGGGGAGAATACCCCCAGAAATAATGGCAAAATAAACTCAACCATGAGTCAGTACCTCCGAGCACATCAATACCGCGGCAGTAATACAAATTGCCGGGCCGAACGGAATGTATCCCTGAGCAGCAAATTCATCTGCGTCAGAATTTTTTTTCGCAAAGCGTTTGTTCACCGCCTGAATCAGGAAAAAGAGTGCGCCTAATCCGGCTGAGCCCAACATCAGGGCGGCAATGTTGTCAGCCCCGAGCCAGACGCCACAGGCAGCAAACAATTTAACATCGCCCTGGCCGAAGCCTTCTCTGCCTGTCACCCAGGTAAAGACGCGCGCCATTGACCAGGAGAATGCCCAGATGATGACCGCTCCCATTACACAGTCACGCGGAGAAAGTGGGATCAGATTTCTGACACAGGCAATCAGCCCTGCCCACAACAGCAAAAAGACCAGGCAATCGGGCAAAAGGTAAGTTTTGAAGTCAATCATCGCCAGCGTATAGAGGACACTGAAAAAGAGTGCCAGAAACGCCAACTGAGTCAGGCTGTAGTGGGGGTAGTACCAGAACACCAGCGCCATATACCCGGCACCAATCAGCGCTTCGCTGAGGGGGTAGATAAAGGAAATATGGCCGTGGCAATAGCGGCACTTTCCACGCAGCCAGAGCCAACTTAGCACCGGGATGTTATCCCAGGGCATGATATTGTGCTGGCAGTTCGGGCAGTGTGAGGGCGGCCACCAGAGGTTAAAGAGCGGGGAGGATGTATCCTCTTCTTCTTTCAACATCATAACTGGTACGCGATAGATTACTACATTTAAAAAACTGCCGATCAATAGCCCTAGCCCCAGCGCCAGCCACGGATAGCAAGGGGCAAAAAACGCTTCCATGCGCATTTCTTTTAGCTCCTATTCACACATTTTTGGAATGGGTGATTTTTGTAATATATCATTTGTCACTTTATCTGTTTCCGCCGTAACATAAATGCTTTCAGTCGGGCGTAAAGAGGGTGCATCGATATTCGGGATCCAATCAACGAAGATTTGAATTGCAGATAGTTTATTTAGATTGATTACTTTATCAAGATTACTCAAATCATTTTTCGCACTCAAAGAAAATGTGTACCCCCCCTTCTCCACAAGTTCCATCTCATTATTACTCCCTGCTTTTCTGCGATACTCCAGATAAAAAGGTTCATAGTTACCTTTCTTGGTATAATTCCCTGCGGGTGTGAAGATTTCTATACGTAAGAGTTTAAAGCTTCGCCCATCTAACATTTGGTTATATTGTGTCCCATCACCACGTGCATTCACATGGGCGGTCCTTACATTTTCCTTACCAAATTCAGCAACCAACTCATTGTATTTCGACACACCTCCATTAACTGCAGCCTTTTCTCCTTGCGTACACGCTGTGTCCGTCGTGCAAGCTATATTTTGCGCATTCCCTATATTAATATCTGCGTACGTTTCCGATCCCCAAGAACGCTCCTGCGGCCAATATGAATGAGACTCGCCATTACTAAAATAATCATAGTAATAACCCATGCCTTTACCATGATCACTCACCCATATAATATTATATTGAACGAGATCGATAGGCACACCTGCTACAGTTAATATGTTGGGAAGTTTAACTGTAACTGGAAATGGGAAGTTCCACATTTCACAAATATCTGCCCCAGCAATATCAGTCGCAAAACCATACTTCCCACTACCCGCATAACTGTAAATGGCGGGTAAGGACGTTAACATCAAAGTAAAACAAATTTCTTTCATCCATTTCATACTCAGCCCATCCCTGTTGCACTTTTCGATAACGTATCCATCAATGAGAATAATGCAGCGAACACCCAAATAACGCAGCCACCGAGGATTAGTGTCGCCAGGTTCTTTAACAGCCCGGCAAGTTTTTTAATATATTCCTGAATATGCTCTCGAGAGCGATTTGAAACCGAAAGCAGAACTTCATTAAATGACGGCAGGTCCGCATAAAGGCTGATATTAAGCAATTCTTCTGGCCCCATCAGGCCGGAGTCCAGCGCTTTACCGTAGTTTATCCCGCGCGCCATTTTGTCGAGCATCACATCCAGATGCCAGCGCAACCAGCGGTTAGCGTTAAGCTGAATGATCGCCAACGCATCAGTCAGTGGGATGTTGTTGCTCAACATCAATGCCAGGTTGTTAAGAAAAATTGACGACGTAAGCTGGCGGTAGGTTGAAAAAGGCAATATACGATCCAGCACTTTATTACGGATAGCCCCCTTAAGATTCCCGAGCATAAAGCGAATAACAATCACGCCAACAATAAAACCGACGAGAATTTTAATCCACAAACCTTCATAAAGCGCGGTGCCAAAATTATAGAGTGATGACGTCACGCCCGGCCACTTACTCACGGGTACGACGGATGCAAACGCCGGGAAGACCTTTTGCGAATAACCGGTAATCACCACGAGTGACAAGGTAATCATAATCAGCGGGAAAATCAGCGCGCCAACGATTTTCTTGCGCAGTTCGTCGTTGTAGCGAATAACGGAAACCAGCGTAAAGAAGCCATCCGCCAGGCTGCCACTTTTTTCCGCCGCCGTAATTACGCTTAGCTCGGAGCTAGGCACCATGCCGTTGAACACAGCTGAAACCGAGGTTTCCTGCTTCATCTGTACCAACAGCCCCTGCAGTTTTTTACTGAACCCTGCGCCCAGTAACGATCGCCCTTCTATTTGCAGTTTCTGCAGGGAATCGAACAGCGGCAGGCCAGCTTTAATCATGTCGGCGCAAAACTGATAAATGTATATGCGCTGTTTTTTGCTAAATTTTGCCAACGATCATCTCCAGATCTTCATCGCTTACCACACCAAATTCCATGGCATACCAACGGGCATCGATGCGCCCCATCAGGACATGCGCCATGACCTTTTCACGGATCTCGAAACCTTCCGCCAGCCCTACTGCCGCCACACGCTTCTTGCGCCAGAGCGCATAGGTGTTCAGCCACTCCTGGCGCGAAATGGTTGCCAGCTCTTCATAGGTAGGCAAAAAATATTCCATCGCCAGTTGACGGCCTTTAATACCGCTATGCTTACATTTCGGGCAGCCTTTTTCTCCGGCCGTATAAAGCGTAAATTCGCGGCCGCTAATAGTTTTAATTTCATGAACTTGTTTGCAGGATTCACACAAAACCGGAACCAGCTTTTGACACTGCAAACCGGCGATAAAGCCCGGCGTCGAAAGTTTGTCGCTACCGATACCCAGCGCCGACATACGCTGCAGTAGAGAAACGATGTTACCGGCGTGGACGGTCGTAAAGCAGTAGTGACCACTCTCAACCGCACCTGCCAGCGCGTTCGCCGACACGTTGTCACGGATCTCCCCCACCATCAGTACATCTGGGTCGCGACGCAGCGCTGACTTAATGGCGGCATGAAAGCCACCGCCGTCAACGCTAACCACCGAACTCTGTTTCGCGCCATAAATCTGATATTCCACAGGGTCTTCAACCGTCAGGAAACAGCCTCGATCGTCGTAACGATGTATCTGCAACCATTCCATCAGGCTTTTCAGGGTCGTTGATTTACCGGAACCTGTTGTCCCCGCAATCACATAGGCGCCATAAGGATTACTGAGGATCTTTTTCAGATCGGTCAGTTCGGCGTCAGAGACGCCGATTTTGTCGATAGAGCCGATATTATTTTTTTGCAGGCCTGACGGAATAATACGCAGCACCGCATGGTAGCAATCCGGCGTTTCACCGAAGATGGGGAAGTGCGCGTAACGGAAGCGGAAAGGCTTACCATCCAGGTTATACAGAATGTTGGCGTTCTGCGGGATCGCACGGTTCCAGGTGGTATCACGCGTGGTGGCTTCAACGTTATACAACACAAACACCAGCTCATCACACTGCTGAGACTTTATTTGCATAAAGGGCATCAGCACGCCGTTGACCCTGGCCTCAAACTGGGCCAAAACATCATTACGGGTGATATGTAAGTCGCTTGCGCCCATGTTAACGGCACGCAGAAGAATATTCGCCAGCCGTTTTTGGGTATCGGTAATATCAATATTTCCCTGCGCGGCATTTATCGCCTTCAGGGAAATATATTCAATCACCTGGTAATATTCTTCTTCAGTAATACGCGCCAGGCCCACGACAGGACGCTTGTGCATCGATTTCAGGCGTGCAATCTGTAACTGATGCTCAAACATCTTTTCGACTGACACGTTAAAGACGAGCAGAAACTCCCCCTCTTCACAGGAGGCGGTCAGGCCGATACCGTCGAACTCGAAGAACTCCCATCGTTCTGAGAAAAGTTCCTCGGGTTCGATACTCAGATAAGCCAAACTCACTGCGTCACACCTTTTACCTGCAGGCCGCTTTTCTTGTCTCTGACTAACTGATACTGCACGCCATCCATTTCAAACAGATCGCCCGGGCGAACGTACATCAGCTTGCTGCGTGCGGAATTGGTAACGGCCACGCGCGCACTTCCGGCGATTTCGGATTCCAACAGTACCAAAGGCAATTCTTTTGGAATCTTACTTTCAGGCGCTGTAGGCGCTTCTTGTTGCGAGGGAGCAGGTTGTGCAGGCGCCGCTTGAGACACGGCGGCAACCGGCTTTTTGTCTTCGCCGCGAAGCTTGCGAATTTCGCTGCGCATTTTTTCCAGCTCGACTTGCTGTTTAAGTTGTCGCGCTTGCAACTGATATTCATAGTCACTTTCCACCACCTCTTTTAGAAACACCTGAGTGGTTTTCTCATCAGAGACGGTATTATCTTGACCTTGAGTTGGTTGTGAAACCACGCTGGTATCAGCTCCCGCAAGAGAATGTACCGGTTGCGCCCCCGCAGTCGTATCTGGCATCGCAGGAAAAGGAAGCGCAGATGTGGGTTCCGCGAAAGCTCCTGCACTGAAAATAAACGCCGCGATGGCCATAGTTGATTTTACGCTTTGCATACCAAACCTCCTGAAACTTTCATTCCTTTGTCTGTACTATCAATCTTCCTGATTAAAAAAGCGGACCGATAGGGCTGCTGATATAAAAGCGCCTGCATATCGGTTAAAGGAGAACTTAGGTCATTATTTAGTTGCTCTTTTACTTCTATCTCCCAAGTGGCGCTCCGTATACCAAAAGCGTATACCTGAGATCCCAATTTTTTCTCCAGCTCTTCAACAGTGGTTGCCGGGAAAGTTTTTAGTTTAATCACCCCGCCTTTTTGGGGAGTCTTGCCCAGATAAGAGTTATAAGCAGTAATGTACGAAAGAATCTCTCCGCAAGGGAAAAGCGCTATCGGTTTCTTTGCTTTATAAGCTTTAAGAAATTCATTCGACTCAAGCTTGACTGCTACATTGGTATACTGAAAGCCAAATTTGACTTTTCCACTCTTCGGTAAAAAAGGAGAGGCTTTATACGTTTTACCCCAAAGCGTCAGGCTCGGATATGTAGCAATAATGCCATCTTCCAGTTCAAAACTAAAATTACACTTTTTCGTATCACAGCTAAAACCAAGCGTGTTTCCAACTTGTGCCACCCATATTGGGAACGTACCACGATGAATTTCGTCAAATAACGATATTGCCTGTGGCACCGCGATACCTTCGAGTGAACTTTCGTAAAAAGTATTCACGGAAGAAATATCAGCCTGTCGCTGCGCAACGAGCGCCTCCTGCTCAGCTTTTTGTTGCTGCTCAGGAATATAAATAGAGTAATACCAATATCCCCCGGCACCACCCCCCATGAGGATCAGAAGCACAAAGATAATCAGCAGCAGACTCATTGCAGAACTGCCACCACCCGTGCCACCGCCCTTCCAGAAATAAAGTTTATCCAGCATGTTTATTTACTCACCAGAAAATGGAGCACCAGCGCCAGTACCAGCAGGAAAACTATCCCACTGGCGAAGAATAAGCCGATCATAAAGCGCCGACGTCGCTGAAGTGATAATTGATGGGCACGGCAACGCTCAATTACCGCATCCAGCTGTACATCAACGAACGATGTCACATCCAGATGCGAATATTGTTCATTGTGTTTAATCAGTTCATCAAAGAGCTCACGGCTGATAAAGCAATCCGTGCCACTCACCACCCGCCCTTCATTAATGATGAGGAAGTAGGTTTCATCGTCATCCTCATGCACGAAATAGATGCCGTCACCAAACAGCTCTTTGATATAAAGTGCGAATGGTTCATACAGCTTTGATACTTTTTCACAATAACCAACCGCTGCAGCACCTTTGCTATCCTTATAAACCAGTTTCCTGTAGGCCTTGACCATTCCCCGAAAGGAAACCTGAGCCCCGGGATCAAGGTGCGATAAGCTTTCCGGTTCCCATAGAAGACCCGTCAAGATGTTATTTTTGAGTAGCTCCGCTCTCATCATCCCTCCCCTTGTTAGCGGGAAGTCATGGGCTGGCGGTAGTAATCAATACCAATAACCATCACCACCGTTGCCGTTGCGGAGTCGTCTTTATCGGATGCCCCCATCACCTGGTATTCAAGGCCACCGTTATCATCTTTGACATCATATTTCGCAACCATCAGCAGATCGCCCGGCATAATGATTGATGAGTTAAATGATTCCGTGGTGCTGATTGACGGCAACTGAACGTCATCGAAGGTTTCAATTCCCTCAAGGTAGCGCTTGGTGAAGCCACTTACTACTTCAATACGTCCATCAGAAAGCACGCGAGGCGTCACAATAAAACTGGTGCCCGTGACGATTGAAGAGGTTTCAACTTCAACGTTCACCTCACCATTGTCATCGGTAGTACGCGTTTTACCTGAAACGTAGTTCTGCGATTTCGTCATGTTTAACGGCACGGCCATATTATTACGGGTAATAAATGACCCGCTCTGTAAGGAACGGCTACCGGTTAACTGATAAAGCGCATCCAGCCCACCGCTGATATCAACATTGCTGTTCTTCCAGCCAACAGACATTCCTCCAGTGAGTGATGAGAGCAAGCTACTGGTGATACGCATGGTGTTATGCTTATCAACAAATGAGAAGTCCAACCCTCCACCTAACTCAGAAACCTTCGTTTTATCAAGAGTGAAAATTTTGTATGTAACAATAAACTGGCGGCTGTTATCCGCTTTGTATTTATCGATAGCCTGATTAAGCGCTTCATATTCCGAGGGCCGCGCGTTGATCATCAGGATTGAAGAGTCTTTAAAAAGGTTGTAGTTACCTGACGAAAGATAATTTTTTGCAATATCCTCAATATCATCCCAGAAAGATGATTCAAATTTTGTTTCGGATTTGCCGGTCAGACCACCACTGGATGTTGCTTCGTTACCTGAGAGATCAAGCGTCGTTTCGGTTTTATTATTTTCGCCGTAAAAATCGAGACGAATGGCATAAGTCTCGAATACATTAACTTTCAATAAGTTATGATTATCGAGTTTAGTGCTCACATCATAGAGTGATGCGATATAATTCATAAATTCTGCGAATGTACCGTCAAAATTTACGCTATGGGGAGTATCCCAATCAGCTCCGCCTTTGCTACTACCTTTCGGATTTGCCTCAATACGATAGCTTACGCCGGTTTGCGCAGCAACGGCGTCAAGAATTACCGCAAGCGTGGCGGGTTCATAGGAGGAGATCTTGACGTGTTTCCCCATCAAGCGCTGCTGTTCAACCGAGTACTGTACCTTTTGCCCCAGATATGCACCGTTATATTTGGTGTAAGGCTTTGCCTTGGTGGCGTCGATAGGTGTTGTGTTCGGCAGATCTTCTTTTACCGCATTTTCGGCATCGTATTTACGATGAAAATCACTGGCACACCCCTGCAGCAGCAGGGCCATCATTACAATTCCTGTTTTAATTTTCATAACGTATCCGTACGTTTAAAGTTCATCAATGACAATTACGCGATTTTTTTCGTATTTCTTGACAACCAGACCGTAGTTTTCAGAAAAAAATAACTCGCCCAGTTGCTGTAAAATTTCATCGTCAGAGCGTCCACTCAAGGTGATATCGTTATATATGAGGTAGTCTTTTTTGCTGTTCCAAAACAGTTTGTAGCCGTTACCCTCTACCCATTTTTTCACCCCCTGGCTCAGAAGTTCATTTTCATGAAGCACCAGAGATGGAGCGATAGTAGATGAAGCCCCCGTAGAAACACTCCCTCCCTGGAACGGATTGCGAACCGTTGCCTGTGGGGTGGCTGACGTCGTTCCTCCCGTCGCAGCCAGCGCACTTGAGGTGCCCAGCACTAATAATGTGATATATCCATAAAAACGAAGCTTCTTCACCTGATACTCCTGTAATCCGTTATCCTTATTTCGCCTTATGCGTTATTCATATTCGTAAGAATCAATTAAATCTGCGGGGCTTCCCGTTTGCGGGATAGTGCTACACCAGCGTGTTACTGTATACGAGACGTCAGCGGAGTTTTCCACATTAACCCCTACGCCAGCTTTCATATCATACATACCAACCATATTAGTAATTGCCCATATATATTTATGATTGTTATATTTTAAGTGGCCACCAGGGTTTAGATAGCTAGTACTAGAGTCCTGTGTATTTTGTTCCACTATTTCCACCTGAGTAGTAATTCCTCCCAAAACCCCAACAGTCTTAGTATCATCTAATGTACTTTTATTTTTATCCAGATTATCAAGTTCAACGCCACTGTAACGTCTACTATCTTCACCGCCATTATCCGTACCGCCAGGGAAGGCTGAAGCAGAAGAAACAGAAACGCTCATTCTGGGAAACAATCGTCGCTCCACCTCGACACTGACAGCTTTTCCATTATCTATTATTGGTTCACCAGCCTGATCTCGCAGGATGATGATTTGTTTTAATTTTGGACATACTTGAACGGGATAGCGTAATGCGCCGCTATGAACAGAACCCGAATCCCCGTCGTCATATTGTTCATACTCTGCCCCCGAGATATCACTGTGATCTGTTCTATTCGCAATATAATCAACAATGGCAGGTGTCACTAACTCATAAGCATCATAGGTATCAGGGGTATAGGTGTTTTTAGCATTATCGTCATAAACAGGGCCCAGCACATCCGCTCTTGTATTGTCATCTAAATAATATTCACCAGCGAACTCAACTCCGTTATTGTCTTTCCATGCGTAGAGCTTGGGTTGACCAGCACTATCAGTATCCAGAGCCCCGCCGTACTTACGCTTGAAGATATACACACGTCGTGACGTATTCTCCATAATCAAATTGGCATTCAGCGTCGCAGTTTTGATTTTGGCCGGGTCAGTCGTTTTCGGATCATCTTTTGGTTTGGTTGTTAATGCCAAAACTGCATCCTCACCACGATCGCTGGTACCCTCCTTCTGGTCAAAGCAGTGGATTACTTTGCTGTTTTCTGAATCCCAACATGTATTTGCAGCACCGCCGCCGCCTCCGCTTCCCCCGTTACTGTTATCATTCATATCAAACGTGAAGCGCACACCGAAGCGTTCTGTTTTCGGTAACTTTGTTAACGCCGCCATATTGGAAGCTGCGTTGTTGAGTTCAATGGGTGTTTTGTTATCTGATTGCGTCACCAGCAGCCAGTTGCCCGTCGAATTACTGCGGTGAACAAGCATCATATGTGAAGCAATCAACCCTGAATTGTTCAGGGCTTTGGCAAACGCAGGAGCATAATCAACGAAATGATACTTTTCATCGCCCGTTGTGTACTCAAACGCGACGATCACATCGACGCGTGCGATTGTGTCATCTGACGCCCTTAGGCTTTCAGCCGCAAAACCTACCTGCTTAATGATTGCCGCACTGTTCTTCGCCTGTGAGCTCAACTTACAGGAAAGGTATTCCTTTGAAAGTTCCATTTCAGACTTCAGCTTGTTAGAACAGTTTTTACTGATGAACAGGTAACGCTGCTGGTTATTAGCGTTATCACTATCGCCCCAGAGGAAGTAGTGTTTAATTTCATCTGTATTGATGTCATTTATATTATTAGCAAGTCTGACTTTATACTCTTTGTTCGTTTCGGTGCTTAACGTAGCCGGATCGTGATAAAGCGGGTTTTCAATCGTATCATCGCCACCAATAGGTAAAGGATCATCATGAAGGAAGTTAACGACCCCTTTCATTTCCATTACCAGCGCATTGGCGATATTTTGCTGTGCTGTTTTAAGCGACTCTTTACGAACATGATTGGTATACATCACTAAAGCCCCGCCCATAATGGCCAGAACAATAATTACTTCTAGTAATGTAAACCCACGGTCGTGACGTCGCATATCCATATCCAGTAAAATTATTTATTCATTAAATCAATAAAACGAGTGGCTATTATTTAAAAAATAGTCACTCGTTGACGAACTAAATAATATAGCTATTTAGTTAGATTATTTGCTACCGAAGATAACACCGTTAACAGAGCCAGCACCATCGCAAACACCAGTTGCGACAATTTTATCTGGTGCAATGTCACCGGAGACTAAGGTTTTCAGTTTAGTCGTATCAACCGCTACATCAAGTGCGCGGCCAGTAAGACCTGTGACTTCTTTACCTGCAGTTGCACCAGTGTTGAGTGCCTCTACATAATCCCATTGGTTGCCCATCTGAGAAATCAGGTTACGACACTCTTCTGCTGCAAGGCCGTTTACCACAACGGTAAACCCTTTAAACTGAGAACTGGTAGAATCAGTTTTAGCCTGATCAATCTGGAAGGGGTCGTTGGAGAAACCGTTAAACGCTTCGTCAGCAGAAATTTTACCCATACGCACCAATGTCACGATTGGCGCGTCATTGGCTACTTTTGAATCGCTAATTGATGATTTAGTAATACCAATCACGCTATTAGTCGGTTTCGGATAGTTTGCCTGATCTTTATACGCTTCGTTCATTGCAGTACGTACGCTGGTCAGGTTGTCCTGTACATCAGACAGATCCTGAGCAGTAAACGCACGCTGCGCCAGAATAACCACGCCCGCGGCAATAATACCGATGATACCCAGTACAATGATGATTTCCAGCAGGGTTACACCGCGCTGTTTTTTCATTTCCTGGAATTTAGCGACTTTGCGAGCCACTTTCCCTTTTAAATCAAAAACCATTTCCATTTTGAATCCTTAACAATCCATAAATATAAATTTTGATTTGCTTATGGCATAACTTTTCGTGATAAGCGTTACCAAAGCAACAAATTATATTGACAGAAAACGAGCAGAGGCAATGAAATGACGGGAATTAGATTGAAATTAGGAATACATTTATATTTATAAATTGAATATTAATTTATTAATTAATAATTAAACCAATAAAAATAATGAATAATTAAAGAAAAAAATCGATGTAAAAGGCCGCCCGGAACCGGGCAGCCGGGTAGTAAATCGTTAAACCGCTTTCACCGCATCCGCAATGCGGTTAGCGAAAGCGGTAACTTGTGCTTCGTCCTCGCCCTCGACCATCACGCGAATCAGCGGCTCGGTGCCCGATTTACGCAGCAGTACGCGGCCACGGTTGCCCAGCGCGGCTTCCACTTCAGCCGTCACTGCTTTAACGGTTTCATTTTCCAGCGGGTCGCCGCTACCGGCGGTGAAGCGAACGTTAACCAGCACCTGCGGGAACATTTTCATGCCGCTACACAGGTCATGCAGAGACATATGGTTGCGCACCATCGCTGCAACGACCTGCAGCGCTGCCACAATGCCGTCACCCGTTGTGGTTTGGTCCAGCAGGATGACGTGGCCGGAGTTTTCCGCACCAATGCGCCAGTCTTTCTCCTGCAGTTTTTCCAGCACGTAACGGTCGCCCACTTTGGCGCGTACGAACGGGATACCTAACTGCTTGAGCGCGACTTCCAGGCCCATGTTGCTCATCAGGGTACCGACTGCACCGCCGCGCAGTTTGCCCTGGCGAAGACCTTCACGGGCAATGATGTAGAGGATCTGGTCACCGTCGACTTTATTGCCTTCATGGTCGACCATAATGACGCGGTCGCCGTCGCCGTCAAAAGCGATGCCAAGATGAGCTTTCTCAGCCAGTACGCGTGCCTGTAAGGCCCGGACGTCGGTTGCCCCGACTTCCTGGTTGATGTTTACACCGTCCGGTTCACAACCAATCGCCACGACCTGCGCGCCCAGTTCGCGGAACACGTTCGGCGCGATGTGATACGTCGCACCGTTCGCACAGTCGACAACGATTTTCAGGTCGTTCAGGCTCAGTTCGTTCGGGAAGGTCGCTTTACAGAATTCAATATAGCGGCCCGCAGCATCCACGATACGACTGGCTTTACCCAGTTCGGCGGAATCCACACAGCTGATCTCTTTTTCCAGCTCCGCTTCGATGGCTTCTTCCACTTCATCCGGCAGTTTGGTGCCGTCGATGGAGAAGAATTTGATGCCGTTGTCGTAGTACGGGTTATGCGATGCGGAGATAACAATGCCCGCCTCAGCACGGAAGGTACGCGTCAGGTAAGCCACTGCCGGTGTCGGCATGGGGCCAGTAAAGGACGCAGAGAGCCCCGCAGCGGCCAGGCCTGCTTCCAGCGCAGACTCCAGCATATAGCCTGAGATGCGGGTATCTTTACCGATGATGATTTTACGTGAACCGTGGCTTGCCAGCACTTTCCCGGCTGCCCAACCCAGTTTCAGTACGAAATCAGGGGTGATTGGTGCATCGCCTACGCGGCCACGTATACCATCGGTACCAAAATATTTACGTTTACTCATAGCGTTTGTTTTCCTTCGCTGACAACGTAGCTTCCACCACGCGCATCGCTTCTACAGTTTCTTTGACATCATGGACACGAATAATATGCGCCCCCTGCATTGCGGCAATTACCGCACACGCCAGGCTGCCGCTAAGGCGCTCTGAAGGCCCGACGTTCAGCAGTTGACCAATCATCGATTTACGCGACATTCCGACGAACAGCGGAAGGCCAAAATGATGGAATTCAGACAGGCGTGCCAGTAATGCATAATTATGAGAGAGATTCTTACCGAAACCGAACCCCGGGTCGAGGATCAATTTCTCTTTTCCGATACCTGCCGCTTCACAGCGAGCGATATGCTCAATAAAGAAGCGATTTACCTCCGCAAAAACGTCATCATACTTCGGCGCTTCCTGCATGGTTTTCGGGTTGCCCTGCATATGCATCAGGGAAACAGGCAGACCGGTTTCTGCTGCCGCTTCCAGTGCACCGGGTTCGGTGAGCGAGCGGATATCATTAATAATATGCGCACCGACGCGAGCAGATTCTCGGATCACTTCCGGTTTTGACGTGTCGACGGAGATCCACACTTCAAATCGCTGAGCAATGGCCTCCACCACGGGGATCACGCGATCCAGTTCTTCTTCAACGCTGACTTCAGAAGCGCCTGGACGCGTAGACTCACCGCCCACATCGATAATCGTCGCTCCGGCGTTAATCATCAGGTTAGCGTGCTTCACCGCCTCGACCAACGTATTGTGCGTTCCGCCATCGGAGAATGAATCCGGCGTGACGTTAAGAATGCCCATAACGTGAGGGTGAGAGAGATCCAGCGTGGAGCCCTGGGCGAAGAGTTTCATGGCTAATCCTTCCGATTGATTCTTGTTTTGAATGTAAAAAAACCCTGAGGCAAGCCTCAGGGTTTCAGGTGATGCTACGCTAACACGCGCAGAAAACTTATTTATCGCCTAACTGTTCTGACATGGTGTTGCCCGGGTTTGGCGTACGCGGTTCATCGACCGGACGCGGCGCACGCGGGGTGCCATTGTTGTCAGAGTTATTAGATGAACCCGGTTCTTCCCAGCCGGCTGGCGGGCGAACATCACGACGGGCCATCAGGTCATCAATCTGCGGCGCATCGATGGTCTCATATTTCATGAGCGCATCTTTCATCGCGTGCAGGATGTCCATGTTGTCGTTAAGCAGTTTACGCGCACGATCGTAGTTACGTTCGATCAGCGATTTCACTTCCTGGTCGATGATACGCGCGGTTTCATCAGACATATGTTTCGCTTTCGCCACACTACGGCCCAGGAACACTTCACCTTCTTCTTCCGCATACAGTAGCGGGCCAAGTTTGTCGGAGAAGCCCCACTGAGTCACCATGTTACGCGCCAGATTAGTCGCGACTTTAATGTCGTTCGACGCACCGGTAGAAACATGTTCCGCGCCGTAGATGATCTCTTCTGCCAGACGACCGCCGTACAGCGTCGAAATCTGACTTTCCAGTTTCTGACGGCTGGCGCTGATCGCGTCGCCTTCAGGCAGGAAGAAGGTCACACCCAGCGCACGTCCGCGCGGGATAATCGTCACTTTGTGCACCGGATCGTGTTCCGGTACCAGGCGACCAATAATCGCATGGCCCGCTTCGTGGTATGCGGTGGATTCTTTCTGCGCTTCCGTCATCACCATGGAGCGACGTTCCGCACCCATCATGATTTTGTCTTTCGCTTTTTCGAACTCAACCATCGATACAACGCGTTTGTTGCCACGTGCCGCAAACAGTGCCGCTTCGTTCACCAGGTTCGCCAGATCTGCACCGGAGAAACCAGGGGTACCACGGGCAATGATTGCCGCGTCGATATCTGGCGCCAGCGGTACGCGACGCATGTGAACTTTCAGGATCTGCTCACGACCGCGAACATCTGGCAGGCCAACCACAACCTGACGGTCAAAACGGCCTGGACGCAGCAGCGCCGGGTCAAGAACATCCGGACGGTTAGTCGCCGCGATAACGATAATACCTTCGTTACCTTCGAAGCCATCCATTTCAACCAGCATCTGGTTCAGGGTCTGTTCACGTTCATCGTGACCACCGCCCAGGCCTGCGCCACGCTGGCGGCCTACGGCGTCGATTTCATCGATAAAGATGATGCACGGTGCCGCTTTCTTCGCCTGTTCGAACATGTCACGCACACGAGATGCACCGACACCGACGAACATTTCTACGAAGTCAGAACCGGAAATCGTAAAGAACGGTACCTTCGCTTCGCCTGCGATCGCTTTCGCCAGCAGCGTTTTACCAGTACCCGGAGGGCCGACCATCAGGACGCCTTTCGGGATTTTACCGCCCAGTTTCTGGAAGCGGCTCGGCTCACGCAGATATTCAACCAGCTCACCCACCTCTTCTTTCGCTTCGTCACAGCCTGCGACGTCAGCGAAGGTGGTTTTGATCTGATCTTCCGTCAGCATGCGCGCTTTGCTCTTACCGAACGACATGGCGCCTTTGCCACCGCCGCCCTGCATCTGGCGCATGAAGAAGATCCAGACACCGATCAGTAACAACATCGGGAACCAGGAAATGAAGATTGAAGCCAGCAGGCTCGGCTCTTCAGGCGGTTCGCCAACCACTTTGACATTTTTAGTCAGCAGGTTGTCGAGAAGCTTCGGATCGTTAACCGGAATGTAAGTCGTGTAACGGTTACTATCTTTCTTGGTAACGTTGATCTCACGTCCGTTGATACGCGCTTCGCGAACCTGGTCCTGATTGACCTCTTGCAGGAAGGTAGAGTAGTCCACCTTACGGCTATTCGACTCGCTGGGCCCAAAGCTCTGGAATACTGACATCAGCACAACGGCAATGACCAGCCAGAGTATTAGGTTTTTCGCCATGTCACTCAAGGGATTAACCTCTTATTACAACTGTGTTAAAAACAGCGTCAGGATACTCTATATCCAGTTTCTTTCAAACTTTCGTCTGAAATTCCACCTTCTATGGTTTTCGCCCGGTCGCTACAATGTACACTTCTCGCGAACGTGCGCGGGAAGAGTCCGGCTTACGAACTTTAACCTTCGTAAACAGGGAGCGAATTTCCCTTAGATACTCATCGAAGCCTTCGCCCTGGAACACCTTCACTACAAAGTTACCGCCTGGCGCGAGAACATCACGCGCCATTTCAAGCGCCAGTTCCACCAGATACATGGCGCGGGGGATATCCACCGCGGGTGTTCCACTCATGTTTGGTGCCATATCTGACATGACAACTTGTACTTTACTGTCACCCACGCGTTCCAGTAACGCTTTCATCACGAGTTCATCACGAAAGTCGCCCTGAAGGAAGTCCACACCAACGATTGGATCCATAGGTAAAAGATCGCAAGCAATGATGCGGCCTTTGCCACCAATCTGCGTGACCACATACTGTGACCAGCCTCCTGGGGCAGCACCGAGGTCAACCACTGTCATCCCCGGCTTAAAAAGTTTGTCACTTTGCTGTATTTCATCAAGTTTAAACCAGGCACGGGAACGTAACCCCTTTTTCTGTGCCGCTTGAACATATTTATCGCTAAAGTGTTCCTGAAGCCAGCGACTTGAGCTGGCAGAACGCTTCTTACCTGTCATTTAACTTTCCCATCGGGGCAGAACATCGTTGCCATGCGGCGTAAATTTCAACGCACTATTTGGCGATATATGGGAGATGGCGGTAGAATGACCCGTTTTCAATCCCAACGTAAGCAAAAATATACGATGAATCTGAGTACTAAACAAAAACAGCACCTGAAAGGTCTGGCACATCCGCTCAAGCCGGTAGTCATGCTTGGCAATAATGGTTTGACCGAAGGGGTACTGGCCGAGATTGAACAAGCGTTAGAGCACCATGAACTTATCAAGGTGAAAATCGCGTCTGAAGATCGCGAAACCAAAACCTTGATCGTGGACGCTATCGTGCGCGAAACCGGCGCCTGTAACGTACAGGTCATCGGTAAAATGCTGGTGCTTTATCGCCCGAGTAAAGAGCGTAAAATCTCGCTGCCACGTTAAGAATATCCTAAAATTGCACACAACAGTGTGTAAAACGAGGGTTTTCCTTCGCGAAGGCTAGCAACATGCCACGCTCTTCAGCTTGATAAAAGGCCGCTATGCGGCCTTTTTCTTATCTTTACAATGCATCAACAATTCGATGCCGGGCAATGATTAAAGATACTCGACTTTGATAATTTCGTACTCGACTTCGCCGCCTGGCGTGCGAATGGTAACGACATCATCCTGCTCTTTGCCGACCAGACCACGGGCGATCGGCGAGTTCACTGAGATCAGATTCTGCTTAAAATCCGCCTCATCATCACCCACGATACGCCAGGTTTGCTCTTCATCATTATCGAGGTTCAGAACCGTCACCGTCGCCCCAAACACCACGCGGCCATTGTTAGGCATTTTGGTCACATCAATAACCTGCGCGTTAGACAACTTGGCTTCGATATCCTTAATACGACCTTCGCAGAAGCCCTGCTGCTCACGGGCGGCATGGTATTCAGCATTCTCTTTCAGATCGCCGTGCTCGCGTGCTTCCGCGATGGCAGCAATGATTTCAGGACGGCGAACAGATTTCAGAAAATCGAGTTCTTCGCGCAGTTTTTCTGCGCCACGAAGGGTCATCGGAATAGCTTGCATTTGTTATACCTCTTGAACATTCCTGTTGGGAGCAGTTCACCCCACTCTGGCTCTCAGCCCGCCTGACAACGCCACGCGGCCAGGCCAGAAGCAAAAGAAAACCGACCCGGGTACAAAGTCCCAGGTCAGCAGCAATTTCTCATTTGATACGCATTTTACCCTGAAGTTCACTATGGGTCATCGTTTACTTTACAGGGCGTTGCGCCGTAGTATGTCGGCTTGTTTCCAGGTTGTTAGCGCGGGATTATGCGATTTTCCAGATTTATCATTGGATTGACCACCAGTATAGCGTTTAGCGTCCAGGCCGCGAATGTTGAAGAGTATACGAGTCAACTTCCCGCAGGGGCCAATCTTGCTTTTATGGTGCAAAAAGTGGGCGCTGCAGCGCCAGAGATTGACTACCACAGCCAGCAGATGGCGCTGCCTGCCAGTACGCAGAAAGTGATCACGGCGCTCGCGGCATTGCTACAGCTTGGCCCCGACTTCCGCTTTACCACCACCCTTGAGAGTAAAGCCAGCATTGATGATGGCACACTGAAAGGCGACCTGGTGGCACGATTTGGCGGCGATCCGACGTTAAAACGCCAGGATATTCGCAATATGGTCGCGAACCTCAAGAAAGCAGGTGTGCAACGAATCGAAGGCAATGTACTCATTGATACTTCGATTTTCGCCAGTCACGACAAAGCACCCGGTTGGCCGTGGAACGATATGACCCAATGCTTCAGCGCCCCGCCCGCTGCGGCCATTGTCGATCGCAACTGTTTTTCGATTTCACTTTATAGTGCGCAAAAAGCGAACGATCTGGCGTTTATCCGCGTTGCGTCTTATTACCCGGTGACCATGTTCAGCCAGGTTCGCACGCTGGCGAAAGGTTCGCCGGAAGCGCAGTATTGTGAACTGGATGTGGTGCCAGGCGATCTCAATCGCTATACGCTTACCGGCTGTCTGCCACAGCGTTCCGAACCACTGCCTCTGGCTTTTGCAATTCAGGATGGCGCCAGCTACGCCGGAGCCATCATTAAAGATGAACTGAAGCAGGCAGGAATTACCTACAGCGGCACGCTGCTTCGTCAAACGCTGGTTAACGAACCAGGTACCGTTATCGCCAGCAAGCAATCTGCGCCATTACATGATCTGCTGCGAATTATGCTGAAAAAATCGGATAACATGATTGCCGATACAGTTTTCCGTATGATTGGCCACGTGCGGTTTAACGTGCCAGGTACCTGGCGCGCGGGTTCCGATGCGGTACGTCAGATCCTGCGCCAGCAGGCGGGCGTCGATTTGGGCAATACGATTATCGCCGATGGCTCCGGGCTTTCACGGCATAACCTGATCGCCCCGGCGACAATGATGCAGGTGCTGCAATATATTGCCCAGCATGATAATGAACTGAACTACATCTCTATGCTGCCGCTCGCCGGGCATGACGGTTCGCTGCAATATCGCGCAGGTCTGCATCAGGCTGGCGTGGACGGCAAAGTGTCCGCTAAAACGGGTTCGCTGCAGGGGGTATATAACCTGGCTGGATTTATTACTACCGCCAGCGGTCAGCGCATGGCATTTGTGCAATATCTTTCTGGCTATGCGGTGTCACCGGCAGACCAGCGTAACCGACGCATTCCGTTGGTGCGGTTTGAGAGTCGGTTGTATAAGGATATTTACCAGAATAATTGATGTTAAAAAGGCGCATGAATTTGCGCCTTTTTAGAACCAGGAGTTGCGCCCTACTAGTTACTCTGGTGGAATTATTCTGAGCTCGGCGAATCCTACACCTAACTTTCTGGGAGGGGCACTCTGATGGAATCCCAAGAAGTTATCATCATTTGTTATTTCAGGGAATGGAGGGGTGATTATCAAGGTATCGGCATTGTTAACATTATCAAAATGTATTTTGACAGTGGAGAGTTTCTCGCCAAGCTTCATATTTTTTGAGCAATCGCCAACGCTTACATTGATCTCCTGTCCAATATTTTTGCCATAAGCCTTAGCTTTTAACTCTACATCAAATGATTTCGGTAAAGGTTTTTCATAAGTGATCGCGACTTTATCAGCTAAAACAGCATCAGACCAACGCCCCCAGCTCTCTGTATGACTTAGCCCTGCAATAGACTTTATCTGTTTAGGGGTACCGTCTGCGGCAAAGATAAATTTTGCAGAATCATATTTTATCTCATCTTCCGGTTTTAATAAATTATCTTGCGTTTTTTTATACAACTTACTGTCGATTGTGGATTTATTATAAGAAGCTTTCCCTGAATACTCACCTGCTGATATTCTATCTATAACAGGTTTATTTCCTGTGTAACCCTGCGCAATGCACCACCCTGGCATGTTGATTTGTGCATCTCCACCCAACGATGCCATTTTTAAACATTGATCAACCCAAATATAGTGCTCACCAACAGGTAAAAAACCTAATGTTCTGCGAAGAGAGAAACCATATACTAACCCATCATCCACAACAGGCCATACTTTGTCTCTTGTTATCTCAAGGATTATCGGAAGGTTATATTCATAATTGTCAAAAGCAATTTTTTTCTTAACTAAATCAATTTTAAATTCATCAATTTTATCCGGCACACCCCAACGAGATCGAATGCCTGGCCCCCATGCTAAAAGTTTATTTTTGAAATCTGGGAAAATAGTGGCAAGAGAGGGTTGACTCAACGAACTACGACCGAGTCCAAGCGCATTGCCCCCACCTAGCGCTTCAAGTACAGTCGCCCCATTGTCCAGAGTACTACGCCGTTCATATTTTTTCCTGGGAGCAACACCATCTTTTAATATAACAAACAGATCCCTGCGGGTCATTTTATTCAAAAAATCGACAGCAACCGTCATGTTAGGCATGACTAAATGATCTGATGATAACACTATTACTGTATTTTTAGACCACGGCGAGGATTGAATACGATGTATCAACCTGGCTATCTGAGACTGACTACATCTTACAGCAGTCAATGCCGGTACTTCCCCTCCATCTTTAACATAAACGGGGGTATTACACTCTGGAGAAATATAGCCATGTGGTGGGTGAGTATCGAGTGTAAGTGTAAATATAGCAAATGGTTTGTTATTTTTTGATAACGTTTCAAACTTGTCCCATACTTTCTCTAAAACTATATCGTCATATAACCCCCATTCATTTTGCTTACTTGAGTCTTTGACATACTCAGACTCCTGCAATCCCCAAACATTGTCAATACCATGAGTTTTGAAAAATATATTTTTATCCGCAAATCTTAAATCAGCCCCCTGAATAAACCATGTTTCATACCCTGTATTTTTAAGAATATCACCAAGACAAATTGAATTAGAAAAGAATCCGTTACTGGCGGTTTTTCCGCTAAGGTCGGTTGGAGCCAAAAGAGGAAATCCACATTGAGAAGCAACAATACCTGCAATAGTAAAATCTGTAGCCGGAAATTGCTCAGTATTTGTGAAATCTAACCCCATCTCTTTTATACTCGTCAACTCAGGCATTAAATTAGGGAAGGTACTTTCGTCGAAATATGTTCTTTCTAAACTTTCACCATAGATATACACAAGATTGTATTTCGCCTGGGTAAGTTTCCCCTCTGGTATAACAACGTATTTATCAAAATCTGAGCCATCGACTTTTTCAGGAGGCTTATTGTATGTTTGTAACTGGACGAAAGTGGGAGAAATTACAATGGCCATAACTGCTAAGACGATGGAAAACACAGAATAAAACCATCTACCAGTAGTATGATTTGGACAATGCAATATCCATTTAAATATAACCAGTACCAAACTAATAAAAACCACCAACGTTACAGCCAGTGGAATTAAATACTCTGAGATACCAACACCTGTCAACGATCTGGTTAATGTGAATATAACTGAGTCATTAATCCCTTCACCTGTAAAGTAATAACAGCCCACCCAAAACATGCATAGCAGGCATCCTATACCGAACAAAACAATCATCATCAATGAATAAAAAGTATGGTACCTACCTCTTACTCTATATATAAACATAGCTATAACCGATATTAATAAAGATAATATCAGTTCTACAAATGATTCCAACATAATCCCTTCTAAATGTTCTCAAAAAAGAGATTATAAACCCCGCATTATTATAAATAGCTTCTTATCAGTTATTTTCAGATTTCATAAAGAAAAAGGGCCGATAAAATCGGCCCTTTTCTCAACTCAATGCTGAATCAACGTTTGTAAATAAACTCAACGCCTTCTTCGTCGTCTTCGTCCCAATCATCGTCCCAGTCTTCATCATCTTCTTCAACAGCCGCTTCTTCAAGCTGCTGGCGGTGGTAGTCATCCCACATGAACTCGACTTTCTCTGGCTGTTTCGCTTCTTCTGCAGAAACAATCGGGTTCTCGATGATAAAGGTCATGACATCCCAGCACAGGTCTTTTACGCCCTGCTGGCTGGCGGCGGAGATCAGGTAATGTTTACCTTCCCAACCCAGCGCGTCGGCAATCTCCTGAGCCTTCGCTTCAGCTTCCGCTTTATCCATCAGGTCGATCTTGTTGAAGACCAGCCAGCGTGGCTTACCAGCCAGTTTTTCGCTGTACTTCTCAAGTTCACCGACAATAATGCGGGCGTTCTCAACCGGATCGGAACCATCGATTGGCGCGATATCAATGAGGTGCAGAAGAACGCGGCAACGCTCAAGGTGTTTCAGGAAGCGGATACCCAGGCCAGCACCTTCCGCCGCACCTTCGATCAGCCCCGGGATGTCGGCAACCACAAAGCTCTTCTCGTTATCCATACGCACCACGCCCAGGCTTGGCACCAGGGTGGTAAACGGATAATCCGCCACTTTCGGCTTCGCCGCAGACACGGCGCGGATGAAGGTCGATTTACCGGCGTTCGGCATCCCCAGCATCCCGACGTCGGCCAGCAGCATCAGTTCCAACTGCAGGTCACGTTTGTCGCCCGGCGTCCCCATCGTTTTCTGGCGCGGAGTACGGTTAACAGACGATTTAAAACGGGTGTTACCCAAACCGTGCCAGCCGCCTTTCGCTACCATCAGACGCTGACCGTGTTTGGTCATATCACCCATGGTTTCGCCGGTGCCCTGATCGATTACGCGCGTACCAACCGGCACTTTCACAGTGACATCTTTCCCGCGCTTACCGGTACAGTCACGGCTCTGGCCGTTCTGGCCACGTTCAGCACGGAAAGATTTTTCGAAACGGTAGTCAATCAGGGTATTCAGGTTCTCGTCCGCTTCCAGCCAGACATCTCCGCCATCCCCGCCATCGCCACCGTCAGGGCCACCGCGTGGAATGTATTTTTCACGGCGGAAGCTTACGCAACCATTACCGCCATCACCTGCTACAACCAGGATCGTTGCTTCATCAACAAACTTCATTTTACTCTCCGTAAATCATTCGCCTGAGCGGGGAACAACTACAACCGCCTCACGCTTACGCCACCGTCCCCAAAGACGGTGACCAATGGCGGAATACATTGCGCCCGCAACCACGACAAACGCACCGAGATAACCGATAAGGTTTAACATCGGTCTGGCGAAGAAATCGGGCCAGGCCATTGATAATAAATCTGAAAACAACAGTGTAAACAGTGGGGTGAGCGTCACAATCGCACTCACCTGCGCCGCCTGCCAGCGAGCCATAGCTTCCGCCAGTGCGCCATAGCCAACCAGCGTGTTCAGCCCACAGAAAATCAGGCAGGCCAGCTGCCAGTCGCTGAGCTGATGGATAACCGCTGGCTTTGCCAAAGGCAGCAGCGCAATCGTACATAAAGTGTACAGTAAAAACAGGATCTGTTGTGACGCCAGCCGTCGCAATAACACCTTTTGCGCGACGCCATAACTCACCCAGACCATCGCCGCCCCAACGCCGAAGATAACACCCCAGGTGTAATCGGTCAGGCGCGTGAAAATCTCAATCAAACTGGTGTTAAAGAACATCACCAGCCCGCAAACCAGCATGAGAGCGCCCACAATCTGCGTACCGCGCATTTTCTCTTTGAGGATAAATACGCTGGCAACCATCATCCCAACGGGTGAGAGCTGCCCAATCACCTGCGAGGCCGTCGGGCTGACATATTGTAGCGAGGAGCTGAAGAGAACAAAGTTCCCAAACAGGCCGCCCGTTGCAATTGCCAGAAGCACCAGCCAACGCGGGTTACGGAAAATTCGCAGCGGCGGCAGCTTACGCTTCACCGTCAGAATGAGGCCGAGACCAATGCTGGCCATTAAAAAGCGATAGAAGACAACGGTAGGCGGTTCCATGACCTCCAGCACCTGCTTCATTGCTATCGGCAAAGCACCCCAACATATCGCCGTGGTGAGCGCCAAAAGAATACCAATACCTGCCTGCTGCTTCATACCGGATTCCCTGCCTGAGACCACTGTGATTTTCCGGGCGTCGAATGTAAAAAGCCCCGCAACGAGTGCGGGGCTTTAATCCGTTACCGGACCACGAAAACCTTACTCAGCAACGATGCTGATGTATTTACGGTTGTTCGGGCCTTTAACTTCGAATTTCACTTTACCGTCTGCTTTAGCAAACAGAGTGTGGTCACGACCGCAACCTACGTTGTTACCAGCGTGGAATTTGGTGCCACGCTGACGAACGATGATGCTACCCGCCAGAACGGTTTCGCCACCGAAACGCTTAACGCCAAGACGTTTAGCTTCTGAATCGCGACCGTTACGAGTTGAGCCGCCAGCCTTTTTATGTGCCATTTAAATCTCTCCTCAGGTCTTAGGCGCTGATGCCAGTAATTTTCACATCAGTGAACCACTGACGGTGGCCCTGCTGCTTACGGTAGTGTTTACGACGACGAAACTTAACGATTTTAACTTTCTCGCCACGACCGTGAGCAACAACTTCAGCTTTGATTACGCCGCCATCAACGAAAGGAACGCCGATTTTGACTTCTTCACCGTTTGCGATCATCAGAACTTCAGCGAATTCAACAGATTCGCCAGTTGCGATGTCCAGCTTTTCCAGGCGAACGGTCTGACCTTCGCTTACTCGGTGTTGTTTACCACCACTTTGGAAAACCGCGTACATATAGAACTCCGCTTCCGCGCACATTAATCGTGTGATTCAGAGTGCGCTATAAATATTCACAATAGGGCGCGAATATTACGCAAAACGCGAGCCTTTGACAAGTGCTACCATCAATACATGCAGAAAAAAAACACAACTTTCACGGTAACGTTTATCTGAGCCGTTTTTTCAGTACAATCAGTACCACAACTCTAACGTAAAACCTTCATTATCCCGTATGGATAAGTGGTAAACAGGACATTAAGCCCGGCTTTTGCGATGAATTTACAACAAATCAATGAGTTAACCGCGCAGGATATGGCGGGTGTCAATGCAACGATTCTTGAACAGCTCAACTCAGATGTTCAGCTCATCAATCAGTTGGGTTATTACATCGTCAGTGGCGGTGGAAAACGCATACGCCCTATGATCGCCGTACTGGCAGCTCGCGCTGTCGGCTACGAGGGAAATGCCCATGTCACCATCGCCGCGCTGATTGAGTTTATCCACACTGCCACGCTGTTACACGACGATGTGGTGGATGAATCCGATATGCGTCGCGGGAAAGCGACCGCGAACGCTGCTTTCGGTAATGCTGCGAGCGTACTGGTTGGCGATTTTATCTACACCCGCGCGTTCCAGATGATGACAAGCCTTGGATCGCTGAAGGTGCTGGAAGTGATGTCGGAAGCGGTGAACGTGATTGCGGAAGGCGAAGTTCTGCAGTTGATGAACGTCAACGACCCCGACATTACCGAAGAAAACTACATGCGCGTGATTTACAGCAAAACCGCGCGCTTGTTTGAAGCAGCGTCCCAATGCTCTGGCCTGCTTGCAGGCTGTACGCCAGAGCAGGAGAAAGGCTTACAGGATTATGGGCGCTATCTCGGTACCGCTTTCCAGTTAATCGATGATTTACTGGATTACAGCGCCGATGGCGAGACGCTCGGCAAAAACGTCGGTGATGACCTCAACGAGGGCAAACCGACGCTGCCGCTGCTGCACGCTATGCGTAACGGTACCCCTGAACAAGCACTGCTGATTCGCGGCGCGATTGAGCAGGGTAACGGGCGACATCTGCTGGAACCGGTTCTGGAAGCAATGGCGGCCTGTGGCTCGCTGGAGTGGACGCGTCAGCGCGCCGAGGAGGAAGCGGATAAAGCCATTGCCGCCCTCTCTCCGCTGCCGGATTCCCCATGGCGCGATGCGCTTATCGCCCTCGCTCACATCGCCGTTCAACGCGACCACTGATCCCCTGTCTCTCCCGTGCATTCGGCGGGAGAGTTCCAGTAAAATCCCAAAAAAATGATAACTGGCGCCTGATAATGTCAGTAACTTGATGTTTTCTGAATTTCTCATCGCGTTACATGAACTTTTTAGAGCTTACCAACAGAAAGCGCTATAGTACTCCCGTATTGTTTTCACGAGCAATTTAGCTTCTGAACAGGGAGGTAACATGGATAAGTTTATCGACTGGCACCCTGCGGATATCATCGCGGGTCTGCGCAAGAAAGGTACGACAATGGCCGCGGAATCACGCAAAAACGGCCTGAGTTCCTCGACGCTTGCCAATGTGCTTTCACGCCCGTGGCCGAAGGGTGAGCTGATTATCGCTAAAGCGTTAGGGACTGAACCGTGGGTCATCTGGCCGTCACGCTATCACGACCCCATCACGCATCAGTTTATTGATAAGACGCAATCGATGCGCCAGTCGAAGAAATAAACGTCAGAAAGCACAACGCCTCTCACGCAGCGCGTAGAGGCGTTGCCAGCAGAACGATTACTCGCCCTTCACACGTTCGATATTCGCACCCAGCGCGCGCAGTTTGTCTTCAATGCGCTCGTAGCCACGGTCGATGTGATAGATACGATCAACAATGGTGGTACCTTCTGCGATGCAACCTGCCAGCACCAGGCTTGCAGACGCGCGCAGATCGGTCGCCATCACCTGAGCGCCTGAGAGTTTCTCTACGCCGTGACAGATAGCGGTGTTGCTTTCGATTTCCGCACGCGCGCCCATACGGATCAGTTCAGGAATGTGCATGAAACGGTTTTCGAAGATGGTTTCGGTGATCACACCGGTACCTTCCGCCAGCATATTCAGCAGGGTGAACTGCGCCTGCATGTCGGTCGGGAAGCCAGGGTGCGGCGCGGTACGCACGTTTACCGCTTTCGGGCGCTGACCGTGCATATCCAGGCTTATCCAGTCGCTGCCGACTTCAATTTCAGCACCGGCTTCACGCAGTTTCGCCAGCACGGCGTCCAGCGTTTCCGGGCACGCGTTACGGCAGATAATTTTGCCGCGAGAGATGGCCGCTGCCACCAGGAACGTACCGGTTTCGATACGGTCTGGCAGTACACGGTATACGCCGCCGCCCAGGCGTTTAACGCCTTCGATGGTGATGCGATCGGTGCCCTGGCCGCTGATTTTCGCGCCCAGCGCAACGAGGAAGTTTGCCGTGTCGACAATTTCCGGCTCACGCGCGGCGTTTTCAATGATGGTGGTGCCTTCAGCAAGCGTAGCCGCCGACATGATGGTTACGGTGGCGCCAACGCTCACTTTGTCCATCACGATGTGCGCGCCTTTCAGGCGACCATCGACGGATGCTTTTACATAGCCTTCTTCCAGCGTGATGGTCGCGCCGAGCTGCTCCAGGCCGGTGATGTGCAGGTCAACCGGACGCGCACCGATGGTGCAGCCGCCCGGCAGTGAAACCTGACCCTGACCAAAACGCGCAACCAGCGGGCCAAGCGCCCAGATAGAAGCACGCATGGTTTTCACCAGCTCATACGGCGCACAGAAGATGTTCACGCCGCTGGCATCGATGTGCACGGAACCATTGCGCTCAACTTTCGCGCCTAACTGGCTCAGCAGCTTCATCGACGTATCCACGTCTTTCAGTTTCGGAACGTTTTGAATCTCTACCGGCTCTTCCGCCAGCAGTGCGGCGAAGAGGATTGGCAGTGCGGCATTTTTAGCGCCAGAAATCGACACCTCGCCCTGGAGCTTAGTCGGCCCCTGAACACGGAATTTATCCATTATTCTGTTCTCTGTTAAAAGTCATACTCACCATCGATTCACGCTTTTGCACGCGAACCCATGGCTCAAAATCCGTTAAGTTTACGGTCGCGCGCCCACTCTTGCGGGGTATACGCTTTGATTGACAGGGCATGGATGCGGTTGTCCGCAATATACTCCATCAGCGGGGCATAGATAGTCTGCTGCTTCTTGACCCGGCTCATGCCGTCAAACATCTCACCCACCGCGATAACCTGAAAGTGGCTGCCATCGCCCGAGACGATCGCTTCCTGAAGGGAGAGTGCATTCATCAGCACGGTCTGAATTTCATGATTTTCCATGGGTTCACATTTTTATCTGATAGAGAAAACAGCCCAACATCTTAGAGGAAAGTGACGCAGGCTTAAACAATCAAAAAGCCCCATCGTGCAGATTGATGGGGCTTTGAGAGTAATCAACAGCAATAACGCACTGAAAGTATTATGGGATCATATCTGCTGGCAGATTATACAACCCGGCAAGCGTGGCGACGTTTTCGCTTACGCCCTTAACGCTGGCAGTATTTCCCTGACGGCGGATCAGCTCGATAAAGTGGATTAATAACGCCAGGCCTGCGGTATCAACGCGGCTTAAGCCACTTAAATCAATCACCTTTGCGCCGTTCGTGGCTTCTGATCTGGCCTCCCACAAGGGAATCAGCAGGTCTTGATCCAGTTCACCGTGCAGCGACAGGATTTCCCCGTCGCGCGTCCAGCTTAACTGTTCCATTATTTTTTCTGTTCCAGCGTGATCGGCTGGTTAGAGATAGATTTCAACTGTGCGGTCAGGCCATCAATGCCCTTAGTACGCAGCAGATCGCTCCACTCGTTTTGCTTGGTGGTGATCATGCTCACCCCTTCCGCAATCATGTCATAGGCCTGCCAGTTACCCGTCTGGGTATTTTTACGCCACTGGAAATCCAGGCGCACTGGCGGGCGACCATTCGGGTCGATGATGGTCACACGGATTGGGACGATAGACGCATCGTTCAGCGGCTGTTCCGGCGCGATTTGGTAGGTCTGACCGTGGTACATCGCCAGTGCCTGGCCGTAAGCCTGTTTCAGGTATTCACGGAATGCGGCGAAGTAAGCGTCACGCTGGGCTGGCGTCGCGTCTTTGTAGTAACGGCCCAGCACCAGCGCACCGGCGTATTTTACCTGCACGTACGGCAGCAGTTCCTGATCGACCACGTCACGCAGGTAGTTCGGATTTGCGCGAATTTTCGGTTGTTCGTTTTTCAGGCGATCAAAGGTTTTCTGCGCCGCTTCATTCATCAGCTTGTACGGATTGGACTGGTCAGCTGCCGTTGCCGCGGTTAACGGAGCAATCACCAGCATAGCGACCATCAATAAGCGTTTAAACATGAGTTACGTCTCCTGAAATTAATTCGTCGAGCCAGCAGCAGGCGTCGCAGCATCAGTATGTCCTTCGCCAGCGCTTTGCGCATCGCCTGAAGTCTTATTGTCACCGCCTTTACTGTTGTAAAGGAATTGACCGATTAAATCTTCCAGCACCATGGCGGATTTGGTGTCCTGGATAGTACCGCCATCCTTAAGGATAGACGTTCCCAGCTCCGGGTCTTCAAATCCGACGTTCAGCGCCAGATACTGTTCCCCCAGCAGGCCGGAGGTGCGAATAGCCAGCGAGCTGGTATCCGGAATATGGTTGTAACGCTCTTCGATATCCAGCGCCACACGCGGCAAATAGGTTTTCGGGTCGAGGGTAATGTCCGCCACGCGACCAATCACGACCCCGCCGATACGTACCGGCGAACGCGCTTTCAGGCCGCCGATGTTATCGAAGGTGGCGTAAATGCGGTATGTCGGCTCCACGCGCAGCGAGGTGACATCCGCCGCTTTCAGGCAGATAAACAGCGCCGCCAGCATGGCAACCAGCAAAAAGATACCGACCCAGATTTCACTCTTTTTCGTTTGCATTCACTCAATTCCCAAACATCAGTGCCGTCAGCACAAAGTCCAACCCAAGTACCGCCAGCGACGAATGCACCACGGTGCGCGTTGTCGCCCGGCTGATCCCGGCAGAAGTGGGGATCGCATCGTAACCGTTGAATAACGCAATCCATGTAACCGTAATCGCGAAGACCAGGCTCTTAATCAGGCAGTTAACCAGATCAAGACGGAAGTCCACCGCGTTTTGCATCGCCGACCAGAAGAAGCCCGCGTCAATACCTTTCCAACTTACGCCAACCAGTGAGCCGCCCCAGACGCCGACCGCAACGAACATAATCGTCAACAGCGGCAGCGAGATAACGCCCGCCCAGAAGCGTGGCGCAATAACACGACGCAGCGGGTCGACCGCCATCATCTCCATACTGGAGAGCTGCTCAGTGGCGCGCATCAGGCCGATTTCAGCGGTCAGCGCGGAGCCTGCGCGGCCCGCAAACAGCAGCGCGGCAACCACCGGCCCCAGCTCACGCAGCAGCGACAGCGCTACCAGCATGCCTAAGCTGGTTTCCGCGCTGTAGGTGGTCAACACCAGATACCCCTGAAGACCCAGTACCATGCCGATGAACACACCGGACACGAGGATGATCAGCATCGACAGCACGCCAACGTTATAAAGCTGGCGCACCAGCAGCGGCGAATGCTTGCGAAACTCCGGCTTGCCGACGATGGCATTGAATAACATTAACCCGGCGCGCCCAAACGTCGCGAGAGTCTTAATCCCGCGATGGCCCAGCGCGGCCAGTGCATTTAACAGCATGAGTAAGTTAGCTCCCTGTTCCTAAGAGATCGCGGCGGTAGTCGCCCGCAGGATAGCGGAACGGCACAGGCCCGTCGGCAATGCCGTCGAGAAACTGGCGTACCCGAGGATCGTTGTTTTCCTGCAATGCCGACGCGCTCCCGTGTGCAACAATTTTTTTATCCGCCACGATGTAGGCGTAATCGGCGATGCTCAGCACCTCTGGCACATCGTGAGATACCACGACACAAGTGACACCCAGCGCACTATTGAGTTCCGAAATCAATTTAACCAGCACGCCCATGGTGATGGGATCCTGGCCGACAAACGGTTCATCAAACATGATGAGGTCGGGCTCAAGCGCGATAGCGCGTGCCAGCGCCGCACGTCGCGCCATGCCGCCGGAGAGTTCTGACGGCATCAGTTTTGCCGCTCCGCGCAGGCCGACGGCTTCCAGTTTCATCATCACCGTGCTTTTCAGCAGAGCGGGAGGAAGGCGCGTGTGCTCACGAATAGGATAGGCGACGTTGTCAAAAACGTTCATGTCGGTGAACAGCGCGCCGGACTGAAACAGCATGCTCATGCGCTTACGCACGGTATACAGGCGCGAGCGCGACATCTCCGGCACATTCTCGCCGTCGAACAGGATCTCGCCGCTGTCCGGTGGGATCTGCCCGCCAATCAGGCGCAATAGCGTGGTTTTGCCGATGCCGGACGGCCCCATGATGGCAGTAATTTTTCCGCGCGGCACCGAAAGCGAGATATTGTCAAAGATGACACGGTTCCCGCGCGTAAAGCTCATTCCCCGGACATCAACAAGATTCGCTAAACTCTGGCTCATACGTTTCCCTTTACCAGGACCTTAACAGGGTGGGCATGGAATACTTCCCAGCCCTAAACCCGACATTCTTACAGAATCTACTCTGCTTTGGTTAACGAAATCTGGCATTTGTTTTACTTTTACAGCGCATAAAGTCAAAATTAAGAATTCGTTACGACCAGGCGTTACGGACTAGCGATTATACCTTAAGAAAGGACTTTGAATGCTTTTAGCGACGGCTCTGTTCATAATTGGTTTACTTCTGGTGGTTTACAGCGCCGACCGTCTGGTTTACTCCGCATCAATACTGTGTCGCGCGGTAGGCATTCCGCCGTTGATTATTGGTCTGACGGTGGTCAGCGTCGGCACATCATTACCGGAAATCATTGTTTCTTCCGCTGCCGCACTGCACGGGCAAGTCGACTTAGCCATTGGCACCGCCATTGGTTCGAACATCATTAATATCTTATTGATCCTCGGGCTTGCCGCCTTGCTGCACCCTTTTACCGTGCATTCTGATATCCTGCGCCGCGAAGTTCCCTTAATGTTAATCGTCAGCCTGCTGGCGGGCTATGTGTTGTATGATGGTGAATTATCACTGTTTGATGGTGTTTTTTTACTCGCACTGGCGGTGCTTTGGCTGCTGTTTACCGTTAAAATCGCCCGGCTGGCAGAACGTCAGGGAAACGACAGCCTGACACGCGAACAGGTCGCTGAACTGCCCCGCGAAGGTTCGCTGCCGGTTGCGTTCCTGTGGCTCGGTATCGCGTTGATTATTATGCCGATGGCAACACGCATGGTTGTCGATAACGCCACCGTGCTGGCCAATTTCTTTGCCATGAGCGAGCTGACAATCGGCCTGACCGCCATTGCGCTGGGCACCAGCCTTCCAGAACTGGCGACAGCAATCGCGGGCGTGCGCAAAGGCGAAAATGACATTGCCATTGGTAATATCATTGGCTCCAACTTTTTTAATATCGCCATTGTGTTGGGCATACCGGCACTGCTCGCGCCGGGTGCGTTTAACCCTCTGGCCTTCACCCGCGACTACGGAATGATGGTTATCGTGAGCGTGATTTTTGCGTTGCTGTGCTGGCGACGCCAACAAATTGGCCGCGTGGCGGGCGCGCTCTTAACCGGCGGGTTTATCGCATGGCTGGCGATGCTCTGGTGGGCGACGCCGCTCTTTGTAGAATGAATCGGGATAACATTATGTCGCAAATCGATTTGCAACCGGGTTTTGACTTCCAGAAAGCCGGGAAAGAGGTGCTGGAGATTGAACGCGAGGGTTTGGCCCAGCTCGATCAATACATCAACGACGACTTTAGCCGCGCCTGTGAAAAAATCTTTTATTGCAGCGGTAAAGTCGTGGTGATGGGCATGGGAAAATCCGGGCATATTGGCCGCAAAATGGCTGCGACCTTTGCCAGCACCGGCACGTCTGCGTTCTTCGTCCATCCGGGTGAAGCCGCACACGGCGATTTGGGTATGGTGACACCGCACGATATTGTCATTGCCTTGTCAAACTCCGGTGAATCAAACGAAATTCTGGCGTTGATCCCGGTTCTGAAACGATTGCAGGTGCCGCTGATTTGCATGACCAGTCGTCCGGAAAGCAGCATGGGCCGCGCGGCGGATATCCACCTGTGCGTGAAAGTGCCCAAAGAGGCCTGTCCATTGGGTCTGGCACCGACGTCCAGCACCACCGCGGCGCTGGTGATGGGTGATGCCCTGGCGGTTGCGTTGCTGAAAGCGCGCGGCTTCACTGCCGAGGATTTTGCGCTCTCCCACCCCGGTGGCGCACTCGGTCGCAAGCTGTTGCTGCGCGTAAACGATATTATGCACACTGGCGATGAAATTCCGCGCGTCAACAAAGAAGCCTCTTTGCGTGATGCGCTGCTGGAAATTACCCGCAAAAACCTCGGTATGACGGTCATTTGCGATGAAAACATGAAGATCGACGGTATCTTCACCGATGGTGACCTGCGCCGTATCTTTGATAACGGTGCTGATTTACGTAGCCTGAGCATCGCCGATGTGATGACCCCAGGCGGCATTCGTATCCGTCCGGGTACGCTGGCCGTGGATGCGTTAAACCTGATGCAGTCGCGCCACGTTACCTGCGTGCTGGTTGCCGAGGGCGATCAACTGCTGGGCGTCATCCATATGCATGATTTACTGCGCGCAGGCGTAGTGTAAAAGGATTAAAAACAATGAGTAATGCTGTCACTTCCGTGGCAACCTGTTACGGCCCGGTGAGCACCGAGTTTATTGAGAAGGCGGCGAAAATTCGCCTGCTGATCCTTGACGTCGACGGCGTGCTGTCCGATGGCCTGATTTACATGGGGAATAATGGCGAAGAGCTGAAAGCCTTTAACGTGCGTGATGGCTACGGTATTCGCTGCGCCCTGACGTCCGGAATCGAAGTTGCCATCATTACCGGGCGAAAAGCTAAACTGTTAGAAGACCGCTGTGATACGTTAGGAATTACCCATCTTTATCAAGGGCAATCCGATAAACTTATCGCCTATCGCGAGCTGCTCGGCAAGCTCGGTTTGCAGGCCGATGAAGTCGCCTATGTGGGCGACGATCTTATCGACTGGCCGGTCATGGCGGAAGTGGGCTTAAGCGTTGCGGTCAATGACGCGCATCCGTTGTTGCTGCCGCGTGCGGATTACGTCACCCGTATTGCCGGTGGACGTGGCGCGGTTCGCGAAGTATGCGATCTCCTGTTGCTGGCGCAAGGGAAGTTAGAGGAAGCCAAAGGGCAATCGATATGAGTAAAACCAGACGTTGGGTTATTATCCTGCTTTCGCTTGCGGCGCTTATCCTCATTGGCATCAATCTGGCCAGTAACGACGATGACGGCCAGGCGGTTGTCAACGCCAATGACCCAACTTATAAAAGCGAACATACCGATACGGTGGTCTACAGCCCTGAAGGCGCGTTGAATTATCGGTTAATCGCAGAACACGTCGAGTATTTCTCCGACGACGCTATCTCGTGGTTTACCCAGCCGCGACTGACCACGTTTGACACTGACAAAGTGCCGACCTGGTCAATCAAAGCCGATAAAGCGAAGCTGACAAACGATCGCATGCTGTACCTTTACGGTCACGTTGAAGTTAACGCGCTGACCCCTGACGCGCAATTGCGCAAAATTACGACGGATAACGCCCAGATCAACCTGGTCACCCAGGATGTTACCTCTGACGATTTGGTGACGTTATACGGAACGACATTTAATTCCAGCGGCCTGAAAATGCGCGGCAATTTACGCAGCAAGAACGCCGAGCTGATTGAAAAGGTTAGAACCTCCTATGAAATTCAGAACAAACAAACTCAGCCTTAAGCTGGCGCTCGCCGGTTCTCTGCTGGCAGCCAGCCTGCCGGCACTGGCACTGACCGGTGATACTGACCAGCCGATTCATATTGAATCCGATCAGCAGTCGCTGGATATGCAGGGCAACATCGTGACCTTTACCGGTAACGTTGTTGTGACTCAGGGCAGTATTAAAATTAACGCCGACAAGGTGGTGGTGACCCGCCCTGGCGGTGAAAAGGGCAAAGAAGTGATCGACGGTTACGGTAACCCGGCGACCTTCTACCAGATGCAGGACAACGGCAAGCCGGTGAAAGGCCATGCCGCCAAAATGCATTATGAACTGCAAAGTGATTTCGTGGTGCTGACCGGCAACGCGTATCTGGAACAGGTCGACAGCAACATCAAGGGCGACAAAATCACGTATCTGGTTAAAGAACAGAAAATGCAGGCGTTTAGCGAAAAAGGTAAACGCGTAACAACCGTTCTGGTTCCGTCCCAGTTGCAGGACAAAAACAAAGACCAGGCTCCGGCACAGAAAAAGAGTAACTAATTCGTTATGGCGACATTAATTGCAAAGAACCTGGCTAAAGCCTACAAAGGCCGCCGCGTGGTAGAGGATGTCAGTCTGACCGTCAACTCCGGTGAGATTGTGGGCCTGCTTGGGCCGAACGGCGCGGGTAAAACGACGACCTTTTATATGGTAGTCGGTATCGTGCCGCGCGATGCAGGCAACATCATTATTGATGACGAAGATATCAGCCTGCTGCCGCTGCACGCCCGTGCGCGCCGCGGAATTGGCTATCTGCCGCAGGAAGCCTCCATTTTCCGTCGCCTCAGCGTTTACGACAACCTGATGGCCGTGCTGCAAATTCGCGACGACCTCACCAGCGAACAGCGTGAAGACCGCTGTAATGAGCTGATGGAAGAGTTTCACATCGAACACCTGCGCGACAATATGGGTCAATCGCTCTCCGGGGGCGAACGCCGCCGCGTCGAGATCGCCCGCGCGCTGGCCGCAAATCCGAAATTTATCCTGCTGGATGAACCGTTTGCGGGCGTTGACCCGATCTCCGTTATCGATATCAAACACATCATTGAGCACCTGCGCGACAGCGGTCTCGGCGTGTTAATCACTGACCACAACGTCCGCGAAACGCTGGCGGTGTGTGAGCGTGCGTATATCGTCAGCCAGGGGCAGCTTATCGCCCACGGCACCCCGACAGAGATCTTACAAGACGAACATGTTAAACGTGTGTATCTTGGGGAAGACTTCAGACTCTGATAGGGTAGAAGTATGAGAGAGGTTAGCCGGAGAATATCGCACTGAACATGAAGCAAGGTTTGCAATTAAGGCTCAGCCAACAGCTCGCCATGACGCCACAGCTGCAACAGGCTATTCGCTTGTTACAGCTGTCGACGCTGGAACTGCAGCAGGAACTTCAGCAAGCGCTGGAGAGTAATCCCCTGCTTGAGCAAACCGATATTCATGAAGAAATCGACACGAAAGAGACACCGGATAACGAAACGTTAGACAGCGTCGACGCGCTCGAACAGAAAGATATGCCGGAAGAGCTGCCGCTCGATGCCAGCTGGGATGAAATTTACACCGCCGGGACGCCTTCAGGTACCGGTGCTGATTACCAGGACGACGAGCTGCCGGTCTATCAGGGCGAAACCACCCAGTCTCTTCAGGATTACCTGATGTGGCAGGTGGAACTCACGCCGTTTACCGATACGGATCGCGCGATAGCCACCTCCATCGTCGACGCCGTTGACGATACCGGTTATTTGACCGTCCCGCTGGAAGATATCCTTGAAAGCATGGGTGATGACGAAATCGGTCTGGATGAAGTTGAAGCTGTGCTTAAACGGATCCAGCGATTTGACCCGGTGGGCGTCGCCGCCCGCGATCTCCGCGATTGCCTGCTTATCCAGCTCTCTCAGTTTGCCAAAGAAACGCCCCGCCTCGCCGAAGCCCGCCTGATCATCAGCGACCATCTCGATCTGCTTGCCAACCACGATTTCCGATCGCTCATGCGCGTCACCCGTCTGAAAGAAGACGTGCTGAAAGAAGCGGTGGATCTGATCCAGTCACTGGATCCGCGTCCGGGTCAGTCGATCCAGACTGGCGAGCCGGAGTACGTTATTCCTGATGTGCTGGTGCGCAAAGTCAGTGGCCGCTGGGTGGTGGAACTCAACGCCGACAGCATTCCACGTTTGCAAATTAATCAGCACTACGCGGGCATGTGTAACAACGTCCGTAACGACGCCGACAGCCAGTTTATTCGCAGCAATCTGCAGGATGCGAAGTGGCTGATTAAAAGCCTTGAGAGCCGCAACGACACATTGCTGCGCGTCAGCCGCTGCATCGTTGAGCAGCAACAGGCGTTTTTTGAGTCCGGCGAAGAGTATATGAAACCGATGGTACTGGCGGATATCGCCCAGACCGTCGAGATGCATGAGTCCACGATTTCACGCGTGACTACGCAGAAGTATTTGCATAGCCCGCGCGGCATTTTTGAGCTTAAGTATTTCTTCTCAAGCCACGTGAACACCGAGGGTGGCGGCGAAGCGTCGTCAACGGCGATTCGCGCGCTGGTGAAGAAATTGATTGCCGCGGAAAATCCCGCGAAACCACTGAGCGACAGTAAGCTGACCTCTATGCTCTCCGATCAGGGTATCATGGTGGCCCGCCGTACCGTTGCAAAGTACCGAGAGTCTTTATCCATTCCGCCGTCTAACCAGCGTAAACAACTGGTCTGACTCAACTGATAAGGAAGACACTATGCAGCTCAACATCACTGGACACAACGTCGAAATCACTGAAGCCCTGCGCGATTTCATCAACACGAAATTCGTGAAGCTGGAACAGTATTTTGAGAGGATCAATCAGGTCTATATTGTGTTAAAAGTGGAAAAATTGGCGCACATCTCGGATGCGACCCTGCATGTTAACGGGGGCGAACTTCATGCCAGCGCGGAAGGGCAAGATATGTATGCCGCGATTGATCTGTTGATCGATAAACTGGCGCGGCAGCTTAATAAACATAAAGATAAACTGAAACAACACTAATTGTCCGGGCGGTCGCCCGATGCCGGTAAAGTGTCGGGCGATGCTTAGGTGAAATTATGATAAATAACGATTCGGCTCTACAACTGAGCAATGTGCTTAACCAGGAATGTACTCGCAGTGCGGTTCACTGCCAGAGTAAAAAACGTGCGCTGGAAATCATCAGTGAACTGGCGGCAAAGCAGTTAGGTCTGCCTCCGCAGGTGGTATTTGAAGCGATTCTCACCCGCGAGAAAATGGGCAGTACCGGGATTGGTAATGGCATCGCTATTCCACACGGCAAGCTGGAAGAAGATACGCTGCGCGCCGTGGGCGTTTTTGTGCAGCTTGAAACGCCGATCGCGTTCGACGCCATCGACAATCAGCCTGTCGACCTGCTCTTTGCCCTGCTGGTGCCTGCGGACCAAACTAAAACGCACTTACATACGCTTTCACTGGTGGCGAAGCGTCTGGCGGATAAAACTATCTGCCGCCGCCTGCGCGCGGCGCAGAGTGACGAAGAGCTTTATCAAATCATCACCGAAACGGAAAACAGTGATGAAGCGTAAGGGAAATGAGTTCGTACTGAGGAGAAACGGTACATGGTACTGATGATCGTCAGCGGCCGCTCAGGCTCGGGTAAATCCGTGGCCTTACGGGCGCTGGAAGATATGGGTTTCTACTGTGTGGACAACCTGCCGGTAGTCCTGCTGCCTGAGCTGGCGAAAACGCTGGCCGACCGGGAGATCTCCGCTGCCGTCAGTATCGACGTGCGTAACATGCCGGAGTCGCCGGAAATCTTCGAAAAAGCGATGGAAAATCTGCCGGACGCATTTTCTCCACAGTTGCTGTTCCTCGATGCCGATCGCAATACCCTGATCCGTCGTTACAGCGATACGCGCCGTCTGCACCCGCTTTCCAGCAAAAACTTGTCACTGGAGAGCGCAATTGATAAAGAGAGCGACCTGCTGGAGCCCCTGCGTTCGCGCGCGGATCTCATCGTCGATACCTCCGAGATGTCGGTGCACGAGCTGGCAGAAATGCTGCGTACTCGTCTGCTGGGCAAACGCGAGCGCGAGCTGACGATGGTATTTGAATCCTTCGGTTTCAAGCACGGTATCCCTATCGATGCGGATTACGTTTTCGACGTTCGCTTCCTGCCGAACCCGCACTGGGATCCGAAACTGCGTCCGATGACCGGTCTCGACAAACCGGTTGCCGCATTCCTCGACAGGCATACGGAAGTGCATAACTTTATCTACCAGACCCGCAGCTATCTTGAGCTATGGTTACCTATGCTGGAAACCAATAACCGTAGCTATCTGACCGTGGCGATTGGCTGTACCGGCGGTAAGCACCGTTCGGTGTATGTTGCCGAACAACTGGCTGACTACTTTCGCTCACGCGGTAAGAACGTGCAGTCTCGTCACCGGACGCTGGAAAAACGTAAATCATGACCGTTAAGCAAACCGTTGAAATCACCAATCGGCTGGGCATGCATGCCCGGCCCGCGATGAAGCTGTTTGAGCTGATGCAGGGTTTTGATGCGGAAGTGCTGCTGCGCAACGACGAAGGCACCGAAGCGGAAGCTAATAGCGTCATTGCGTTGCTGATGCTGGATTCGGCCAAAGGGCGACAAATTGAAGTTGAAGCCTCTGGCCCGCAGGAAGTGGAAGCGCTGGCTGCGGTTATCGCCCTGTTTGAATCCGGGTTTGATGAAGATTAAGTAGTTCCCTTCCCCATGCCGGATGGCGGCTTTGCCATATCCGGCCTACAAAAAGCGCCTCTACCCTAAAAACGCCAATCGGCGTTTTTTTTATTGTCCCTGTACAATTTGTGCGCTTTTTAGTCCAGGATTAACCTTAGGAAAACCTTAAGATGGTTCGTTTATCTTTCATTTAAGTTTGGTGTCGATACTGGTTAATTGTCAGTAAATAATTCCAGGAGCGCGTCATGTTACATTTATCGAATCACACCCCCCTGGGCACCGGAAGACATCGTAAATGTTACGCGCATCCGGACGATGCCCAACGCTGCATTAAAATCGTTTACAACAACGACGATGGCGGCGATAAAGAGATTAAACGCGAGTTGGGCTACTACGCGCATCTCAATCGCTATCTGAAAGACTGGAGCGGTATTCCTCGCTATTACGGTACCGTTGAGACCGACTGCGGGACAGGTTACGTTTATGACGTGATCAGCGACTTTGACGGCAAGCCGTCGATCACCTTAAAACAGTTCGCTGCGGAGTGTCGCTACGAAGAAGATCTGGTGGTGCTGCGTCAGATCCTGCGTGCGTTGAAGAAGTACATCACCGAAAATCACATTGTGACCATGACGCTGAAACCAGCCAATATTCTGTGCCATCGCATCAGCGAATCAGAAGTGGTGCCCGTTATCTGCGACAACATCGGCGAATCGACCTTTATTCCACTGGCCACCTGGTCAAAATGGTTCTGTCGTCGTAAGCAGGAGCGTTTGTGGGAACGTTTTATTGCCCAGCCAGTACTGGCAGCCGCACTGAACAACAGCAAGCCGCGCGAAGAGCGCAGCACGCTGGCGCTCTCTTCTCGCAAAGCTTAATGCAGTTGGTGGCGGGTCATGAAGGATTCGCCGCCGAGCTGACGCATCTGGCGCATAATCCACGCCTGACGGCTACGCACATAGCCTGAAGGGGCATCCGCTTTAAAGCGAATCGGGTTCGGTAGTACGGCGGCTAACAACGCCGCTTCCGACATGGTCAGCCTGCTGGCGGGTTTATGGAAATAGCGCTGCGCAGCGGCTTCAACGCCAAAGATGCCTTCGCCAAACTCAGCAATATTCAGGTAAACGGTCAGGATGCGTTTCTTACTCCAGACGGTTTCGATTCCCACCGTTAGCCCCGCTTCCAGCCCTTTACGCAGCCAGCTACGACCATCCCACAGCAACAGGTTTTTCGTCGTCTGCTGCGACAACGTCGATGCGCCACGAATGCGGTTTTCGTTGCGTTCGTTATGCGAAAGCGCCTTTTCGATCGCCTGAACATCAAACCCCCAGTGCTCCGGGAATTTCTGATCTTCGGCGGCGATCACCGCCAGCCCCATCCACGGCGAAATCTCATCCATGCTGACCCAGTCGGAGTGCGCCACATAATGAAAATCGCCGCTCAACCAGGCGCTGAGCTGGCGCTCGACCATCACCGCAGAAAAGGGCACCGGCACAAAGCTGAACAGCGCGATGCCGCCACCCCAGAACAGCACCAGCAACAGCGCAACGCGCCAGACAATGCGTTTTATCCACGCCAGCGGTGAAACACGTTTGCTCATTCAGCCAGAACCAGTACGCGCGCCACCAGTTTTTCAATGCCGTCGGCAGCTTCGGCGATGTTCTGCGCCAGCATATAAGCCGGGGTGGTAACCACTTTATTGTCTTCATCAACAACGATGTCATCTACCGGACACGGCACGTGTTCCGCGCCCATCTCTTCCAGCACTTCCGCCGTATCGATATCCGTGCCGATGGTAATGCGCAGCGGGAAATCAAAAATCTTCGGTAACATCGCCGGGGCGATACACATAAAGCCGAGCGGTTTGCCCGCCTGATGCATAGCCTGCGCCAGCGCTTTCAGATTCGCGTCAACCTCGCACGCTGCCCCCTGAGTGGCAAAGTTAGAAAGGTTTTTCGCCGCGCCAAAACCGCCAGGCACAATCAGCGCATCCAGCTCTTCCGCCTGTGCGCTGGCGAGCGGACGCACATCGCCGCGCGCAATGCGCGCAGACTCGATCAGCACATTACGGCTTTCGCCCATCGCTTCTCCCGAGAGATGATCGACAACATCGAACTGACGTTTATCCGGCGCGAAGCACACGGCCTGTGCGCCACTACGGGCAATGGCCAGCAGCGTAATGGTGGCTTCGTGAATTTCAGACCCGTCATAGACACCGCAGCCGCTCAAAATAACGCCAATTTTTTTCATGATGCTTATCCCTCGCTGTAACTGACTGAAGATTATTACTCTTTCTGATTAACTCGCTATGCTTCACATATTTTGCTGATTCATGTAACAAATGTTTCAAGTTTTGCTATCTTAATCTGCGTGCAATCGTATTCATCAGGTTGTGTCTTACTAAATTCCTATTACATCTTATGGCGCAGCCACGATTTCCCTGGTGTTGGCGCAGTGTTCGCGCACCCCGGTTTAGCCGGGGTCATTTTTTTTCAGCGTTCGCCACCCAGGATTTAAGCACCGCGACATCGTGCTGCCACTCGGTTTTCATCTCTTCAACCCATTCACCGACGTTATCCCACCAGGCCGGTAAATCTGGCGACTGGATCTGCTGCCCCAACTGTTGCAGATGACGCAGGCCCACGGAACCCGCCGCGCCCTTAATTTTGTGCCCTTCCTCGACAATTCCTTTCTGATCGCGTGCGGTCAGATTCGATTCCAGCACCGCCAGATATCCCGGCATCATCTTCTCGAACACAGCCAGACCGTCGGTAATCAGCTTCGGCCCCACCAGTTCGATGTACTGCTCAAGCATCGGAATATCCAGTAACTGCTGTGATTTACCCTGCTCAGTTGGCATTGCGGTACTCTCCTCGTCGTCGGCGGTGTCCCAGAATTTTTTGATCATCGCGGTCAGGGCCGGTACTGATAACGGCTTGCTCAGCACATCATCCATTCCCGCTTCCAGATACTCTTTTTTATCTTTCAGCACGTTAGCCGTCAATGCCACCAGCGGCGGCAGGTCGTCAGCGGCAAATTTCTGTTTTAATTCGCGAGAGATATCCAGCCCGGTCATATCCGGCAGTTGAATATCCAGCAGTACCAGGTCGTATTCGCCTGGCGTAAACATCTCCAGCGCGGCCTTTCCGGTCATCGCCACATCAACGCTGTTGCCCAGTTTTTCCAGCACCGAGCGAGCAACAATCACGTTCAGTTCAATATCTTCCACCAGCAGAACGTTAAGCGCAGGCAGCGGCATATCGTCGTCGTCGAGCGTATCTTCAACTTCGTCGGCAACCGCGGGCGCGTGGACGGTCAGAATAAAGGTCGAGCCCTGGCCTGGATGACTGGAGACTTCAATATCGCCGCCCATATCGCGCGCCAGACGACGCGAGACGGCCAGGCCAATCCCGGTGCCGGTAGCCGGCTTACCGCCCTGGCTGTCTTTCACCTGATAGTACATGGCGAAGATTTTATCCTGCTCTTCCTGCGGAATACCGATACCGGAGTCGGCCACTTCAAAGTGCAGCATATCGCCTTCGTCGTAACGAACGCGTACTTCAACCTTACCTTGCTGGGTAAATTTCACCGCGTTACTGATGAGATTCCACAGAATCTGACGCAGACGCGTGCCGTCAGTGATCACTTTATGCGGCAACGGCAAACTCGGTTCCATGACGAAGCGCAGCCCTTTCTGTTGCGCCTGCAAGCCGGAAAGATTTTCTAAATCAGAGAGGAAACCGGTAAAGTCGATGGTCTGGTTATCCAGTTGAACTTTACGCCGCTCCATTTTATCCATATCAATGATATCATTGAAGATATTCCCCAATGTCACCGCTGATACATGAATCGTTTTCAGGTATTTTTCCTGCTCAGCGGTCAGGTCGGTATCAAGCAGAATACGGCTGAGGCCAACGATGCCGTTAAGCGGCGTACGCAGCTCGTGGCTGATGGTGGAGATAAAGGTGGTCTTATCGCGGCTGGCGCGCTCCAGGGCGTCCTGATAGCGCTTACGCTCGGTAATATCGCGGCCAAAGCCCATCAGACCATGGCGCTTACCGACGCGATCGTAATAAGGCACTTTACGAATTTCAAAGCAGGCTTTGCGGCCATCCGGGTAATCCAGCCACTGTTCATAGGTGAGCGAGACGTTATGACGGAAAACTTTCTCATCGGTTTCCAGCACCTTCGCCGCAGCTTCCGGCGAGTAAACGTCTTCCGGGTGCAGGTTTATAAGCTGCTTTTCACTTTTCCCGGTTAACAGCTCCATCGCCCGGTTACAGCCAGAAAACTCTTTATCCTCATTGCGATAGAAGACCAGATCGGGTGAGGCATCCAGGAACGAGCGCAGGAAAGAGGATTGTTGCTCAAGGCGGATTTGCGTCTCTTCACGCTCTTTCATCTCGACCTTCAGCTGCTCAAGCGTGGTTTCACGCTCGGCTTCCGCCTTTTCGCGGTCGCTAATTTCCTGGTTGAGCTGCGCGATGTTGTCTTTAAGTTGAACGTTAAGTTTGAGATCGCGCTCGCGCATCTCTTCGAGCTTCTCCACCAGCTTCGATAAGCGCTGGCGAGACTCTTCCAGTTGCTCGACCACCACCGATAAAAAGTAGACCGCCCATGGCGTAATCAACAGACCAAAGAAGATAGAGCGGATCACATCAATGCTTTCGACCTGGCCGTGCAGCACCATGGTCACGGCCATCTGTACCACAATGGCCAGCACCACCAGCGCAAGGGCTAATAGCATTGAAAAGCGCACCAGACCCAGCTTCATCATCAGGTCGACGTAATACTGCGCCAGTAAACGGATTTGCTTCATAGGGGGTTCCTTCACGTCATCGTCGCTCAATAATACCCAATTCTGAGCAATGCGTTGAAGGTTGTGTAAAAAATGCTGGGTTGTGCGGTCTGGTGCCCTCACCCTAACCCTCTCCCACAGGGAGAGGGAACCGATCGCATGCGGGTTAATGTTCTGCGCCGGTTTTCTCCCTCTCCCTGTGGGAGAGGGCCGGGGTGAGGGATTGCACCCACCCTCGCCCCAGCGCCGATCCCTGCGCACCATGTTCATTCAAATACTTATCCAGCTCCACCATCCCGGTCCAGCGGTTTTCGCACCACAGCGGCGCGAGCAGTGTCGGGCGACGCGCGCTGGCAGAAATGCGGTGGTAAATCACCTCGGGTGGCGTATGGCGAATCATCTCACCGGCCGTCACGGTGTAATCGTCCAGCTCAATACCGCTTAAACGCCCCGCTTCCCAGGCTTTCGCCATAATGCTGCCCTTCACGATATGCAGCGGATGCAGCTTAATGCCGTCCACGCCGGTCTCTACCACGCGTTCCAGTGTTTGCAGACATTCACTTTGCCCTTCGCCCGGCAAGCCGACGATCAGGTGGGAGCACACCTTCAGCCCGCGTTCGCGTGCCCGTCGCGTCGTGTTCTGATAGCAGGCAAAATCGTGCCCCCGGTTGATACGATGCAGCGTTTTATCGTGCGCGGTTTGTAGCCCCAGCTCCAGCCACACCTCATAACCCTGTTCTTTATATTCGGTGAGCAAATCGAGCACCGCTTCCGGTACACAGTCCGGGCGTGTACCCACGCACAGGCCGACAATATTGGCCTGACTAACGGCTTGTTGATACATAGAACGCAGCACCTGAACTTCAGCAAAGGTACTGGTATAGGCCTGAAAATAGGCAAGATAGCGTTTGGCGCGATTTACCAGGCTGGCCTGATGTTCAAGCTGCTCGGCAATTGAGCGGTACTGCTGTGCTTCGTCGGCAAAAGAGGCGACATTGCAAAATGTACAGCCGCCCCGGCCAATCGTCCCATCACGATTCGGGCAGCTAAATCCACCATGCAGCGTCAATTTATGGACCTTTTCGCCATAGCGACGTGCAAGATCCCCACCAAACATATTGACTAATTTTTGTAACTGCATAATCTGATAGACCGGCCTGTAGAAAGGGGCCAAGCCTGCCATTTTTAGTCTCGATCGGCGATGACCTGGATCAATCGCCCGGTAGACCTTTATCTTATTGCATAAACACTCAAAATCAATGCAATTTCATTCATCGCCAAACCGATTACTTTTGCTTATATACGCCGCTTATTTTGCTTTAATCCGCCTCTCGAAGAAAAACAGAGTGATCCTATACCCGCACAACCATTGCCAGTGTTATGTGCTACTTTAAGCGGTAAATTCAGCACAGGACGTTTATCACAGCGCTTCCAGATAGTGAGTCAGATCACACTCCATCCGCACCTGTTTCGTGGTTAATACAATGTAAAAAATGGATAAAAACCATAAATATCATTGAATTAAGCCTTCTATAGCACATTTTTAGATAAATAAGTTTGCCATTTGACCTGTCTACGGATTCCCGATAAGTTGGAAATCCGCTGGAAGCTTTCTGGATGAGCACTCAGCTCATCATATTTATGCAGTAATTGAGATTCCCTCTGAAGCAAGTCCTCAAACTTGTTTGACCTGCGCGAAAAGGCAAAAGAGGGCGAATGCGAGATTGGTCATTGAACGACCCAATCCCGTCGCCATGCTCTTTCTGCGCCCGTGCGCAATCGGTGTCGGAGTGAGTCACGTAGAGCCTGGGGAGGTTCACTGATATGTTGTACGATAAATCCCTTGAGAGGGATAACTGTGGTTTCGGCCTGATCGCCCACATAGAAGGCGAACCTAGCCACAAGGTAGTGCGTACCGCCATACACGCACTGGCCCGCATGCAGCACCGTGGCGCAATTCTCGCTGATGGTAAAACTGGCGATGGTTGCGGGTTGCTGCTGCAAAAACCGGATCGTTTCTTCCGCATCGTCGCGGAAGAGCGCGGCTGGCGTTTAGCTAAAAACTACGCCGTCGGGATGCTGTTCCTCAATCAGGATCCAGACAAAGCCGCCGCATCGCGCCGCATCGTTGAAGAAGAACTGCAACGTGAAACGCTTTCGATTGTTGGCTGGCGCGATGTGCCGACCAACGAAGGCGTGCTCGGTGAAATCGCCCTCTCCTCGCTGCCCCGTATTGAGCAAATTTTTGTTAATGCCCCGGCTGGCTGGCGCCCGCGCGATATGGAACGTCGTCTGTTCATCGCCCGTCGCCGCATCGAACAACGGCTGGTGGAAGACAAAGAGTTCTACGTTTGTAGCCTGTCGAACCTGGTGAACATCTATAAAGGTCTGTGTATGCCGGCAGATTTGCCGCGCTTCTACCTGGACCTTGCAGACCTGCGTCTGGAATCGGCCATCTGCCTGTTCCACCAGCGCTTCTCCACCAACACCGTGCCGCGCTGGCCGCTGGCACAGCCGTTCCGCTATCTGGCGCACAACGGTGAAATCAACACCATCACCGGTAACCGTCAGTGGGCGCGCGCGCGTACCTATAAATTCCAGACGCCGCTGATCCCTGACCTGCACGACGCTGCGCCATTTGTTAACGAAACCGGCTCTGACTCCAGTTCGATGGATAACATGCTCGAACTGCTGCTGGCAGGCGGGATGGATATCGTGCGTGCGATGCGTCTTCTGGTTCCGCCAGCCTGGCAGAACAACCCGGATATGGATCCGGAACTGCGCGCGTTCTTCGATTTTAACTCCATGCACATGGAGCCGTGGGATGGCCCGGCGGGCATCGTGATGTCCGATGGTCGCTACGCGGCCTGTAACCTTGACCGTAACGGCCTGCGCCCGGCGCGCTACGTCATTACCAAAGACAAGCTCATCACCTGCGCCTCCGAAGTCGGGATCTGGGATTATCAGCCCGACGAAGTGATGGAAAAAGGCCGCGTTGGGCCCGGTGAGCTGATGGTGATCGACACCCGCAGTGGCCGCATTCTGCACTCAGCAGAAACCGATAACGACCTGAAAAGCCGCCATCCGTACAAAGAGTGGATGGAGAAAAACGTCCGCCGTCTGGTGCCATTTGAAGATCTGCCGGACGAAGAGGTCGGCAGCCGCGAGATGGACGATGACGCCCTCGCCAGCTACCAGAAACAGTTTAACTACAGCGCGGAAGAGCTGGATTCGGTTATTCGCGTGCTGGGCGAAAACGGCCAGGAAGCAGTCGGTTCAATGGGCGATGATACCCCGTTTGCCGTCCTTTCCAGCCAGCCGCGTATTATTTATGACTACTTCCGTCAGCAGTTTGCGCAGGTAACCAACCCGCCAATCGACCCGCTGCGTGAAGCGCACGTCATGTCGCTGGCAACCAGCATTGGCCGCGAAATGAACGTCTTCTGCGAAGCGGAAGGCCAGGCACATCGCCTGAGCTTCAAATCGCCGATCCTGCTGTTCTCTGATTTTAAACAGCTCACCACGATTGCAGATGAGCACTATCGCGCAGACACGCTCGATATTACTTATGACGCGACTGAAACCTCGCTCGAGGCAACAGTAAAAGCGCTGTGCGATAAAGCTGAAGAGATGGTGCGTAACGGCACCGTCCTGCTGGTGCTTTCTGACCGCAACATTGCCAAAAATCGTCTGCCGGTTCCGGCACCGATGGCGGTCGGCGCGGTTCAGGCGCGCCTGGTAGAGAAAAGCCTGCGCTGCGATGCCAACATCATCGTGGAAACCGCCAGCGCCCGCGACCCGCACCACTTCGCCGTGCTGCTGGGCTTCGGCGCGACGGCTATCTATCCGTACCTCGCCTACGAAACGCTGGCGAAACTGGTCGATACCAAAGCGATCGATAAAGCGTATCGCACCGTGATGCTGAACTACCGTAACGGCATCAACAAAGGTCTGTACAAAATCATGTCCAAAATGGGCATCTCGACCATTGCCTCTTACCGCTGTTCAAAACTGTTTGAAGCGGTCGGGCTGCACGACGATGTGGTTGCGCTGTGCTTCCAGGGCGTGGTCAGCCGCATTGGCGGCGCGAGCTTTGAAGACTTCCAGCAGGACCTGCTGAACCTGTCGAAACGCGCCTGGCTGGCACGTAAACCGATTAGCCAGGGCGGCCTGCTGAAGTACGTTCACGGCGGTGAATATCACGCCTATAACCCGGACGTGGTGCGCACGCTGCAACAAGCGGTTCAAAGCGGCGAATACAGCGACTATCAGGAATACGCGAAGCTGGTCAACGAGCGTCCGGCGGCAACGCTGCGCGATCTGCTGGCTATCACGCCGGGTAGCGACGCCGTCAGTATTGATGAGGTCGAACCGGCAACTGAGCTGTTCAAACGCTTCGATACCGCGGCGATGTCTATCGGTGCATTAAGCCCGGAAGCGCACGAGGCGCTGGCGGAAGCGATGAACAGTATCGGCGGCAACTCTAACTCCGGTGAAGGCGGTGAAGACCCGGCGCGTTACGGCACGAATAAAGTGTCGCGCATCAAGCAGGTGGCTTCCGGCCGCTTCGGCGTCACGCCGGCGTACCTGGTCAATGCCGACGTCATTCAGATTAAAGTCGCTCAGGGCGCGAAGCCGGGCGAAGGTGGTCAGTTACCGGGCGATAAGGTCACTCCATACATCGCCAAACTGCGCTATTCGGTGCCGGGCGTGACGTTAATCTCGCCACCGCCGCACCACGATATCTACTCTATCGAGGATTTAGCACAGCTTATTTTCGACCTGAAACAGGTCAACCCGAAAGCGATGATCTCCGTGAAGCTGGTTTCCGAACCGGGCGTCGGCACCATCGCTACGGGTGTGGCAAAAGCCTATGCAGACCTGATCACCATCGCCGGTTATGACGGTGGTACGGGGGCAAGCCCGCTGTCGTCGGTAAAATATGCAGGGTGCCCGTGGGAACTCGGCCTGGTGGAAACCCAGCAGGCGCTGGTTGCCAACGGCTTACGTCATAAAATTCGTTTGCAGGTCGATGGTGGCCTGAAAACTGGCGTCGATATTATCAAAGCGGCGATTCTCGGCGCGGAAAGCTTCGGCTTCGGCACCGGCCCGATGGTGGCGCTCGGTTGTAAATACCTGCGAATTTGCCACCTGAACAATTGCGCGACGGGTGTTGCAACTCAGGATGACAAACTGCGTAAGAACCACTATCACGGCCTGCCGTTCAAAGTGACCAACTACTTTGAATTTATCGCCCGTGAAACCCGCGAGCTGATGGCGCAGCTTGGCGTGACACGTCTGGTGGATCTGATTGGCCGCACCGACCTGCTTAAAGAGCTGGACGGTTTCACCGCCAAACAGCAGAAGCTGGAGTTGTCTCGACTGCTGGAGACCGCCGAGCCACATCCTGGCAAGGCGCTCTACTGCACTGAGAATAACCCGCCGTTCGATAACGGTGTGCTGAACGCGCAACTGCTGCAACAGGCAAAACCGTTTGTCGATGAGCGCCAGAGCAAAACTTTCTGGTTCGATATTCGCAATACCGATCGCTCCGTGGGCGCGTCGCTCTCCGGCTATATCGCGCAAACGCACGGCGACCAGGGTCTGGCGGCCGATCCGATTAAAGCGCACTTCAGCGGCACCGCAGGCCAGAGCTTCGGCGTCTGGAACGCGGGCGGCGTAGAGCTGTACCTGACCGGCGATGCCAACGACTATGTCGGTAAAGGCATGGCGGGCGGTCTGATTGCGATTCGTCCTCCGGTGGGTTCCGCCTTCCGTAGCCACGAAGCGAGCATCATCGGTAACACCTGCCTGTACGGCGCGACCGGCGGTCGTCTGTACGCTGCTGGGCGCGCGGGTGAACGTTTTGCGGTGCGTAACTCCGGGGCAATCACCGTCGTAGAAGGCATAGGCGACAACGGTTGTGAGTACATGACCGGCGGCATCGTCTGCATTCTGGGTAAAACCGGCGTTAACTTTGGTGCGGGTATGACCGGCGGCTTCGCCTACGTTCTGGATGAAAGCGGCGATTTCCGCAAACGCGTTAACCCGGAACTGGTGGAAGTGCTGGACGTTGACTCTCTGGCAATCCATGAAGAGCACTTGCGCGGACTGATTACCGAACATGTCCAGTTGACCGGTTCACAGCGCGGTGAAGAGATCCTGGCGAACTGGCCGGCGTTCTCCGCGAAGTTTGCACTGGTTAAGCCGAAGTCCAGCGATGTCAAAGCACTGTTGGGTCACCGTAGTCGTAGCGCAGCAGAGCTGCGTGTGCAGGCGCAGTAAGGGGTCATCATGAGTCAGAACGTTTATCAATTTATCGACCTGCAACGCGTTGATCCCGCTAAGAAAGCGTTAAAGATCCGCAAGATTGAGTTTGTTGAAATTTACGAGCCATTTTCAGAAGGGCAGGCCAAGGCGCAGGCAGATCGCTGCCTCTCCTGCGGCAACCCGTACTGCGAATGGAAATGCCCGGTACATAACTACATCCCGAACTGGCTGAAGCTTGCCAACGAGGGGCGTATTTTTGAAGCGGCAGAACTGTCGCATCAAACCAACACTCTGCCGGAAGTGTGTGGGCGCGTTTGCCCGCAGGATCGTCTGTGCGAAGGTTCTTGTACTCTGAACGACGAGTTCGGCGCGGTCACCATCGGCAACATTGAGCGCTATATCAACGATAAAGCGTTCGAAATGGGCTGGCGCCCTGACCTGACCGGCGTGAAGCAGACTGGCAAGAAAGTCGCGATTATCGGCGCGGGCCCGGCGGGCCTGGCGTGTGCTGATGTGCTAACGCGCAACGGTGTCAAAGCGGTTGTGTTCGACCGTCATCCGGAGATCGGCGGCCTGCTGACCTTTGGTATTCCGGCTTTTAAGCTTGAAAAAGAGGTGATGACCCGTCGCCGCGAAATCTTCACCGGTATGGGCATTGAGTTCAAACTGAATACCGAAGTAGGCCGTGACGTCCAGCTTGAGACCCTGCTGAGCGACTACGACGCGGTGTTCCTCGGCGTCGGCACGTATCAGTCGATGCGTGGCGGGCTGGAGAACGAAGACGCTTCTGGCGTGTTTGATGCGCTGCCGTTCCTGATTGCCAATACCCGCCAGATCATGGGCTTTGGTGAGAATAAAGATGAGCCTTACATCAACATGGAAGGTAAACGCGTGGTGGTGCTTGGCGGTGGCGATACCGCGATGGACTGCGTACGTACCTCCGTACGTCAGGGCGCAACGCATGTTACCTGTGCTTATCGTCGTGATGAAGAGAACATGCCAGGCTCACGCCGCGAAGTGAAAAACGCGCGTGAAGAGGGCGTAGAGTTCCAGTTCAACGTACAGCCGTTGGGCATTGAAGTGAATGCTAACGGCAAGGTGAGCGGCGTGAAAATGGCGCGTACCGAAATGGGCCAACCGGATGATAAAGGTCGCCGTCGTGCGGAAATCGTCCCGGGCTCCGAGCACGTAGTTCCGGCAGATGCTGTAGTAATGGCGTTTGGTTTCCGCCCACACAGCATGGAATGGCTGGCAAAACACAGCGTCGAACTGGATTCTCAGGGCCGTATCATCGCCCCGGAAGGCAACGAGAACGCCTTCCAGACCAGTAACCCGAAAATCTTCGCCGGTGGCGACATCGTGCGTGGTTCAGATCTGGTGGTGACCGCCATCGCCGAAGGCCGTAAAGCGGCTGAAGGGATCATGAACTGGTTGGAAGTGTAAATCCTGCCTCAGCGCCGCTTGCCTGGAAAGGGAGGCGGCAACAGGAAATTTGGCAGACAGAGTCTGCCAAATCAGATAGCTGAAAAAGTGCACTTTGTTTTTGCCGGATGCGGCGTAACCGCCTTATCCGGCCTACAAAACACTCCAGATTCAATACATTGCAGAAAACTTGTAGGCCGGATAAGCGCCAGCGCCATCCGGCTTTTTTTATCACGCGAGCAAGCTGGCGCGGACTTTAACCACCGTTTTTTTGATATCTCGCGATAGCGCCACGTTACACCCCGGTTTATGCGGCTCTCCCGGCATAAACACGGCGAACATTCCCGGTTTTAAGGTCACCGTTTGCTCATTCTCAATGGCAGAACAAAGCTGGTAATCCTCATCAGCATGTAGCTCTTCGCACTGTCGTGCTGTTCCTGCCACACCGAACAGGATCCGTTCTTCTCCACTCAGCAAAAGCTGGATATCCACATACTGCACATGCAGCTCCGCTTTTTTGCTTGTGGCTGGCTGTGTGGGGAATGCCATCACATTCATAAAGATGTCATCACCGCGCAGCTCATAACGCCCTGGCGATTTCTCTTGCGGGCGGGCAGTTAACGCCAATGCTAACGCCTCAACCAAAACGGGGTGTAACCCCGCAGAGTCCAGCGACTGAATTTCACCTGTTACCATTTTTTTCTCCCTGGGCCAACAGCGCGGCTCCCAGTAGTCCCGCGTCATGCCGATAGTGCGCGGATTGTAAGGTAACCTGATAAACGGCAGGCTCCTGTGCCAGACAGCCCTCCACCTGCGCCAGATACCTTTCCGCTAGCCCAACGCTGCCGCCAATGACCACACACTGGCAATCGGTTGTGGCTTTTACATCAGCGATTAATCTCGCCAGTGTCTGTGCCGAGCGGTGAATGAGCTGTAGCGCCTGCTTATCGCCCTGTCCCGCGCGAGTGAAAATTGCTTTGGCATCGCATCCTGCGAGTTCACCTTCTGCCGCAGCCGCAATCCCGCGCCCTGAAGCAATGGCTTCTACGCAGCCCCGACGACCACAGCCGCACATCGGCCCGTTAGGATCGGCCAGCGTATGACCCAAATGCCCGGCCAGACCGCCCGTTCCGGCGATCAGTTTGCCGTTGCTTATCACACCGCCTCCCACCCCCGTGGAGACGGTGAGGAAAACCATGTCACGATAATTGCCATGCAGGGCATGATATTCCGCCCATGCCGCCGCCTGTGCATCATTCACCGCCAGCGTCGGCAATCCGGTTATCGATTCCAACGTTTTCGTGAGCGGGAAATTCAGCAAGCCGCCCAGATTAAGCGGGTTAATCGCCAGCAGTAAGCCATCCCGAATAATACCGGTTGAGGCGATGGCCACCCGCGTGGCACGGTGGAAAAGGGGTTCTACCAGCGCCTGCAACGCTGCCCGTAGCGCATCGGGCGTTTTGCTGGCGGGTGTGGGGAGTTCGCGACGTTCAAGCAGGTTCAGCGCGTCATCAACCAGCGCGGCGGCCAGCTTGGTGCCACCAATATCAATTGCCAGCGTGGTCATAGCACCGCCTTTTTTAACGCCGTGTTATACCACTGGCAGATGTGTTCCAGCCGCGTAATCGCGGAGCCGACCGTGACCGCCCACGCGCCGTGACGCATCGCTTCTGCCGCCTGTGCAGGCGTGTTGTAGCGCCCTTCAGCTATCACCCGGCAACCGGCGTCGCTTAATGTTTTTACCAGCGCAAAGTCAGGTTCTTCTGGCGTTTCAGGCGTCGTGTAACCCGAAAGCGTGCTGCCGATAATATCTGCCCCCCATTGCTGACAGGCCATGCCGTCTTCAAATGTTGAGCAGTCGGCCATCGCCAGCAAACCGTGCTGGTGAATCTGCGCCAACAGTGCCTCTACACTCGCCGGGCGTACACGGTCGGTACCATCCACGGCGATAATGTTAGCTCCAGCCTGCGCCAGCGCATCGACGTCTTCAGGGAACGGGGTAATACGCACCGGGGAATTATCCAGATCGCGTTTGAGAATGCCGATAATCGGGATCGACACGAGCGGACGGGTGGTACGTAAATTCGCCACACCTTCAATACGCAACGCGACGGCCCCCGCCTGCTCCGCCGCCAGCGCCATCGCGGCAACGATGTCGGGTTTATCGAGCGGGCTATTGGGTACCGGCTGGCAGGAGACAATCAGTCCGCCGGATTGCGCAATACTGTTATTCAGTTGTTCAAGTAAAGACATCATCATATCCTCGGTAAAACGCCCGGCATGCGCCGGGCTCCCTGGTTAACTTTTACTTTTTACTAACCCGCTTTTATTCGCGCCAAACGGTACGGCACCGCTGAACGGTTTTCCGTCGATGGCATCATGAGTACGTAGCGCTTCCGGGCGGATCCAACGCTGAACGCGCGTGGGCATATCAAGACCGATCAACAGGATCACCACAAACGTCAGGCTAAAGGAGAGCGAGCCCAGCGCAGTACCCAGATCCAGCCGTTGGGCGATCAACGCCCCGAGGATCGGTGCCAGCGCGCCGCCTAACGCCCCGACGTTGTAAGTAAAGCCGAGCCCTGCCGCACGTTGATCTGTTTCGAAATACCCACCAATCAGTTTCGGTAAGATCCCCGAGATCCCCTGCCCCAGCATTTGCTGGAAAAAGAGCAGAAAACCGAGCACCCACACGCTGGAGCCGCCAATCGCAAACACTGGAATGATCAGCAACTGCGAAGCCAGCAGGCTACAGACGTACGCTTTACGGGTACCCAACCAGTCACCGAGGAACCCGCCCACGCAGCAGCCTACCGCCGCGCCAAATCCACTGAAGAACAGGACGTTCGCCACCGTATGCGGATCATAGGCCAGCTCGGTTTTCAGATAGGTCGGCAGCAGTGCCTGAATCGGCCAGGAGTAGAGGAACGCAAACAGCACAACCACCATCAGCATGACACCAGTCGGCCAGCGTTTACCGCTGCTTTGCACCATAAAGCTGATAAAGATAATGGCGCAGACCAGACCCAGCAGCGCCACCAGCCCGGCAATACGCGCTTCACCCGCAAAGCAGTACCACAGCGACGCCCCTGCAACACAGGTCATGATGATATTCATGACCCGGTACTGGCCGCGATAGAGGATATCGACCATCGTGCGTACCGGAGCTTTGCCTTCGTGTTTCGCTTTCCAATCTTCCGCTTCCGGGATGTTTTTACGCAGCCAGAGCGCAAAGACAATAGGTACGATGCCGATGAAAAACAGCGCGCGCCAGCCCCAGACGGGTACCACCAGGCTGTAGACTTGTGCGGCAACGACGGCACCGACAGAGAAGCCAGAAATCAGGAAGCCGCTGGCTTTATTGCGTAGCTGTTTCGGCCAGCTTTCAATCACATAGGTCGCGCTGGAACCGTATTCCCCCGCCATCCCCATGCCGATCACCAGACGGGCGATAAACAGCGAGGTGTAGCCCGGAGCAAAGCCGCAGGCGAGCGTGCCCGCCGAGAAAAGAATAATGCTGGTGACCATCGCCAGGCGGCGGCCATAGCGGTCACCCATTGCGCCCAGCATCAGACCACCGAACCAACGTGAGATAAAGGCGGCGGAAATCAAACTTGCCGCCTGTACGGTGGTTAAACCGAATTCACCCTGCACTTCGGTTAACACCAGGGCGATTAAGACAAAATCAAAACCATCAAGCAAATACCCCAACCAGGCGGCGGAAAAAGCCCGCCATTGTGCCCGATTGAGATGGCGATACCACGGGATATTCTGGGTTGTTGTACTCATGGTGATTCTCCCGCGGTGGGCTTATGCCCACGCGCTTTGGTATGAATGTGTTTGGATGCATGCGGTTCCCGCCTCACCCCGGCCCTCTCCCTCAGGGGGAGGGAGAAAACCTGCGCAGTTCTTAAAGCTGGGTACATACCGTCCCCTCTCCCTTGAGGGAGAGGGTTAGGGTGAGGGGAGCGGCCAATAACTCAGCCCCGCTCCTGCATCAGCTTCTGCGCCAGCGATTTCAGCTCCGGCAGGTATTTCTCGTCCACCGGGGCGAACGGTTTGCGGCACAGCGGTACAGCGACCACATCCATGTAATGCAGAACCGTTTTCAGCCCGCGGAAGACACCCACTTTGATCAGCAGGTCAATGACCTTGTTGCATTCGCGCTGCAATTGCTGTGCCTTTGCGATGTCGCCCTCTTTTAGCGCCTGCGCGATCCCCATGTAGCGCCAGCCCATGATGTTGTAGGTGCTGCCGATCCCACCGTCGGCTCCCGCCAGCAGGCCAGAGGCAAAGATCTCGTCGTAGCCGTTGTAGAGCACCAGCTCCGGATGCGCGCGGCGGATCTGTTCCATCTGATATAGATCGCCTGAGGTTTGTTTCAGCGCGCCGACGCCCGGTAACGTCACCAGCGTGTTGATTTGATCCAGCGTCAGTTTTACACCACTCAGCACCGGAATGTTGTAGACCACCATCGGTAATCCATCAGCCGAGTCGATAATTGCGCGATAGTGATCGCAGTGTTCTTCAAAACTAAACGGGTAGTAGAACGGCGTCACTGCAGATACCGCATCGAAACCATACCGTTTTGCCGCAGCCGCCAGTTGCTGGCTTTCCGCCGTGCTAACGCAGCCAACATGAGCAATCAGAGTGATTTTCCCTTTCCCCTCTTCCGCCACGATTTCAAGCACTTCCTCACGCTCGGCCAGGCTCTGGATAAACGCTTCCCCGGTAGACCCACCTACATAAACGCCATCAACACCCTGCTCGATGTTAAAACGTACCAGCCGACGCAGGCTCTCTTTATCAATCTTTTGCTGGGCGTCGAAAGGAGTGAGAAGCGCGGGCATTACGCCCCGTAAGTTGCTAGCCATACATACCTCGTAGTGATGTTTAATCGGATTAACTGTGTACCTTTATACCTGTTATACCAGATCACTTTTGCAGCAGCGTAATACGGAAAGCTTATTGTGCGATTGACTTCACTAAATCGATCGCCAGCATGGGATCACTTACGGGATTTTTTAGCTTTGCCGAAGGCGTGCCAGGTGGCAGAGACGCTGTTGAGGTGGGTTTGCAAAGCACGATCTGCTTCATCCGGATCGTGGGCGCGAATGGCGTCAACAATGGCGATATGCTGTTGATAGCTCACGCTGTTGTGCTCGTGGAGTTCCTGATCCGCGACTTTCGGGCGGGCGGCAATCAGCCAGTCGAGAAGCGCGACGTGGATTGCCATAAAGATAGGGTTGCCGGGAATTTCCGCCAGCACGCGATGGAAGTCGACGTCCGAGCGGATAAACTGCGCATTATCATCCAGCGCCTGGCTGTTGATCTCCAGCGCTTTCACCAGCAGCGCAATTTGCTCATCGGTGGCGTGTTCGGCGGCATAGCGCACCAGGCTTGATTCAAAGAACAGACGAAGTTGTTCGAAGTGTGCGATACCGCCAGGATGCGAGAGAAAATCTTTCGCCATGCCGGAGAGCTCGCCAATGATGGTGTCCGCCGACGGGCGCGATACGCGCGCGCGCTCACCGTTGTTAATCTGCACCAGCCCTTTGCGTTTCAGCGCAGCCAGCGCTTCCCGCACCGAGGGGCGACCAACGTTGAAGAATGCCATCAGTTCGCGCTCAGACGGTAACTGTTCCCCCTCGCCAAACTCACGACGGCGGATCATCTGTTCCAGCTCTTCTTCCACCATCTCAGACAGTTTTTTACGCGCCAGCGGGCGGCGGCGCAGGCTGTTGCCGATGGTGTCTTCTGAGTTAGAGTCAAATGCGCTCATAGGTACCGTTTAACCTGGAAAGATGAGGAAATTTCACTGAATTTTCATCATATCACAAAATGTGAGGCTGAAATGAGCACAGAGGGATGGACGGTGGATGAAAAAAAACAGATCCGTGCGGATCTGTTTTTAGGGGGTTACTTCACGACGCGAAGCGCCGGGCGGCCACCGCGCGGCGGCGGGGTATCGTCCGGATCGGTGTCGTCATCGTGATCTGGCTTATCACCGTCGATGACCGACATCACCGTTTCATTTTCAACCACTTCGAGGTCGTCGTTGTAGCCTTCCGCATCTTCGTCGTAGGCCGTTTCCGGTTCGAACATGGTGCCTGCACCGTTTTCACGTGCGTAAATAGCCAGCACGGCGGCCAGCGGCACGGAAACATTGCGCGGAACGCCGCCGAAGCGGGCGTTGAAGCGAACTTCATCGTTCGCCAGCTCCAGGTTGCCCACCGCGCGTGGCGCGATGTTCAGGACGATCTGGCCGTCACGGGCGTACTCCATTGGCACCTGAACGCCTGGTTGCATGACATCAACGACCAAATGCGGCGTAAGCTGGTTGTCCAGCAGCCACTCGTAAAACGCACGAAGCAGATACGGGCGGCGCGGAGAAAGCTGTGACACATCCATTCAATTAACCCCGGCCAAGGCGCATTTCGCGCTCGGCTTCCGTTAAGGAGGCAAGGAAAGAATCACGTTCGAAGACGCGGGTCATATAGCCTTTCAGCTCTTTCGCACCCGCACCGACCATTTCAATGCCCATCACCGGCAGACGCCACAGCAGCGGCGCCAGGTAGCAGTCGACCAGACTGAACTCATCGCTCAGGAAGTACGGCTTCTGGGTGAAGACCGGCGCAATCGCCAGCAGCTCTTCACGCAGCTGTTTACGCGCAGCGTCAGCCTGAGCCGCAGAGCCCGTCATCACGACGTTCATCAGCGTGTACCAGTCTTTCTCGATACGTTGCATGTACAGACGGCTCTCACCGCGAGCAACCGGGTAAACCGGCATCAGCGGTGGATGCGGGAAACGCTCATCCAGGTATTCCATAATGATGCGGGATTCCCACAGAGTCAGTTCGCGATCTACCAGTGTCGGAACGCTTTGATTCGGGTTGAGGTCAATCAGATCCTGCGGTGGATTGTCCTTTTCCACGTGCTCTATCTCAAAGCTGACACCTTTTTCAGCCAGCACGATGCGGACCTGATGGCTATAAATGTCAGTAGGACCAGAAAACAGCGTCATTACCGAACGTTTGTTGGCAGCGACAGCCATGAAAACCTCCAGGTATATTCAGAATTTTTACTGCTACCAGCCACACGGTGGCTAGCCAGAAGTGTGTCCCCATCCTGCGTTGAGTGGCATTCCTGCTTGCAAACCAAACAAAAATTGAACAATCACCCGCATTTGGGCAGAAAATTGGAGAATAGTTTACCAGATTTTGCACGGCTTGTGGTGAGTCGATTCTGGAAATCCGGAAAAAGAGCCGTGAGATTGGCGTTGGCCATAGCTTTTCCACCCTATAAATACGCGTGTAGCGTAACTGTTCAGGCATAAAAAAACCCGCCGAAGCGGGTTTTTGCGCAAATTGTTGTCTGCGTAAGCAGAAACCAATTAACGTTTGGAGAACTGAGGACGACGACGTGCTTTACGCAGGCCGACTTTCTTACGTTCAACCTGACGAGCATCACGGGTAACGAAGCCAGCTTTACGCAGTTCGCTACGCAGGGACTCATCATACTCCATCAGAGCGCGGGTGATACCGTGACGGATCGCACCAGCCTGACCAGAGATACCACCACCTTTAACGGTGATGTACAGATCCAGTTTCTCAACCATGTCGACCAGTTCCAGCGGCTGACGAACTACCATGCGAGCAGTTTCACGACCGAAGTACTGTTCCAGAGAACGTTGGTTGATAACGATTTTGCCGTTGCCCGGTTTGATGAAAACGCGAGCTGCGGAACTTTTGCGGCGACCAGTGCCGTAGTATTGATTTTCAGCCATTGCCTATAATCCCGATTAGATGTCAAGAACTTGCGGTTGCTGTGCCGCGTGGTTGTGCTCGGTACCCGCGTAAACTTTCAGTTTACGGAACATAGCACGACCCAGCGGGCCTTTTGGCAGCATGCCTTTAACCGCGATTTCAATCACACGCTCAGGACGGCGGGCAATCATCTCTTCAAAGGTCGCTTCTTTGATACCACCGATGTGGCCGGTGTGGTGATAGTACATTTTGTCAGTACGCTTGTTGCCGGTTACAGCAACTTTGTCAGCGTTCAGAACGATGATGTAATCACCGGTATCTACGTGCGGAGTGTATTCCGCTTTATGCTTACCGCGCAGGCGACGAGCCAGTTCAGTAGCCAGACGGCCCAGAGTTTTACCGGTCGCGTCAACAACATACCAGTCACGTTGAACGGTTTCTGGTTTAGCTGTAAAAGTTTTCATTAAAAGCTTACCCAAATAAATAAGTTACACGTTGGTGAACACCCAAACGTTTTGTCAGTTGAGGTTCACACGACATTGTCCAGCAAACCTACCCCTTCGAATAGCCTATGCCGGCGCAGAGAAAGTTTTGGGAAAAAAACCTTCTTGTAACGTGGGGTCGCAAGATTATAGAGAAGTCGGGGTTAAAGATCGACCCTTATTTGTGATTTTGATGGGGAGGTTTTAATAGGGGGGGTGCGGCCTGATGCCCTCACCCCGGCCCTCTCCCACAGGGAGAGGGAGAAAACCTCACTCACGTAACCTCTGGGCACAATCCCTCCCCTCTCCCACGGGGAGAGGGGAGCATTTATGGCATATGAGGCCGTTTTAAATACTCTTCGCTCTGCATTTCCTGTAAGCGCGACAAACAGCGCTGGAACTCAAACTTTAAGCGTTCGCCCTGATAAATGTCGTACAGCGGTACTTCCGCGCTCACCACCAGCTTCACGTGTCGCTCATAAAACTCATCCACCAGCGCAATAAAACGACGTGCTTCGCTCTCCTGCATTGACGTCATAACGGGCACATCAAAAAGCATTACCGTATGGAACAGGCGCGAAAGCGCGATGTAGTCGTGCTGGCTGCGCGCATCAACACACAACGTCGTAAAGGAAACCGCCAGCGTTTGATTCTCAACACCCAGCGTTGGCAATGGCCGGTGGTTAATCTCAAGCTCTGGCGCATGCTCGCGCCTGGCACCTGCCAGTGCCAGCCACAGTTTATCCATCTCGACGCGCGTTTCGTCGTTCAGCGGCGAGAGCCACAGATGCGCCTGTGTTAACGTGCGCAGACGGTAATCTACCCCCGCGTCGACGTTCATAATGTCGCAGTGCGCTTTGATGGCGTCGATGGCCGGCAGGAAGCGCGCGCGCTGCAAGCCGTTGCGGTAAAGCTCGTCCGGCGGGATATTCGACGTCGCAACCAGCGTAATGCCGCGCGAGAACAGCGCTTTCATCAGGCCGCCAAGCAGCATGGCGTCCGTGATATCCGAGACAAAAAACTCGTCAAAGCAGAGTACATCCGTTTCCGCTTTAAAACGTTCGGCGACGATTTCCAGCGGGTCGCTATGCCCCTGAAGCTGCGTCAGTTCTTCATGCACTCGCAGCATAAAGCGGTGAAAGTGCAGACGCTGTTTACGTTCGCCCGGCAGGCTGTGATAGAACATGTCCATCAGCCAGGTTTTCCCCCGGCCAACCCCGCCCCACATATACAAGCCGCGAACCGGCGTGCTCGTACCCGCCTCTCGTTTACCAAGAAATTTTCCGAATTTTGCCATCAGGCCACCGCCGCTTTGGGCTGGCTGCGCACGATTGACAAGCAGTTCCTGGTAGATGGTATCGAGGCGATTTACCGCCTCACGCTGGACATCATCAGGCTGATGGGTGCCCTCTGCGAGGGCCTGAAGATAACGCGATGTGGGGGACAGGCTTTGCATGATCTAATTGTTATTCCTTTGAAAACCGGTATGTCTTACTTCACGATTGGTGAAAAAAGTGCCGTTCTACACTACGCGATGATACGCCAGGATTCCACTTCTGCGGAATAAGCGGTTATAGTGGCAGTATCTGGTACAGGCAAGGAGCGCCTGGTCACCAATACCCTACGGAACCACAAAACAATGGGAGATGTTCATGACCTGGGAATATGCGCTAATTGGGCTCGTTGTCGGCATTATTATCGGTGCTGTGGCCATGCGTTTCGGTAATCGCAAATTGCGTCAACAACAGGCCCTGCAGTACGAGCTGGAAAAAAATAAAGCCGAACTGGAAGAGTATCGCGAAGAGTTAGTCAGCCATTTTGCGCGCAGTGCGGAATTGCTGAACAACATGGCGGACGACTATCGTCAGCTCTATCAGCACATGGCGAAAAGCTCAAGCAGCCTGCTGCCTGAAATGAGCGCAGAGTCTAATCCGTTCCGCAATCGTCTGGCTGAATCTGAAGCCGGTAACGACCAGGCGCCGGTACAAATGCCGCGTGACTACTCAGAAGGTGCTTCCGGCCTGCTGCGTAGCGGTGCAAAACGCGACTAACCCGCTGACGACGTTTTTATTTTACGGGCGTACGCGTTGCGCCCGTCACTTCTCTCCCCCTCCGACTATATTTAGTCAATATCCACATTGTTCCCCCGATAAAAATTCAATAACATCAGTCTGTTTCGGGAAGCATTGTCCTTACACCTCAGGTTATGAGAGCCAGCACCAATGAATAAAAAAACTTTGCTGTTGAGTGCGTTAGCGTTAAGTGTCGGCCTGTCCTTTGCCGTGCCTCAGGTGGCCAGCGCGTCGATTCCCACTCAGGTACCTGGCCAGGGCGCACTGCCAAGCCTCGCACCGATGCTGGAAAAAGTGCTGCCCGCGGTAGTCAGCGTGCAGGTGGAAGGTACCGCTACGCCGAGTCAGCGCGTGCCGGAAGAGCTAAAAAAATTCTTCGGTGAAGAAGGCGGCAACGAACCGGCGCAACCGTTCGAAGGCTTAGGGTCTGGTGTCATCATTGATGCGGCGAAAGGCTACGTCTTAACCAACAACCACGTCATCAGCCAGGCGCAAAAAATCAGCATCCAGCTCAATGATGGCCGCGAGTTCGATGCCAAACTGATTGGCAGCGACGATCAGAGCGACATCGCCCTGCTACAAATTCAGGGCGGCAGTAAACTCACACAAATCGCTATTGCCGACTCCGATAAACTGCGCGTCGGCGATTTCGCCGTCGCCGTCGGCAACCCTTTCGGGCTAGGGCAAACCGCTACTTCCGGAATTGTTTCAGCGTTAGGGCGGAGCGGGCTGAACCTCGAAGGGCTGGAAAACTTTATTCAGACCGATGCCTCAATTAACCGTGGGAACTCCGGCGGCGCATTGCTGAACCTCAACGGCGAGCTGATCGGCATTAACACCGCGATTCTCGCCCCTGGCGGCGGCAGCGTCGGGATTGGCTTCGCCATCCCCAGCAATATGGCACAAATACTGGCGAAACAGCTGATTCAGTTTGGCGAAATCAAACGCGGGCTTCTCGGTATTCGCGGCATGGAAATGAGCGCCGATATTGCCAAAGCGTTTAACCTCAATGTGCAGCGCGGGGCATTTGTCAGCGAAGTCTTGCCAAACTCCGGCTCGGCGAAAGCGGGCGTGAAATCAGGCGACGTGATTGTTAGCCTGAATGGCAAAGCGCTGAGCAGCTTTGCTGAACTGCGCTCACGCATTGCTACCACCGAACCCGGCTCAAAAGTGAAGCTGGGGCTGCTGCGCGATGGCAAACCGCTGGAAGTCGAAGTCACACTGGATAAAAGCACCTCAGCGACCGCCAGCGCGGAAATGATCGCCCCGCAGCTACAGGGGGCGTCATTGAGCGACGGTCAGTTGAAAGACGGCACCAAAGGCATCGTCATCAGCGACGTGGAAAAAGGCAGCGCAGCGGCGCAGGTTGGCCTGCATAAAGATGATGTCATCATCGGTATTAACCGTCAGCGCACGCAGTCCATCGCGGATATGCGCAAAGTGCTGGAGACGAAACCGTCGGTGATTGCCCTGAACGTGATGCGCGGCGAAGAGAACATTTACCTCTTACTGCGTTAACCGTCTTACGCTGGACATCGCGCAGCGTGTGATGTCCAGCGAAGTCGTGGTATGCTGCGAACGTTTATTCATCAACGATACCTGATCATGCTTGCAAAGCTTTTACGTTCTGTCGCAATTGGATTTATTGTCGGTGGCATTTTGCTGGCCGCAATGCCCTCGTTACGCAAGTGGACAACCGCAACCACCACCCTCACCAGCTCGGATGAATCTCCGGCGAGCTACAATCAGGCCGTGCGCCGTGCCGCGCCTGCGGTCGTTAACGTCTATAACCGTGGTCTGAACAGCACCGGGCAGAATCAACTGGAGATCCGCACACTCGGCTCCGGGGTAATTATGGATGAGCGCGGGTACATCGTGACCAACAAGCATGTCATCAACGATGCCGATCAAATCATCGTCGCGTTGCAGGATGGCCGTGTATTCGAAGCGCTACTGGTTGGCTCCGATACGCTTACCGACCTCGCGGTGCTGAAAATTAACGCCACCGGGGGCCTGCCGGTTATCCCCATCAACCCGAAGCGTGTGCCGCACATTGGCGATGTGGTGCTGGCGATAGGTAACCCTTACAACCTGGGGCAGACCATTACGCAGGGCATCATCAGCGCCACCGGGCGTATCGGCCTGAACCCGACCGGACGACAGAATTTCCTGCAAACAGATGCCTCTATTAACCACGGTAACTCCGGTGGCGCGCTGATTAACTCGCTGGGCGAACTGATGGGTATCAATACCCTCTCGTTCGATAAGAGTAACGATGGCGAAACGCCGGAAGGCTTAAGCTTCGCCATCCCGTTCCAGCTGGCAACTAAAATCATGGATAAACTGATCCGCGATGGCCGCGTGATCCGTGGTTATATTGGGATCGGCGGACGTGAGATCGCCCCGCTGCATGCACAGGGCGGCGGTATGGATCAGATCCAGGGGATCGTGGTAAACGAAGTCACCGCAGGCGGCCCGGCCGCGCAAGCCGGCATTCAGGTAAATGACGTAATCACGTCGGTGAACGGCAAACCGGCACTCTCCGCGCTGGAAACCATGGATCAGGTGGCTGAAATCCGCCCTGGTTCGGAAATCCCGGTTGAAGTGATGCGCGACGATAAAAAACTCACGCTGAAGGTAATGATTCAGGAGTATCCGGCGTCGAACTGACAGACACAAAAAAGGGCCTCGCGGCCCTTTTTTTCATGCTTTACATCACTTATTCACAAACTCTTCGCCAAGCGTAATGTCTTTTCTCAGCGTATCCAGCATACCTTCCAGCGCCTGTTGTTCAAACGCGCTCAGCTTGCCAATGGACTGACGCTCTTCCACACCGTTTTTGCCCAGCAGCAGCGGCTGGGAGAAGAAACGCGCGTACTGACCATCGCCTTCAACATAGGCGCATTCAACGATGCCTTTCTCGCCCTGCAGGGCACGAACCAGAGAAAGACCTAAACGCGCAGCCGCCTGCCCCATCGACAGAGTTGCAGAGCCGCCACCGGCTTTGGCTTCGACCACTTCCGTACCCGCATTCTGGATACGTTTGGTAAGGTCGGCCACTTCCTGATCGCTAAAGGAAACGCCAGGGATTTGCGACAGCAACGGCAGAATGGTCACACCAGAGTGGCCGCCAATCACCGGCACTTCCACTTCCGTCGCTTTTTTACCTTTCAGCTCCGCCACAAACGTATTTGAGCGGATGATATCCAGCGTGGTCACGCCGAACAGTTTGTTCTTATCGTAAACGCCCGCTTTTTTCAGCACTTCTGCCGCAATGGCAACGGTCGTGTTGACCGGGTTAGTAATGATACCAATGCAAGCTTTTGGTGCGGTTTTCGCCACCTGCTGCACCAGGTTCTTCACGATCCCGGCATTGACGTTAAACAGATCGGAGCGATCCATACCCGGTTTGCGCGCGACGCCCGCAGAGATCAGTACCACATCCGCACCTTCCAGCGCCGGAGAAGCATCTTCACCTGAGAAGCCTGTGATCTTCACATCGGTCGGGATATGACTGAGATCGACTGCCACGCCTGGCGTAACAGGGGCGATATCATAGAGAGTGAGTTCTGAGCCTGAAGGTAGTTGGGTCTTAAGTAGTAGGGCAAGTGCCTGACCGATACCGCCGGCGGCACCAAGGACTGCAACTTTCATCCGAAACTCCTTATTATGGTTAATGTCATTCAGGGTGACCTGTCATGTACCGCAAAACCGACGCAGGGCACTGCCTGTTATACTCCGTTGCGGCGACCTTAATTCACGGTGTAAATAATTACAATCTAATTGCTTACAGAATGAGGGGTATTTAGCAGCCTTGCTACAAAATTGCTCATTCGTTTACCGGGAAAGGCCTTTTTCACGTAACCAAATCCACATCAACTATCCCTTAAACTATAACCAGTGATCTGGTTAAAACAACATCATTTTCATAACATTTAATTTACTTTTAACCTTATTTGCAGGGCGTGATATAGGCATGTTTATTAATAGTAAATTTTGCTAAGATCCGCCCCTTCTCGCGATTATTATCCGCCTTTTTTGCAGATTATTTGCATAAAAATTCATTTATGTGCATAATAATGTTAATTTCATCACCATATACGGGTGACTTATGCGAAGTTCGACCAAACAAGAAGAATTAGTGAAAGCGTTTAAAGCGCTGTTAAAGGAAGAAAAGTTTAGCTCTCAGGGAGAGATCGTCCAGGCGCTGCAGGAGGAAGGATTCGAGAATATTAATCAATCCAAAGTCTCCCGCATGCTAACCAAGTTTGGCGCGGTTCGTACCCGCAACGCCAAGATGGAGATGGTTTACTGCCTGCCAGCTGAACTCGGCGTACCGACAACGTCCAGCCCGCTGAAAAATCTGGTGCTGGATATCGACTATAACGATGCGGTTGTCGTTATCCATACAAGCCCTGGTGCCGCACAGTTGATTGCCCGCCTGCTTGACTCTCTGGGTAAAGCGGAAGGGATCCTCGGCAGCATCGCCGGTGACGATACCATCTTTACCACTCCAGCCCGTGGCTTTACGGTTAAAGACCTGTACGAAGCCATTCTGGTTCTGTTCGAGCAAGAGCTGTAATCCCCCTTTCCTCTGGTCGCTGACCAGAGGATAATTCTTTTCTGCCGCTTCGTTTCCCCGATGTTCTGCCAATCCCTATTTTGCATTAAGTGCTAAAAATCGATTAAACACATAGTTCCAGTGAATGCATCCATGCAAAATCGCACGAAAAATCAAATCACGCTATCCATATGATTTTCTTAGAATACATCTAAGGAAATAGCACTATTACACCATTTTTTATTTCATTTAGTCATAAAAAATAAATCCTTTAGAACAGATTTACGCTTGAAACCATTAGTCTGGTATTAATTTTAGATGTGATTAGTGTATACTTAATTTCGTGATGAGGGTCACAAAAAAAAGACCCTTTAAATAATTCGACGAGGTGTAGATCATGAAAATCAAAACAACTGTAGCCGCTCTGAGCATCCTTTCCGTTATCTCTTTTGGCGCCTTCGCCGCTGACTCTATCAACAGCGATCAAGCGCAAAATCGCCAGGCTATCGGCACGATTTCCGTCGGTGCAGTCGGTTCTTCTCCGATGGATATGCATGAGATGCTGAACAAGAAAGCGGAAGAACAGGGTGCCTCTTCTTACCGCATCATCGAAGCACGTACCGGTGACCACTGGCACGCAACGGCTGAACTGTACAAATAAGTTCGATTTAGTGAGTGAGTAAGATTTAGGTAAAAATATTTTCTACAGCGGTCCAGGAAGCCATGTTTTCTCCTCTCACCGCTGTCGCACATGGTGGAGTAAAAATTATGAAAAACGCAATGATCATCGCTTCTTTGGGTCTGGCTTCTGTTCTCTCTTTTGGTGCCAGCGCAGCTGAGCAAATTAGTGCAGAGCAAGCACAGAGCCTGCAATCTATGGGCACCGTTTCCGTATCCCAGGTCGGGAGTTCTCCGATGGATATGAATAGCGCATTATCAGCAAAAGCGGCGAAAGAAGGTGCAAGCGGCTACCGCATTATTGAAGCGCGTTCCGGTAATACCTGGCACGCCACAGCAGAACTGTACAAATAAACCCTCGTCGTCTTGTCCGACGACTTGCCCCCGCCATTACGCGGGGGCTTTTTTATGTCCGCGAAAGGTTAAAGCGCAGCATCCCTTCCAGCTCTTCCTCAGCTTCATCAAATAGCAGTATCAGCGCACCGTAGCGCCGCTTCTGCTTCTCATCGAGATGCAGGAACTCTATCTCCAGGGGCAGCGGGAGCTGGCTGCCGGTCACCACATCCCACAATGAATCGAGATCGTGAACCAGCCCGCTCTTGAGTGTGAAGAGGCGTGTGAACTCCCGGTAAAAATCACCCTGATTCTCTATTTCATCAAAATCAAAAGAATAGATTTCCATCACCCGCCCTCCATTTTCCCGCCGCTGTTATCCGCCTCTAAGTATAGCGATAAAAAAACCGACGCTGAGGGCGTCGGCTTTGACTGGAAGATAAATGTGATTGGGGATTGTTAGCTGTTCGTCAGTGCGCTCTGATACTTATGCAGCATCGCCACCAGACGCCCAACCGGTTCGGTGACCTGCGGCGAGGCATCCCAGATACGTAGTTTTTCCTGATAAATATCTAACTCTTCCAATAAACGCAGAAAATAGCGGCGACGCTTATCATCGCTGCCTGCGGAGATCACGCTGTCCGCCGTGCGTCTGAGCTGGCGGTGAAACTCAGAGAGATCCTGATTCACTGGCACTGGCGCATCACGCAGACGCTGGTGCGCAATAATCAGCGACAACGCCAGGCGGAATTTAGCGATATCGTCAGGGAATTTATTCAGCAACAGGAAGAGTTGCTGATAGAGCGCCGGCAGATGGTTCTCTTTACGACGCGCAGAGTTAGTCGTCATTGCAGAAACCGCAGCCGACACAAACTGGTTCAGCAGCACGCGGCCCGTGCGTTCACGCGAATTATCGCGAATCAGCATAATCACCATCAGCGCCAGGAAACAGCCCACCAACTGGCCAAGGGCGCTGTCGAGAAACTTACTGAACTCAAACGTCATCGGGTTATCGAGCACGATAATGTTAATGGTACTCGCCAGCGCACCCAGCGACCCCAGCCGCCGTTTCTGCACCTCGATACCAATAAAGAACGCCAGCACCGCAAGACTGATACAGAGTAATAACATGCTTTGCTGCGTGGAGGGAATGATCACCAGGAAGAAGAGCGTTCCCAGCGGCAGCGCCAGCAGCGTGCCGTAAAGGAAGTCGACAGCGACCATGCGAGGGTTTGGTAAACGCATCGCCAGCGAGGTGACCACCGCAATCATCACCATCGCCCCGCTGCCGGATGTCCAGCCTGTCCACAGCCAGAAGAGCGTGCCCAGCACGCAGGAGACCGTCGTACGCCAGAAGTTAACCATCGCATGATGGCGTTCGGCTGACTCGGCTTTCACCACCACTTCGTCCTGAAGAATTTCTTCTTCGCGGGCGCTGATTTTGGTATTGCCAATTACGCCGCGCTTTAGCAGCAGGTAGCGCGTCGCCGTGCCTACCCAACCATAAATCGTTACCGGCGTACCGTGTTCACCTGTCCAGGCCATCACACGACGCATGCGTTTTAACTGACGATGTACATCCTGTACGGTCTCCACCGGCTCGGCGAAGAGCTCGCGATAGTCATCAGTAACCGTTTCCGGGCGCGTGTTCTGAATAATGTAGGTTTCGCAAGCCTGGGTAATCATGGTCAGGGAAACCGTGTTCAGCGCCTTTAAACGGCGATTCGCACGAGACCAGCGGGAAGATTCCATGCTCAGGTTGCTGCGCATCCCCCCCAAAGCCGCCGTGCGGCGCACCAGCCCGCTCCAGGCGCGGTCAACTTCTTCACTGTCGCCGTGCTTAATACACAACTGCATCAGGCGATATTGATCGATAAGTAGGTTATCCAGTTCAAGGTCGATCTCTTTTTTGATCGATCGCGGCGAGAAAAGCAGATCGGCCATGATCGCGCAGACGATACCAATGACGATCTCACTACAGCGCTCGACCGCAAATTGCGGCGTGAGGAGTGGTTCGGTCTGAATAGTGATAACAATAATCAGCGCTGTATAGCCCGCCAGTCCCCACGCGTAGGAGTTTTCGACGCGTACCAGCGAGGAGAGCCAGGTACAAAAACCGGCCCAGATGCAGCACACCAGAATCATCAGGAGCGGCGCGCGGATCATCACGATAATGATGGTTAACGCCGCGATACAGCCGATAAAGGTTCCGATAATACGCAGCATCCCGCGGTAGCGGATAGCGCCGGAATAGGGCTCGCCACCGGCGGCAAATGCTGGCCCTGCCGCGACGATCGCCGCCGTCAGAACCGCCCAGCGCGGCGTTTCCAGCTCAAAGTGGAAACCGACAAACAGCGCCAGCACAATCGCGCATGCCAGTTTAATGGCAAAGCGAATGTGCTGATTGGCAATGCTAAAAATACCCATAACGATTAACCGAACTCACGCAGACGCAGCGCCAGTTTCTGGAAGAAGGTCATGTTCTGCGCGTCCCGGTCTTTTTCACCGGTAATCACCACCGTTGCGGTTGTCCCGGCAGGCCAGATGTTATCCTGCTGCTCATCAAGATGAATGCGTACCGGCACACGCTGCGCCAGACGCACCCATTCAAGGTTGGAATCAATGGTCGCCATGCCTTTCGCGTCATTGCTGCTGCTGGCGTTGGTTACGCCCGCCGCGATACTATCGACGGTGCCTTTGATAATACGGTTGCTGCCAAGCGGGGTGACTTCCGCACGATAGCCTTTACGCACGCCTTCCAGCTTGGTTTCTTCCAGGTAGGCCAGCACGTAGAACGAATTCTTTTTCACCAGTGCGACCGCCGTGGAGCCACGGGTAATAAATTCGCCGTTGAAGACGTTGAGGTTAGTTACCCAGCCCGCCGCCGGTGCGCGAATAACGGTGCGGTCAAGGTCGAGGCGCGCAAGGTCGCGTGTCGCCTGTGCCTTGGCTAACTGATGCTCAACGGTTTGCAGGACGTTGTTGGCCTGGTCGATCTCCTCACGCGACATCGCCTGAATGCCTAACTGGTTACGACGTCCGGCTTCGCGGCGCTTCTCGCTAGCGAGTGCTTTGTAATACGACACATCTGCTTCAGCTTCTTCCAGCGCTTTCTGATAACGTGGCTGGTCAATCGTGAACAATACCTGGTCTTTATTAACCAGTTGGTTATCCTTGACATTTACCTGCGTAATCAACCCGGAGACATCGGGCGCGATGGCGACCACGTCGGCGCTGAAACGCGCGTCACGCGTCCACGGCGACTCGGTGTAGTACACCCAGGCGCGGAAAATGGCGATAAAAGCCAGAATAACCAGTATCAGTGTGATGGCTGTACGGGAGATTTTTCTTATTAGCGTTTTCACATCTACCTCAAACGAACAAACGTGATATCAGATAAAAAAGACAGCAATACAATGCCGTATTGAACAGCGCAGGGTGCCAGACAAAGTCATAGATACCGGTTGGAATAAGCAGTCGCCTCACCCCCCAGAAGATGGCGAGCGACAATAGCAACTCAAAGAAGATCGGCGGGAATGACAGGCCGAAAATCACAATGACAGGAAACAGACTCATGTTGACCTTGGTTTAGACTAGCGTGCAGGTGAGAGTGCGCTTTAATTATTCAGCTAACAGTATATTAACGTAACTGTTATGCCGTTATCTATATTGTGTGATCTAAATCACTTTTAAGCCAGAGTGAATAATGGAACGACTAAAACGAATGTCCGTGTTTGCGAAAGTGGTCGAGCAAGGCTCGTTCACCGCCGCCGCCAAACAGCTTCAGATGAGCGTCTCTTCCATCAGCCAGACTGTATCAAAGCTGGAAGATGAGTTACAAGTTAAGCTGTTAAACCGCAGCACGCGTAGTATAGGCCTCACAGAAGCCGGCAAAATATATTACCAGGGCTGTCGACGAATGCTGTTTGAAGCACAAGATGTCCATGAACAGCTCTACGCGTTTAACAATACGCCAATCGGCACGCTGCGGATCGGATGTTCTTCAACTATGGCACAAAATGTCCTCGCGCGGATCACTGCGGAGATGTTAAAGGAGTACACCGGGCTGACCGTTAATCTGGTTACGGGTATTCCGGCACCGGATCTGATTGCCGATGGCCTTGATGTGGTGATCCGCGTCGGTGCGTTACAGGATTCCAGCCTCTTCTCGCGCCGGTTAGGCTCGATGCCAATGGTTATCTGCGCGGCCAAAAGTTATCTACAGCACGCAGGCATTCCCGAGAAACCGGCCGACCTCGCCAACCATTCATGGCTGGAATACAGTGTGCGCCCGGATAATGAATTTGAGCTGATCGCCCCGGAAGGGCTGACCACCCGCCTGATTCCAGAGGGACGATTTGTGACGAACGATCCGATGACGCTGAGCCGCTGGCTCTCTGTGGGGGCAGGTATCGCGTACGTGCCGTTGATGTGGGTAATAGAAGAGATTAACCGCGGCGAAGTGGAAATTTTACTGCCGCGCTACCAGTCCGATCCGCGTCCGGTTTACGCACTTTATACCGAAAAAGATAAGCTGCCGCTAAAAGTGCAGGTATGTATTAATTACCTGACCGATTATTTTGTCGAGGTCGCCCGGTTATACCAGGGGATGCGGGGTAAAGATGAAGTGGGGGAGCGGTGAAACATTTTGCCTGATGGCGCTACGCTTATCAGGCCTACTCGATCGGTAGGCCTTATAAGGCAAAGCCGCCATCCGGCAAGGCAAAATTACGCGGTGCCACCCACTGTCAGGTTATCGACCTTCAGCGTCGGTTGACCGACGCCAACCGGCAGGCTCTGCCCTTCTTTTCCGCAAACGCCCACGCCGTTATCGAGCTTGAGGTCGTTACCAACCATGGAAATCTGCTGCATGGTTTCGATTCCGGAACCAATCAGGGTTGCACCTTTCACCGGTTTGGTGACTTTACCGTTTTCAATCAGATACGCTTCCGAGGTCGAGAAGACGAATTTCCCGGAGGTGATATCCACCTGGCCGCCGCCAAAGTTCGGCGCGTAGATGCCGTACTCAACGGATTCGATAATCTCCTGCGGCGTCGATTTCCCGGCCAGCATGTAGGTATTGGTCATACGCGGCATCGGCAGATGCGCATAGGATTCACGGCGACCGTTACCGGTCGGCGCAACGCCCATCAGACGCGCGTTGAGTTTGTCCTGCATGTAGCCTTTCAGAATGCCATTTTCGATCAACACATTGTACTGACCCGGCGTCCCTTCATCATCGATAGCCACGGAACCACGGCGATCCTGCATGGTGCCATCATCAACAACCGTACACAGTTCGGAAGCCACCAGCTCGCCCATATGACCGCTGAAAACGGAGGTGCCGCGACGGTTAAAGTCGCCTTCCAGACCATGGCCGACCGCTTCGTGCAGCAGTACGCCCGGCCAGCCAGCACCCAGTACCACTGGCAAGGTGCCGGCAGGTGCCGCGACCGCCGAGAGATTCACCAGCGCCATACGCACCGCTTCTTTTGCCCACGCATCCGCGCGCACTTCACCGTCGAGATCCGCCAGGAAGTAATCATAACCAAAACGGCCGCCACCGCCGCTGGCACCGCGCTCGCGTTTGCCGTTATCGTCCACCTGCACGCTGACCGACAGACGCACCAGCGGGCGAACATCCGCCGCCAGCGTGCCATCCGTTGCCGCCACCAGGATCAGTTCATACACCCCCGTCAGGCTGGCGGAAACCTCCTGCACACGCTTATCTGCCGCACGCGCGACTTTATCCACGCGACGCAGAATGTCGAGTTTTTCTTCACGGCTCATGCTTTGCAGTGGATCGAGCGACGTATAGAGCGGAGCGTGGTCTACCGCGCCCAGCGTGTGCACCTTGCCATCACCCGCATCACGTACAATCGTCCGCGCCGCCTGCGCGCTCTGTTCCAGCGCCAGCAGACTAATCTGGTCGGCGTAGGCAAAGCCGGTTTTTTCACCGCTAATCGCGCGCACACCAACGCCCTGGTCAATATTGTAAGAACCATCTTTGATGATGCTGTCTTCTAAAACCCAGGATTCGTGATAGCTCGACTGGAAATAAAGATCGCCATAATCGAGACGGCGCTCGGCGAGTTGACCAAGAATGTCAAACAGGCGCTGATGATTCAGGCCGTTCGCTGCCAGCAATTGTTCACTTACCAGGTTTAGACTCATTATTCGCTACTCGTTAGTTACCGCTAAGATGCCCATGTTAAAAGAGTGAGGCAATTGTGCGACTGCGTCAAATCATTGCTTCGTATCACTGCGCGCCTGGCGCAGAACTTCATTGATTTGCGGTGAATCAATTGGCCCGGTGATGCGATAACGCAGAATCGACACCTTGCTCCACAGCGGCCCCAGAACTTTACTGGCCGCGAAGACAGCGGCGCCGACAATCGGGTTAATGGCGAACGCCGCCGCCACACCGACGGTTGCAGAAATCTCAGGCGCAACAATGGCCTCCATCGCCAGCTGACGACGCACCAGATCAACGGAACCTTTCATGGCAATGTCCGCTTCCAGGCCATCAACCAGCGTATCATCCGTGTTCAGCACGCCGTCTTTAATCCAGGCAGTACTGCGGATGGAATCAAAATAGAAGCCTTCCGTGAAGGTATCGCTGAAATCAAAGCGCAGTTTGCGCAGTAGCGCATCGACGCTCAGCAGGCGCAACAACTGGCCCGCGTGACCGGTGCTCAAATCAGTAAACTGCCCTTTGCCAATACGCGTTTTCAGAATACCGTTCAGCGACGCAACATCTGGCTGCCACGGGCTGGCGCGCCAGTGTAAGTCGTAATCCAGGTCGACTGAGGAGTCACGAATTGGCGTAGCAATACCGAAAAACGCCACCGCATCATCTATTTTCTTGCCGCGCAGTTTACCTTTCAACGATGTACGCTGCCCGTTCAGGCCATTCACCCACTCGCCGTCGCTGGTCAGTCGTGCGAAACCGGTATCCACCAGCCCATTACGCAGGGTCAGCGTGTCGCCTTTAATCGCGAAATCACCGTCGATACGGCCATATTTCTGCCCCCACAGCCAGCACTCTGCACAACGAAGCTGAAGATCTGGCCAGCCACTGAAATCGATGCGATTACGGCTAAGCGGGCCTGTTGAAGCGGCCGAGGCCTGCGTCAGCGGCGTCGAGGATGGGTTGTAATAGAGATAGCGAATCGCCGCCTGCCACGGCGCATTGTCGTGCATGGTCAGCGTGGCATTCACTTCACGTCCCTGCGCATCAACTTTGGTGCCCTGTGCCGACGGCTGTGAAACGATGCTCAGGTTATTCCACTGCTGCCCACCTAAGGTCAGCGACGGCGTGCGCAGGGTGACCTGTTTCGGGAAGACGGCGGCAGAGCTGGCATCACTGGCCGCGCCCTGCTGGAACAGGGCCAGCCACTGCGCGCCATCCATCGGCGGGAGATTAAGCTCAACGCCCGGCTGCTGCGGCAGCGGCGGGATAGTGCGGCTGTCGCTTGCCCAAATCGCGCGATCCAGCGTCAGTTTTTGGTTGAGCAACCAACGGCTATTGAGATGATGATTACTTCCCACTTTGCCGGTTAAATCGAAACGTTTCAGGTTGCCATCAACGTCAATTTTCACCGGGAGCGGCTCACCGGCGGCTTTGTCTACCGGTGCAGGTAAGTGACTGCTCACATTCTTCAGGTCGGCGGTGACGCCGACTTTGTACGTTGGACTGCCGCGATACGGCAGCTCGATAGCAACTTTCCCCTGCCACGGCACGCTGCCACTGATTTCGTCATTGATAGCTTTCGGCAGCACGCCCGTGCGCGTCGGTTGCCAGTTGGCGTCCATGTTGACGCCAACCTGGTACGATTTCTCACCTTCACGCGTGTTGAAATCAACCTTCAGCGGCTGATTAAACCAGGTCGCGGTCATCGGCTGGCTCTGCAAATCGCCGTTAGAGAAGCTGAATTTGCCGTTCAGGTTGTGCAGCGTACTGTCGAGCGGTTTGATAAACAGACTGTTATTATTGAGCGCCACATCGCCGGTCGCATGAACCAGATCGCCGTTGAGCGGGATATCAAGTTGTAAGCGAGCACTCACATCCCCATCAAGCTGGAGTTCATCCAGCGTCGCGCCTAACGATTCTTTGAGCGGTGTGTCATTGAAATATGGCCCAACCGCTTTTCCTGGTCCGTTGATATCCGCATCAATCAGCAGCTTCTCTTTGGCGTAATCCGGGATCATGGCGTTAAGATTGGTGGCGGTCACACCGCCCAGCGCCACTTTGTCCGCTTTCATCCACAGGCCATCGTTGAGGAAGTCGAGATGAATGTCGAGGTCGGTCAGCGCGGGCCAATCGGGCTGGAAGGCGAAGGTGGCGTTACGCAGCGGCACCGAAACTTCAAACTGCCCTTCGTTATGCTTGTACGGGAAGAGATGCGGATTGCCGCCATACACCAGCGTGGCGTTATCAGCCTGGCCGCCTTTAATCGCCCCGCTCAGGTAATCGACCAGCTCTTTACCCATCAGATTTTCCGGGAAATAGCGCCAGGCCTGGCCGCCATCATCGGTGCTGATACCCGCCAGAATGCCCAGCCAGGGCTGGTCATCCTTTGGCTGCAGGTAACGGAAACCACCTACGGCGCGGACGGCTTTAGCCTCAACATCAATATTACGCCCATCGAGCATGAAGCCTTTGTCGTTCTTCAGCCAGTTGAGCGTGGCGGTGCCTTTGGCAATTTCCAGCGGCGCGCGGAACACCGTCTCATATGGCATCGTCGCCTGCTGCATATTCACTTTCAATGCGCCGTTTGCAACGCTGCCGGACAACTCGCCAGAGACGTTTTCCGCACCGGGCAGTAGCTTCCACTGCTTCCACGCCAGATCGTTCCACGCGGCCTGAAAACGGGTTTGCTCCGTCGCCTTGAGCGGAATATCGAGCCCCAACGACTCAATCGTACCGTTCGGCTGCGTGGTACGCCAGATTTCGCCAAGCGTTGGGGAGAGCTTGTCGGCTATCGGTAGCAGACCATTGAGCCCGGCAAGAGAAAGATGGCTGGCGCGAATGCGAAGTTCATCGCTGCGTACGCTGTTATTTCCGCCCACTTCCTGCGCCGGGATCCACGCCAGCGCCAGCGCACCGCGCGGCCACGGTGTGCCATCCATGGTGATACGCGTATCAGGGATGCGGAATTCCCATCCCGCTTTTTCACGTGAGAGGTGCGCCGTCAGGTTATCTACGGAGAGCTGATGATCGTCTTTATCACCCTTCCACGTCGCGCCGCCCTTTTTCAGCCAGACATCACCGCTCGAGATTTCGCCCTTATCGAGCGAAGCCCAGGCTTCCAGACTAAAGCGCGCACTGGTGAGCGCAATGTTGTCCTGCATCCATTTACCAAGCCAGGGTTTGACGTCGATATCATCCGCCTGAAGCCACAGCTTGCCTTTATTCAGCAGGCCATTTTCATCCCGCAGATCCATACGCACTTTCATCACCCCGTGCTGCCCGGTAAGGCTGGTCAGGCTTAGCTCGCCTTCCGCACGGTGACGGTTTTTACCGTTGAGCCAGGTGAGCTGCGGGATCGCCAGTTCGGCTCGCTGACCGGAAAGAGTCAGGAAGCTCAGGTGGCTGTCGCGCAGGGTGAACTGATCAAACTGGCGCAGGAAGAGGTCGCCGATGCGATCGCCTTCCATACTGTCGCTGCTGTCATTGCTTTGCAGCGGTGTATTGGTATGTATGTTGAGCTGCCAGAAGGTGAGATCGCGAAATTGCCAGCGCATATGCAGCAGGCTTTGCCATACATCGAGTGCCAGCGAGACGCGTTTAATCGACATCTCGCCGCCCTCGTTATCCAGACCAGCTTTAATATCGCGCACATCAAGCGTGGGGCCGAAATTTTCCCAGCTGGCCTGAATTTTCGAGGCTTCCACCGGTTGCCCCACCGCCGAAGAGATTTTTGCGAGGATTTGCGGGCGCCACTCATTCAGATGCGGCAGCACAAGGCGCAAGCCGCTCACCAACAACGCAGCAATGACAATCAATGTTGCCACGGTGAGCAGTAATATCCCCGGCAATCGCCTCACGCTTCTCTCCTTGTGCCCGGCAGGCTGCTTTACATCATGACCACATCAAACTGCTCTGGGTTATAGAGCGGTTCGATTTGTACTTTTACCTGCTTGCCAACGAAGATTTCGACTTCCGCCAGCGCATGGGATTCATCGCCTTTCAGGGTTTCCGCCACCGACGGTGATGCATACACGAGGAAGCGGTCGGAATCATACGCATGATGCACGCGCACAATTTCGCGCATGATTTCATAGCATACCGTCTCGACGGTTTTCACCGTGCCGCGCCCATGGCAGGTCGGGCATTGATTGCACAGCACATGCTCCACGCTTTCACGGGTACGTTTACGGGTCATCTCCACCAGCCCAAGCTGAGAGAAGCCGTTGATGCTGGTTTTCACGCGATCTTTGCTCAGGGCCTGCTCCAGCGAGTGCAGCACGCGGCGGCGGTGATCTTCATTATTCATATCGATAAAATCGATGATGATAATGCCGCCCAGATTACGCAAGCGGAGCTGACGCGCGATAGCCTGGGTCGCTTCTATGTTGGTATTGAATATCGTGTCGTCGAGATTACGGTGGCCGACAAACGCTCCGGTGTTGATATCCACCGTGGTCATCGCTTCGGTCTGATCGATAATCAGGTAGCCACCCGATTTCAGTTCTACTTTACGTTCCAGCGCGCGCTGAATTTCATTTTCGACGTCAAAGAGATCGAAAATGGGCTGATGGCCGGTGTAGTGCTCCAGCTTACTGGTCATTTCCGGGATGTATTCCGCGGTGAACTCCAGCAGCGCTTCATAAGTCAGACGCGAGTCAACGCGAATGCGGTCAAGCTGGGCATCCGCGAAATCACGCAGCACGCGTTGCGCCAGCGCCAGCTCGCCGTAAAGCTGATAACGTGTTTGATGGCGTTTTTTACGCTCCATCACTTTGGTCCACACGCGTTTGAGGTACGCGGCGTCAGAGGCTAAATCCTCTTCGCACACGCCTTCTGCCGCTGTACGAATGATAAATCCGCCTTGCTCGTCGCAATATTCCGCTACCACCTTCTTCAGGCGTTCGCGTTCGGCTTCGCTTTCAATACGTTGGGAAACGCCGACGTGGGACGCGCCGGGCATAAAAACGAGGTAACGTGAAGGGAGCGTAATATCAGTCGTCAGACGCGCGCCTTTGGTGCCGAGCGGATCTTTCACCACCTGCACCATGAGATCCTGCCCCTGACGCACCAACTCAGAGATATCGCGTACGGTGAACTGTTTTTGTTCCTCACCCGCCACGCACTCGGTGTGCGGCATAATATCGGAGGCGTGAAGGAATGCGGCCTTCTCCAGGCCAATATCTACAAAAGCCGCCTGCATCCCTGGCAATACACGACTGACACGACCTTTGTAGATATTGCCTACGATTCCGCGTCGCGCTTCACGCTCAATATGAATTTCCTGCAAAATGCCGCCATCGATATACGCCACACGCGTTTCGGATGGCGTCACATTCACTAATAATTCAGCCGTCATGTTTATCCCTTTCCTCACGTAGTGAGTTAAAGTTACTGAGCAACTCATACGTTTCCACCAGCGGTAAGCCGACTACGGCGTGATAGCTGCCATTTATCTTCCTGACAAAACAGCCACCCAACCCTTGAATACCGTATGCACCTGCTTTATCTAAAGGTTCACCGCTGGCAACGTAGCCTGCGATATCGTGTTCGGAAAGTACTCTGAACGTCACATCGGTGACCACCAGCGCGTCGAGCGTAATCTGGCGGTCTGCCAGCGCGACGGCGGTCATTACCTGATGCGTTTCCCCTGAAAGCTTACCCAGCATCTCTGCCGCATGGGCGGCATCACGCGGTTTCTCAAGCACTTCGCCATTGAGGATAACTATAGTATCCGCACCCAGAACCGGGAGGTCTTGATCAACCATTGCCACTCCGGCCTGCGCTTTTTCTCGCGCCAGTCGCGTCACGTACTGCTGCGCACTTTCCTGTGGACGGCGCTGCTCTTCAATACCTGGAACGATTTTCTCAAACGCCACACCCAGTTGGGTGAGTAGTTCCTGGCGACGCGGGGAGCCTGAAGCGAGATAAATTTTCATAACGACCTTTATTGCACGGCGAATTGCTGACGAACTTTGCGCATCAGGAGGAAGATCCACGGCCAGAGTACGCCATTGACTACACTACTCCAGAACACTTCCGGTCGGAAAGAGACGTTGATCACTAAAAACTCTGACCAGAAAACAATAATATCCGTGGAAAGCGACAACAGAATGACCACCAGCGCCTGCTGCCAGAGCGCCAGATTACGAAACAGCTGATACTTGAGCACCACCAGATACGCCACAATACTCAACGACAACGCGCGCACGCCGAGCGTTGAGCCGCTAATGAGATCCAGAATCGCGCCCATCACAAAACCGGTACCGACATTCACCCGATGCGGCAGCGCCAGTGACCAGTAAAGCAGGATAAGCAGAACCCAGTTTGGCCGGAAAACGATGATGTTGTCCGGCCAGGGCATCACTTGCAGCAGCAGTGCGATAAGAAACGAGAGCCAGATTACCCAGCGTCCCTGGCTACGGTAACTTGCCACTATGGCCCTCCCTGAGGGGAGAGTTCAGTCGGCTGGGTTTCCGTGGGCGAGGTTGCAAGCCCCGTGGCAGGTGCCGGTACTGGCGTTGGCGGCCCCATGGCATCCGGGGATGGCAACACCTGCGGCATCATCTGCATCAAACGTTCGTTGGCCACGCGGTGCACATCTTCCGGCGTCATCGGGTTCGCGCCATTACGATCGGCGCCCCACAGCAGCAGCAGATAACGCAGACGCTGTAAGCCCGCGGTTGGACGCGCCTGAATCACGGTATACGCGCGCTGGGTATCGAGCTTCACGGAGGAGACCACCGCAACCGGATACCCTTCCGGGAAACGACCGCCCAGGCCAGACGTCACCAGCACATCTCCGACGCGGATATCCGTGTTGGCAGGCAGGTGTTCAAGCTGGAGATCGTCGGTGCAGCCGTTGCCGGCGGCAATCACGCGGATGTCGTTACGCAGCACCTGAATCGGTAGCGCATGCGTGGCATCGCAAATTAACAGGACACGGCTGGTCAGTTTGGCGACGGCCACCACCTGGCCGACAACGCCTTTGTCGCTGATGACCGGCTGGCCTTCATAGACGCCATTGACGCTACCTTTGTCGATAACTACCTGATCGCTGTAAGGATCGTTAACGGTGGAGATCACCTGCGTCACCATTTTCTGCTCATCCTGACGCAGCGGCGAACCCAGCAGTTCACGTAAACGGGCGTTCTCTTGTTTGTACTGACCCAGCATCAGCAGGTCGCTGTTTTTCAGCAGCAGTTCCTGGCGAAGTGCCCGGTTTTCGAGTTCGAGTTGGTCACGCGAGGCCAGCGTTTGTGACACGCTGTCGAGTAATTCACGGGGACCATTGGAGACAAAATAGAAAGGACTGACGGCGGTATCCATGTATGTTCGGATCTGACTGAACATACCAAGGCGGCTGTCGGCGATGATAACGCCAAGCGCGATCAGAACCGCCAGAATAAGGCGAATCTGTAGCGACGGGCCACGGCTAAAAATGGGCTTCATAGGCTATGCGTATTCTCGTGTCAGTAAAATCAAGGGTAGCCCGAAAGCTACCCCGGACTCAGGCTGACTACTCTTCGCTAAACAAGTCGCCGCCGTGCATATCGATCATTTCCAGCGCTTTGCCGCCACCGCGCGCCACACAGGTCAGCGGATCTTCAGCAACAACGACAGGAATGCCCGTCTCTTCCATTAACAGGCGGTCAAGGTTACGCAGCAGCGCACCACCACCGGTCAGAACCATACCGCGTTCGGAGATGTCGGACGCCAGTTCCGGCGGACACTGTTCCAGTGCAACCATAACGGCACTTACGATACCGGTCAGCGGCTCCTGCAGCGCTTCGAGGATTTCGTTGGAGTTCAGGGTGAAACCGCGCGGTACGCCTTCAGCCAGGTTACGGCCACGGACTTCGATTTCACGCACTTCGTCACCCGGGTAAGCGGAGCCGATTTCGTGCTTGATGCGCTCTGCGGTGGCTTCACCGATCAGAGAGCCGTAGTTACGACGCACGTAGTTAATGATAGCTTCATCGAAACGGTCGCCGCCGATACGTACGGAAGAGGAGTAAACCACGCCGTTCAGGGAGATAACCGCCACTTCAGTGGTACCACCACCGATATCAACCACCATAGAACCGGTCGCTTCGGAAACCGGCAGGCCTGCGCCGATTGCCGCAGCCATCGGTTCTTCAATCAGGAACACTTCACGCGCGCCTGCGCCTTGAGCGGATTCACGAATCGCACGACGCTCAACCTGCGTTGCGCCCACCGGCACACAAACCAGTACGCGCGGGCTCGGACGCATGAAGCTGTTGCTATGCACCTGTTTAATAAAGTGCTGCAACATTTTTTCGGTCACGAAGAAGTCGGCGATAACGCCGTCTTTCATCGGACGAATAGCCGCGATATTGCCAGGCGTACGACCCAGCATCTGTTTGGCGTCATGACCGACGGCAGCGACGCTTTTCGGAGAACCAGCACGATCCTGACGAATGGCCACCACGGAAGGCTCATTCAATACGATGCCTTGTCCTTTTACGTAAATCAGGGTATTCGCAGTACCCAGGTCAATGGACAGGTCATTGGAAAACATGCCACGAAATTTTTTCAACATACTAAGGGATAATCCTGAAAGCTGGGGCGGAAAACAAAATCCGCTTACTTTACCAACCACACGCAGCAGCGACAAGGCGCAAAAATCATCTGCAACGGTGAAAATTAGTGCAGTTCGTTTCCTCTGTTACAAATCCAACCTGGCTCCATCAGCGTCGGGAGTCATTACCGTATCCCAATCTGGACTTGCAACCTGTTTCAAAGGTCGTCGACTTGCATGATGCGACATATACCCGGCGAGCAGACACGCACACCCCCGAATAAACCGCGCGCATTATTCTACGTGATAAACACGTTAAACAGCAGGTCAAACAGAGTATCTTTGCGAATATTTTTTCACATTCGTGTCAAGTGGTTGTGAGGCGGCAAAAAAATCACCCTGCCCGCCGGAAACGCCACACTCTGTCAGTACCTGCCATTCACTACGGCTCCGGATGCCCGGCGCAAAAACCCGCATGGTTGTGCCTTTCGTGGCTTCAACCAGGCTCTGCACCAGCAACTGGTTTTGACTCCGCTTCTCAATATTGCGCACCAGGCCGGGGTCAAGCTTGATGAGTTCAACCTCAAGCTGCTTGATCCAACTGGTGCTCACCAGGGTTAAACCCGCCTGAATAACGGCGATCCTGGCCCCTAAGGCGTTAATTAAACGCACGACGGGCTGCAAACGGCTGATATGTTGACAAACATCTGCCTCTGCAAGTTCAAAAATAATCCGTTTGCGTTGCGATTTTTCGCATTGCATTAAGGTATCACGCAGCCAGCGCTGAAAACGCGGGCGGATGAGCGACTCGACAGAAACCTGTAAGGCGAGATTTTCTTCTGGCCAGAAATTTAAAAACGGCAATACGCGGGTAATTTGCAAACGGTCATACTCTTCCATCAGACCGAACTCAAGCACCATCGGCAGGTACTCTGCTGCAATCACCTCTTCATTACCGTCATAAATACGGCAGGTCAGTTCCCGATGGTGGACATGCCCATCAAGCGTTATCGCCGGTTTCTGGTATAAACGCGGGCCGCCACGTCGCAGCATCTGTTCGATAAGCGTACGCCAGCGCACATTGCCTCGCCCTTTCTCCGGCAGTGAATCATCGTAAATCGCCCAACTGTTACTGCCCTGCAACACCGCGTTACGTACCGCAGATTCCGCATGTTCCATCACCTGCTGGCTGGTCTGCCCGCTACGCCAGGCGCAGATACCAATATGCATCATGTCATCACGGTCAAGAATTTTAGTTATCGGCAGCGCATCGACGGCCTTGAGCAATTGCCCGGCGATACTGTCCGCTTCCTTTAAGGTGCGATGAGGCAACAATACAGTAAAGTCGCTACGGTGATATCGCGCCAGTAAGGCGCCTGGATAACGCATCATAAAGGTAGAAAGCAGGTTGATGAGCATGAAGAGATGCTCTTCTGCCGCTTCATTGCCCCAGCTATCGCGCAGCAAATCGAGATCCGGCAGACGAATCATCATCACGATACCGTGCGCGCCAACGTTTTCCTGATCGTCCAGTAGCGTCGCCAGTTGGTTATCAAAGAAGAGACGGTTGCTGAGGCCCGTTTTATTATCCTGCGCGGCGTAGGCACGGATCAGCGTGTCCATTCGGCTACGCTGCTCAGCGGCAAACTGAATTTCTGACAGCAGGACGTCCATCGCGCTACTGGTGCGGGCGGGCCATTCGTGGACGTTGCCTTTAACTTTCGCGCCACGCTCGCCGTTCAGGATGCGAATCGCCCGTGACTCCAGCAGTTCCTGCCCCGCCAGTTGGCGACGCAGCCAGCGCACCGCGATAAACACCATCATGACCATAAAAGCGATGGTCAGGGTCAGCGGCAGTGTGGTCATCAACGAACGGAAGTAGTTCGCCATCGGATCCTGATATTCCAGCTTAATTTGCATGCCGGGATGCTTAACAGAGTCAATGAGCAGTTCGCGATAACGATAATAGCTGCCCACCGGCCGGTAGCTGCTTTTGCGCGCGTAGTGGTATACCTTTTTTCCATCCTGGAGGAAATCGACGCTTACCACATCCACCGGAGCAAACATTTCATCAAGCTGAGGCGCCAACTGCTCGAAGGAGTGGGTTAACAGGCGGTTATCCAACACCGTAGCGACCGCCTCTACGCGGCCCTTCACTTTATATTGAATGCCGTTATAAAAACTCAGCGACGAGCCAATCAATGTCGCCAGGATAGTTAACCCGGTCAGCAGTGTAAAAAAAGCGGAAAATTTCGTCGTTAATCGCATCCCTGATTTAACTCCGTTGGTTAATCGTCACCCGACAAATCGCCCGGCCCCGGCTGCCCGCTCCGTCAAAAGTGAGCACTAACATATCAAATGAACCCGGCATACTACCAAATCAGGGGTTTCTGGCAATTTATTGCGCCAAATCGACATAGAATTGTGTGTAGCGAGTATAGTTCTGAGAGTAATTTTACCAAACATCGAGCCATTGAGGACGGGTTATGCAGGCATTAATCTTAGAACAGCAGGACGGAAAAACCCTTGCATCGGTACAGCGCATCGACGATAGCCTGTTGCCGCAAGGGAATGTCACCGTGGATATTCAGTGGTCCAGCATGAACTATAAAGACGCGCTGGCAATCACCGGGAAAGGCAAAATTATCCGTAATTTCCCTATGGTGCCCGGCATTGATTTCGCCGGTACGGTACACGCCAGCGACGACGCGCGCTTCCAGCCCGGTCAGCAGGTACTGCTCACCGGTTGGGGCGTAGGGGAAAATCACTGGGGCGGTTTATCTGAGCGCGCCCGGGTGAAGGGCGACTGGCTGGTGCCGATGCCAAATGGACTCGATGGCCGTAAAGCGATGATTATTGGTACCGCCGGTTTTACTGCCATGCTGTGCGTAATGGCGCTGGAAGACGCGGGCGTGCGTCCGCAAGATGGTGAAATCGTGGTAACCGGTGCCAGCGGCGGCGTAGGCAGCACCGCGGTCGCACTGCTGCATAAACTGGGTTATCAGGTGGCCGCTGTTTCTGGTCGCGAAAGCACCCACGATTATCTGCGTCAATTAGGGGCTAATCGTATTCTGGCCCGTGATGAGTTCGCAGAAACGCGCCCACTGGAAAAACAGGTTTGGGCCGGGGCTATCGATACCGTCGGCGACAAAGTGCTGGCGAAAGTGCTGGCGCAAATGAACTACGGCGGCTGCGTGGCGGCCTGCGGCCTGGCGGGCGGTTTCGCGCTGCCGACAACCGTAATGCCATTTATCCTGCGTAACGTCCGTTTGCAGGGTGTCGATTCAGTAATGACCCCGATTGCGCGCCGCACTGCCGCATGGGAGCGTTTGGTGAACGATCTGCCGGCGCCTTTCTACGCGCAAAGCGCTACGGAAATCACCCTCGATAAAGCACCGCAGTTTGCCGAAGCGATTATCAACAATCAGGCGCAGGGCCGTACGCTGGTAAAAATCGCCTAATCTTCAAATTTTCGTGACATATTCGCGCGAATAACGCCTCTCCGTCATGCTTAGTAAAAATGACGGAGAGGTGAAATAGCGTGAAAAAATTAACCGAAGCCGACGTGACCGCAGAGTCCGTCTTTATGATGCAGCGCCGCCAGGTGCTGAAGATGTTAGGAATCAGTACGGCTGCCATGGCGCTTCCTGCTCAGGCTGGCCTTAGCGATTGGTTTAAGGGCAACGATCGCCCGCCCGCGCCTTCCGGTAAACCGCTCGATTTCAGCAAACCCGCCGAATGGCAAAACAAACTCACATTAACACCGGAAGATAAAGTCACCGGTTACAACAACTTTTATGAGTTCGGCCTCGATAAAGCTGACCCGGCAGCTAACGCAGGCAGTTTGCCGACCGATCCCTGGAAACTGACGATTGATGGCGAAGTGGCAAAACCGCTGACGCTCGATCACGATGACCTCACCCGCCGTTTTCCACTGGAAGAGCGTATTTATCGGATGCGCTGCGTAGAAGCCTGGTCGATGGTCGTGCCGTGGGTAGGCTTTCCTTTACATAAACTTTTATCGCTGGTTGAGCCCACCAGCAATGCAAAATACGTGGCTTTCCAGACGCTGTACGCGCCCGACGTGATGCCCGGACAAAAAGACCGCTTTATCGGCGGCGGGCTGAAATATCCCTATGTCGAAGGGTTACGACTGGACGAAGCGATGCACCCGCTCACTATGCTGACCGTCGGCGTGTATGGCAAAGCGCTGCCGCCGCAAAACGGCGCGCCCATTCGCCTCACCGTGCCGTGGAAATATGGTTTTAAGGGCATCAAGTCGATTGTCTCGATTAAGCTCACCCGCGAACGCCCGCCAACCACATGGAACCTCGCCGCAGCTGATGAATACGGGTTTTATGCCAACGTGAACCCGCACGTCGACCATCCCCGCTGGTCGCAGGCGAGCGAACGCTTTATTGGTTCCGGCGGGATCCTGGATGTAAAACGTCAGCCGACGCTGCTGTTTAATGGCTATGCCGACCAGGTCGCTTCGCTCTATCGCGGGCTGGATTTGCGGGAGAATTTTTAATGCGCTTAACCGTTACACACATTCGCTGGCTGAAACTTTGCCTGCATCTTGCGGCATTTTTACCGTTAGTCTGGCTCTTTTGGGCCGCATCCTCCGGGCAACTCAGCGCCGACCCGGCAAAAGATATTCAGCACTTCACCGGTAGGATGGCTCTGAAATTACTGCTGGCGACCTTGTTGGTTTCTCCGCTGGCGCGCTACGCTAAACAGCCATTATTGATACGCACTCGCCGCCTGTTGGGGTTATGGTGTTTTTCGTGGGCCACGTTGCATTTATGTAGCTATGCCCTGCTGGAATTGGGTATCAACAACTTGTCGCTATTGGGACAGGAACTGGTGATGCGCCCCTATTTGCTGCTCGGTTTTGCCAGTTGGCTGATCTTATTGGCGCTGGCGGTGACCTCTACCCAGTGGATGCAGCGAAAACTGGGCCGACGCTGGCAGTTATTGCATAACTTCGTCTATCTGGTAGCGATCCTCGCGCCGGTTCACTACCTGTGGTCGGTAAAAATTTTATCGCCGCAGCCGCTGCTTTATGCTGTGTGCGCAGTCGCGCTTTTAGCATGGCGTTACAAGAAGTTCCGCCAGTGGTGGCGCTAGTTGCGAGATATGTGCGGTTTACCGCAAATTACTGAACTCCGTCCTGACTTTACACGAATGCGGTTGATAATCTTCCCTGATAAGACCAGTATTTAGCTGCCAAATGCTACGAAATAGTTATAATGTGCGACTTCAGTTTTCCTGACAGGGGTTTTGTCCCCCTGAAAAGGTGACAATCGCGCATCGAAGGTATATTTTGTTTTTTACCGGAGAATTGCAGGAGATAGCAGCACAATGGCAGACAAGTTTCGCATTTTGCTTTTAAACGGCCCGAACCTTAACATGCTCGGTACCCGTGAACCCGAGAAGTACGGAACGCTGACGCTTGCGCAAATCGTAAACGGTTTGCAACATGAAGCGGAGGCACTGAACGTTGAGCTGGATCATCTGCAATCCAACGCGGAGTACGCACTCATCGACCGAATTCATCAGGCTAAAGACTCTGTCGACTATATCCTGATCAATCCGGCCGCGTTTACGCATACAAGCGTTGCCCTTCGAGATGCGCTGCTGGCGGTGAGTATCCCGTTTATCGAGATTCACCTCAGCAATGTGCATGCGCGCGAACCGTTTCGCCATCATTCGTATCTGTCTGATGTCTCCGCTGGCGTTATTTGCGGGTTAGGCGCAGATGGTTATTCATACGCGTTACAGACGGCGGTAAAACGCCTGTCACAATCACACTAAACAAAGAGTACGGAACCCACTCATGGATATTCGTAAGATTAAAAAACTGATCGAGCTGGTCGAAGAGTCTGGCATTTCTGAACTGGAAATTTCTGAAGGCGAAGAGTCAGTACGCATCAGCCGCGCAACCGCGCCAGCTAGCTTCCCGGTAATGCAGCAGGCTTATGCCGCGCCGGCCGCTCAGGCTCAGCCAGCGCCAGTTGCCGCTCCGGCAGCAGCAGAATCCGCTCCGGCTAAAGCTGAAATCAGTGGTCACATCGTACGTTCCCCGATGGTCGGTACTTTCTACCGTACACCAGGCCCGGAAGCGAAAGCTTTCGTGGAAGTGGGTCAGAAAGTTAACGTGGGCGACACCCTGTGCATCGTAGAAGCGATGAAAATGATGAACCAGATCGAAGCTGATAAAGCGGGCGTAGTGAAAGCCGTTCTGGTCGAAAGCGGGCAACCGGTTGAATTTGACGAGCCGCTGGTCATCATCGAGTAACGAGGCGAAGATGCTGGATAAAATTGTCATCGCTAACCGTGGCGAGATCGCACTGCGTATTCTTCGTGCCTGTAAAGAGCTGGGCATCAAGACCGTCGCTGTGCACTCCACTGCGGATCGCGATTTAAAACACGTATTGCTGGCGGATGAGACGGTCTGTATCGGCCCGGCTCCGTCCGTAAAAAGCTACCTGAACATTCCGGCGATCATCAGCGCAGCTGAGATCACTGGCGCAGTAGCAATTCACCCAGGTTATGGCTTCCTCTCCGAGAACGCCAACTTTGCTGAGCAGGTTGAACGTTCTGGCTTTATCTTTATCGGCCCGAAAGCCGACACTATTCGCCTGATGGGCGATAAAGTGTCTGCTATCACCGCAATGAAGAAAGCCGGCGTTCCGACCGTACCAGGTTCCGATGGCCCGCTGGGCGACGATATGGACGCTAACCGCGCCCATGCAAAACGTATCGGCTACCCGGTTATCATCAAAGCCTCCGGCGGCGGCGGCGGTCGTGGTATGCGCGTTGTGCGCAACGACGCCGACCTGGCGCAGTCCATCTCTATGACGAAAGCGGAAGCCAAAGCGGCTTTCAACAACGACATGGTGTACATGGAAAAATATCTGGAAAACCCACGCCACGTGGAAATCCAGGTACTGGCTGATGGTCAGGGGAACGCAATCTATCTGGCAGAACGTGACTGCTCTATGCAGCGTCGTCACCAGAAAGTGGTCGAAGAAGCGCCAGCACCGGGCATTACGCCAGAGCTGCGCCGCTACATCGGCGAACGTTGCGCTAAAGCCTGTGTGGATATCGGCTATCGCGGGGCGGGTACTTTCGAATTCCTGTTCGAAAACGGCGAGTTCTACTTCATCGAGATGAACACCCGTATTCAGGTAGAACACCCGGTTACCGAAATGATCACCGGCGTTGACCTGATTAAAGAGCAGCTGCGCATCGCCGCAGGCCAACCGCTCTCTATCAAGCAGGACGAAGTACAGGTTCGCGGCCATGCGGTGGAATGCCGTATCAACGCCGAAGACCCGGACACCTTCCTGCCAAGCCCGGGTAAAATCACGCGCTTCCACGCGCCGGGCGGTTTTGGCGTTCGTTGGGAATCTCATATCTACGCGGGCTACACAGTACCGCCGTACTATGACTCAATGATCGGCAAACTGATTTGCTACGGTGAAACTCGCGACGTTGCGATTTCCCGTATGAAAAACGCATTGCAGGAACTGATCATCGACGGCATCAAAACCAACGTTGATTTGCAGATCCGCATCATGAATGACGAGAACTTCCAGCATGGTGGTACTAACATCCACTATCTGGAGAAAAAACTCGGTCTTCAGGATTAATCAGCCCGCGTTGATTGCAAAAGGCCGGAGATTCCGGCCTTTTGTTTTTTCCCTCCCGCTCGCCCTCATGTACAATCCCCGCTTTCTTCATCCACAAGGGACAAAAAATGGACAAGCGTTTTGTTCAGGCCCATAAAGAGGCGCGCTGGGCGCTGTGGCTGACCCTTCTTTATCTTGTCGCATGGTTAGTGGCTGCTTACTTACCTGATTCTGCGATCGGTGTTACCGGCCTGCCTCACTGGTTCGAGATGGCATGCTTGCTGGTGCCGCTGATCTTTATTGTACTGTGCTGGGCAATGGTAAAACGGATTTACCGCGACATTCCGCTGGAGGATGACGATGCAGCTTGAAGTGATTCTTCCGCTTGTCGCTTACCTGGTGGTGGTGTTTGGCCTCTCGGTTTATGCAATGCGCAAACGAGCAACAGGTTCGTTCCTGAATGAATACTTCCTCGGTAGCCGCTCGATGGGCGGAATTGTGCTGGCAATGACGCTGACGGCCACCTATATCAGCGCCAGCTCGTTTATTGGCGGGCCGGGTGCGGCGTATAAATACGGTCTCGGCTGGGTACTACTGGCGATGATTCAGTTGCCTGCTGTCTGGCTGTCGCTGGGAATACTGGGCAAAAAATTTGCCATTCTCGCGCGACGCTATAACGCCGTCACCTTGAACGATATGCTGTTTGCCCGCTATCAGAGCCGCCTGCTGGTGTGGCTGGCAAGCCTGAGCCTGCTTATCGCGTTCATCGGCGCGATGACCGTACAGTTCATCGGCGGCGCGCGCCTGCTGGAAACGGCGGCGGGTATTCCTTATGAAACCGGTTTGCTGATTTTCGGCATCAGTATTGCGCTCTATACCGCGTTTGGCGGATTTCGCGCCAGCGTACTCAACGACACGATGCAGGGGCTGGTGATGCTGATTGGCACCATCGTACTGTTGGTCGGTATCGTACACGCGGCGGGCGGCCTGAGCCATGCTGTTGAAACATTGCAAACCATTGACCCTAAACTGGTCAGCCCGGAAGGTGCCGAAGATATTCTCTCGCCCACCTTTATGACATCATTCTGGGTACTGGTGTGCTTCGGGGTAATTGGCCTACCGCACACGGCGGTGCGCTGTATCTCCTATAAAGACAGCAAGGCCGTGCACCGTGGGATTATTATCGGCACCATCGTTGTCGCTATCCTGATGTTCGGTATGCACCTGGCTGGCGCGCTGGGGCGTGCGGTGATCCCGGATTTAACCGTGCCGGATCTGGTTATCCCCACGCTGATGGTTAAGGTGTTACCGCCATTCGCCGCCGGGATCTTCCTCGCCGCGCCGATGGCCGCCATTATGTCGACGATCAATGCACAGTTGCTGCAAAGTTCCGCTACGATCATTAAAGATCTCTACCTGAACCTGCGCCCGGAGCAGCTGCAAAACGAGCGACGCCTGAAGCGAATGTCAGCGGCCATTACCCTGATTCTGGGTGCGCTGCTGCTACTGGCGGCATGGCGTCCGCCAGAGATGATCATCTGGCTGAATCTGCTGGCCTTTGGTGGCCTGGAAGCGGTGTTCCTGTGGCCGCTGGTGCTGGGGCTTTACTGGGAACGCGCGAACGCCGCAGGTGCGCTGAGCGCGATGATCGTGGGTGGCGTGCTCTATGCCGTACTCGCGACGTTTAATATTCAGTACCTGGGCTTCCATCCGATTGTGCCTTCGTTACTGCTGAGTTTACTGGCGTTTCTGGTCGGGAACCGTTTCGGTTCTTCCGCACCACAAACTGTCGTACTGTCTACTGATAAATAAAGAGTTTTTGCCATGCCATGGATCCAACTGAAACTGAATACCAGCGGCGCGAACGCTGAGGACTTAAGCGATGCGCTAATGGAAACGGGCGCCGTCTCCATCACCTTCCAGGATACGCACGATACGCCGGTGTTTGAGCCGCTGCCAGGTGAAACCCGCCTGTGGGGCGATACGGACGTTATCGGCCTGTTCGATGCAGAGACCGACATGAAAGCGGTCGTTGCCGCCCTGGAACTGCATCCGCTACTGGGTGCTGGTTTTGCCCATAAAATCGAGCAGCTGGAAGATAAAGACTGGGAACGCGAGTGGATGGATAACTTCCACCCGATGCGTTTCGGTGAGCGTCTGTGGATTTGCCCAAGCTGGCGCGATGTGCCGGATGCCAACGCGGTTAACGTGATGCTTGACCCGGGACTGGCGTTTGGCACCGGGACACACCCGACGACCTCCCTGTGCCTGCAGTGGCTTGACGGGCTCGATCTGGCGGGTAAAACCGTTATCGATTTCGGCTGTGGCTCCGGTATTCTGGCCATCGCGGCGTTGAAGCTCGGCGCGGCTAAAGCCATCGGTATTGATATCGACCCGCAGGCGATTCAGGCCAGCCGCGATAACGCCGAACGTAACGGCGTCTCCGAGCGTCTGGAACTCTATCTGCCGCAGGAGCAGCCAGACGCCATGAGCGCCGACGTGGTGGTCGCCAACATCCTCGCAGGCCCATTACGCGAGCTGGCTCCATTAATCAGCGTGCTGCCCGTTTCAGGCGGTCTGCTGGGGCTTTCCGGTATACTGGCCAGCCAGGCAGAAAGTGTATGTGAAGCTTACGCTGAGCTTTTCGAACTCGACGCGGTTGTTGAGAAAGAAGAGTGGTGTCGCATCACGGGTCGTAAGAAGTAAGCCTTCAGGCGGCCTGTCCGGGCCGCCTGCTTCCTCTCGTTCCTGCTGGCAATGGCAATAAATGCGATCCAGATCGCACTATAGCGCCCTCTTTTTGTTCATAAAAACAGCGTTTTATGTCGTGATTACGCGATGAGAAGTAAGAAAAAACGAGAAGTTTTACCTTTTTATCGCTGCACACAAAATATCCATATCGAATTAATCTCATGATTATTAAAGATATTTATTTTTTGACTATCCTTTGAGCTGCGATTCATTGATCTACAACATCTGATTGCTCAAAGTTTGGCCTTTCATCTCGTCCAAAAAATGCGTAATATACGCCGCCTTGCAGTCACAGTATGGTCATTTCTTAACTCATGCGCATCGGACACTATCAGCTCAGAAATCGCCTGATCGCAGCGCCAATGGCTGGCATCACTGACAGACCATTCCGGACGCTGTGCTATGAGATGGGGGCAGGTTTAACCGTTTCCGAGATGATGTCCTCTAACCCGCAGGTATGGGAGAGTGATAAGTCTCGCTTACGGATGGTGCACGTTGATGAACCAGGTATTCGAACCGTGCAAATCGCCGGTAGCGATCCTGAAGAGATGGCATGGGCCGCACGCATTAATGTGGAAAGCGGCGCCCAAATTATTGATATCAATATGGGCTGTCCAGCAAAGAAAGTGAATCGCAAGCTCGCGGGCTCAGCCCTACTGCAGTATCCGGACCAGGTGCAGTCTATCCTGACCGCGGTCGTGAAGGCAGTGGACGTTCCCGTAACACTCAAAATTCGCACTGGCTGGGCTCCTGAGCACCGTAACTGTGAAGAAATTGCCCAACTGGCTGAAGACTGTGGCATTCAGGCCCTGACGATTCACGGACGCACACGCGCCTGTTTGTTTAATGGTGAAGCTGAGTACGACAGTATTCGGGCAGTTAAGCAGAAAGTTTCCATTCCGATTATCGCGAATGGCGACATTACTGACCCGCTTAAAGCCAGAGCTGTACTGGACTATACGGGGGCTGATGCCCTGATGATAGGCCGCGCAGCTCAGGGAAGACCCTGGATCTTTCGGGAAATCCAGCATTATCTGGACACTGGGGAGCTGCTGCCCCCTCTGCCTCTGGCAGAGGTTAAGCGCTTACTTTGCGCGCATGTTCGGGAGTTGCACGACTTTTATGGTCAGGCAAAAGGGTACCGAATTGCACGTAAGCACGTCTCCTGGTATCTCCAGGAGCACGCTCCAGATGACCAGTTTCGGCGCACATTCAACGCCATTGAGGATGCCAGCGAACAGCTGGAGGCGTTGGAGGCATACTTCGAAAATTTTGCGTAATAGAAATAAAGAGCTGACAGAACTATGTTCGAACAACGCGTAAATTCTGACGTACTGACCGTTTCAACCGTTAACTCTCAGGACCAGGTAACTCAAAAGCCCCTGCGTGACTCGGTTAAACAGGCACTGAAGAACTATTTTGCTCAACTGAATGGTCAGGATGTTAATGATCTGTATGAGCTGGTACTGGCTGAAGTAGAACAGCCCCTGTTGGACATGGTGATGCAATACACCCGCGGTAACCAAACCCGTGCTGCTCTCATGATGGGGATCAACCGCGGTACGCTGCGTAAAAAACTGAAAAAATACGGCATGAACTAAGTTTCGTTCATGACGGATAAAAAGGCGCTACTCGGCATGGGGACGCGCCTTTTTTATTGTCTGTAAAACCGCGCTTTCTCCACTTTCCCGCCCTTCATTTTCGTGTATATTGCTGCCATTCATGTTATCAATACCAGGGTTGGCTCATGATTCGCAAATACGGTTGGCTTGTCGTTTTCGCGCTGTTTATGTTCTTCTTTGATGCGGTGTTGATGCAGTGGATAGAGCTGCTGGCGACAGAAACGGACAAGTGCAGAAACATGGACTCGGTCAATCCGTTAAAACTGGTAAACTGTAGCGAACTGGAATAAACCTGCGCATAAATAGCCTGCAGGATGAGCGCTTAGATCGGTATTATCCTGCAATCCCTTCTGCCATGACACATTCATCAAAATTATAATTATTGACCAGCATACGTAATGTATTATCCACCAGCGCGGGGGCTTGTGAGAATAAATCGTACTGTGCCTGATTCATCAACCAGTTTTTAACAATACCGCTAAAACAACCATGCAGAATAATTAATATTACGTCTAAGTCCAGACTGGGCGAGAGTTGCCCGCGCGCGATAGCCTGAATCAATAAACTCCGCATCTGCGGATGACTAAATCCAATCTTCTCACGAATATATTGTTCCGAAAGCATCTCTTCGTGAAATTCACATTTATGATACAAAATTTGCATTAATGCGCGTTGGCGTGGATTGGTTGCAATATATTGTAGCCCGAGTATAAGTTTTTCACGCATCAACCTGAGCGGATTGTTCTGCCACTCCGCGGTAAGGTCAATGGTGATCAATTCACTCAGTGCTGGTTGCTGACGCCAGATTTCATTGAACAGTTGTATTTTGTTCTCAAAGTGCCAGTAGATGGCGCCACGTGTGACCTGAGCGGCATCGGCAATGTCGTTCAGCGTAGTATTTGTCACGCCGCGCGCAGCAAACTGCGCGATCGCCGTGTCAATCAGTAGCTGGCGTGTTTTAAGCGCCTCTGCTTTGGTTTTTTTCACCATGGCGTAACCCTGCATGGAGGAGAAAATAGAGACGACGATAATGACACTATTTTATCTTTAATTCATCCCGAAGAATTAAAAACCGTCGAAACAACAAATATAATCACAATAAATAAATTGATATTATTATATTCATCAGCCATATGTAATTACAGCCCACGGCATAACGTTATATTTAGAAACAGTCCGCCAATAAAAAACACACTTATCTTATCTCCCTTTTATGTTTGCGTGCCTTTCGAATGGTGAATAAATAACTATTGCTTACATAGCCACCTTATTATTTGTAGGATAGCAAACTATTTATTTTCTCGGCTTCTGTTTTCTCTATTACCTGCGACGGTAAATAGCGAGCTTCGGTTTATAAGGAACTGCAATGACGAAATACGCCAGGTTTTCACTCCTGCCCACCTTCATCATCATTTCGGCTACGTTACTTGCCGGTTGTAACGATCAGGATGAGAAGCCAGTTCATCCTCTGCAACCTCAGGTGACGGTTCACATTGTGAAAACAGCGCCGCTGGCTGTGACCACAGAGCTGCCAGGCCGCACATCTGCATTCCGCATCGCCCAGGTACGCCCACAGGTTAGCGGTATCATTTTACAGCGCCACTTTACTGAGGGCAGCGACGTCGAAGCAGGACAGTCGCTGTATCAGATTGATCCGGCAACCTATCAGGCCGATTACGACAGCGCGAAGGCCGAACTGGGGAAAAGTGAAGCCGCCGCGCAGATAGCGCACCTGACGGTAAAACGCTATGTGCCGCTGGTAGGAACCCAATACATCAGCCAGCAAGAGTATGACCAGGCTATTGCTGATGCGCGTCAGGCAGATGCGATGGTCGTTGCCGCTAAAGCCTCGGTGGAGAGTGCGCGTATCAATCTGGCTTATACCAAAGTGACGTCACCCATTAGCGGGCGTATTGGGAAATCCAATGTGACGGAAGGCGCGCTGGTGACCAATGGGCAAACCACCGAGCTGGCAACCGTACAGCAATTGGACCCTATCTATGTCGATGTAACGCAGTCCAGCAGCGACTTCATGCGCCTGAAGCAGTCCGTCGAGCAGGGGAATCTGCAAAAAGAGGCCGCCGCCAGCAATGTGGCGCTGCTGATGGAAAACGGTCAGCCTTATCCCCTGAAAGGCACATTGCAGTTTTCCGACGTCACTGTCGATGAAAGCACCGGCTCCATCACCCTGCGCGCCGTCTTCCCTAACCCGCAGCACACCTTGCTGCCGGGGATGTTTGTGCGGGCCCGCATCGATGAAGGCGTTCAGCCAGGCGCCATTCTGGTGCCGCAGCAGGGCGTAACACGTACGCCGCGCGGTGATGCCACCGTAATGGTAGTGAATAACGATAGCACCGTCGAAATGCGCAACGTTGTCGCTACGCAGGCCATTGGCGACCAATGGTTGATTAGCGAAGGGCTGAAGACGGGCGAGAAGGTGATTGTCAGCGGCTTACAGAAAGCACACCCCGGTGCGAAGGTTATCGCCGTTAGCGATGAATCCACTCCGACTACGGCGCAGTAAGGTATCCCTACGAAATGGCTAACTTTTTTATCAAGCGTCCGATTTTCGCCTGGGTGCTGGCTATCATTTTGATGATGGCTGGCGTGCTGGCGATTATGCAACTGCCGGTTGCACAGTATCCCACCATCGCGCCACCGGCAGTCTCTGTTTCCGCGAATTATCCGGGGGCCGATGCACAAACGGTGCAGGACACCGTCACACAGGTTATCGAGCAGAACATGAACGGTATCGATAACCTGATGTACATGTCCTCCACCAGCGACTCTGCAGGAAGCGTGACAATTACCCTGACCTTCCAGTCGGGCACCGATCCGGATATCGCGCAGGTACAGGTGCAGAACAAGCTTCAGCTTGCCACGCCGCTACTGCCCCAGGAAGTACAGCAACAAGGGATCAGCGTCGAGAAATCGAGCAGCAGCTTCCTCATGGTGGCCGGCTTTGTCTCCGATAACCCGTCGACCACCCAGGATGATATTTCTGATTACGTGGCGTCTAACATTAAAGACTCCATCAGCCGCCTTAACGGCGTGGGCGATGTGCAGCTGTTCGGTGCGCAATACGCAATGCGAATCTGGCTGGATGCTAACCTGCTGAACAAATATCGCCTCACCCCGGTTGATGTCATTAATCAACTGAAAGTACAGAATGACCAGATTGCCGCAGGTCAGCTTGGCGGAACGCCTGCGCTGCCGGGGCAACAGCTTAACGCCTCCATCATTGCGCAAACGCGCCTGAAAGATCCGGTTGAGTTCGGGAACGTTACGCTGCGTGTTAACACTGACGGCTCCGTGGTGCATCTGAAAGATGTCGCACGCATTGAGCTTGGCGGTGAGAACTATAACGTCGTGGCGCGAATTAACGGTAATCCGGCATCGGGCCTGGGCATCAAGCTGGCGACCGGTGCCAACGCCCTTGATACCGCAAAAGCCATCAAAGAGAAGCTGGCGGAGCTACAGCCTTTCTTCCCGCAGGGGATGAAAGTGGTGTATCCCTACGACACCACGCCGTTTGTGAAAATCTCCATCAACGAGGTGGTAAAAACCCTGTTCGAAGCGATCGTGCTGGTCTTCCTCGTGATGTATCTGTTCTTACAGAACATCCGCGCGACGCTTATCCCGACGATTGCGGTGCCGGTCGTGCTACTGGGGACTTTCGCCATTCTGTCGGCTTTCGGCTACTCCATTAACACCCTGACGATGTTCGGGATGGTGCTCGCCATCGGCCTGCTGGTCGATGACGCCATCGTAGTGGTGGAGAACGTCGAGCGCGTAATGGCTGAAGAACATCTGCCACCAAAGGAAGCGACAGAAAAATCGATGTCGCAAATTCAGGGCGCGCTGGTCGGTATCGCCATGGTACTGTCGGCGGTGTTTATTCCGATGGCCTTCTTTGGAGGTTCGACCGGGGCGATTTATCGCCAGTTCTCTATCACCATCGTGTCGGCAATGGCGCTATCAGTGTTGGTTGCGTTAATTCTCACCCCGGCGCTGTGCGCCACCATTTTGAAACCGATATCGTCCGAGCAGCATGCCCATAAAGGCGGTTTCTTTGGCTGGTTTAACAATCTATTCGAACGGAGCGTGGGGCATTACACCGATAGTGTGAGTCGGATTCTGGGTTCAACGGGTCGTTACCTGCTGATCTTTGTTCTGATTGTGGTCGGGATGGTGATACTTGCATTGCGGCTGCCCTCCTCTTTCCTGCCAGACGAAGATCAGGGTGTCTTCATGACCCTCGTTCAGCTTCCTGCAGGGGCGACGCAGGAACGCACGCAGAAGGTGCTCGATCAGGTAACGCATTATTACCTGAATAACGAAAAAGCGGACGTGGAAAGTGTCTTTACCGTTAACGGCTTTAGCTTTAGCGGCCAGGCGCAGAACGCCGGCATGGCGTTTGTCAGCCTGAAACCCTGGGATCAGCGAGAAGGGAAAGAATCGAAAGTTACCGCCATTTTAGCCCGTGCCAATGCTGCATTTGCTCAGATTACGGATGGCTTTGTGCGCGGTTTTAATATGCCACCGATTCTCGAACTGGGCACCGCGACCGGTTTCGACTTCGAACTTATCGACCAGGGCGGGCTGGGTCATCGGGCACTGACCGCCGCGCGTAACGAACTGTTGGGCAAGGCGATGCAACACCCGGATGTTCTGGAAGGTGTACGACCTAATGGCCTGGAAGATACGGTGCAGTTTAAGCTCGATGTCGATCAGGAAAAAGCGCAGGCGCTGGGCGTGTCGCTTTCGGACATCAACGAGACCATTTCAGCCTCGCTGGGCGGCGCTTACGTTAATGATTTTATCGACCGTGGTCGCGTGAAAAAAGTTTACGTGCAGGCCGACGCGAAGTACCGCATGCTGCCGGAAGATATCAATAGTCTGTACGTACGCAGCGCCAATGGCGAAATGGTACCGTTCTCCACCTTTAGCACCGCGCACTGGTCTCACGGCTCCCCACGTCTGGAACGTTACAACGGGTTGCCGTCGATGGAAATTCAGGGCGAGTCAGCCCCGGGTAAAAGCACCGGTGAAGCGATGGCGCTAATGGAGCATCTGGCCTCGACGCTGCCTGCGGGTATTGGCTACGACTGGACGGGGATGTCCTATCAAGAACGGCTGTCAGGTAACCAGGCGCCAGCCCTGATCGGGGTTTCCTTCGTCATCGTCTTCCTCTGTCTGGCTGCGCTTTATGAGAGTTGGTCGATTCCGTTCTCCGTGATGCTGGTCGTACCGCTGGGGATCGTCGGCGTGCTGTTAGCCGCCACGCTCTTTGGTCAGAAAAATGACGTCTACTTTATGGTTGGCCTGCTCACCACCATCGGGCTTTCGGCTAAGAACGCCATTCTGATCGTAGAGTTTGCCAAAGATCTGATGGAGAAAGAGGGCAAAGGCATCATCGAAGCAACGTTGATGTCGGTGCGAATGCGTTTGCGCCCTATCCTGATGACATCGCTTGCTTTTATCCTCGGTGTATTACCGCTGGCTATCAGCAACGGTGCCGGGAGTGGCGCACAAAATGCGGTGGGTATTGGCGTTATGGGCGGAATGGTTTCCGCGACATTGTTAGCCATTTTCTTCGTACCCGTCTTCTTTGTGGTCATTCGTCGTCGCTTCAAAGGCAAAAGCGAATAAGGCTGAAACATAAAGGCGTCTTCGGGCGCCTTTTTTATGCAGTTTGATGGCTATAAAAATGAATAAGATAGTGATTCGTTCTTTCTTAAACCTAATCTATAAAACTCTCTTTTCTTCATTATTTTTACAATTCACATGAATTGACATTATTCCGCACGACAGTCTTTTTATCGCCAGTGATAAAATAGGCCCGAGCTCGTTAATAAGAGACTTAGCTTATTAAACGAAGGCGTGATTATTGAGGTAACACCATGAAAAGATTAATTTCTGTCGCACTGCTTACCGCACTGCTGGCAGGTTGTGCTCACGATTCTCCCTGCGTACCGGTCTATGATGATCAGGGACGTCTGGTTCATACCAATACCTGTATGAAAGGCACTACTCAGGATAACTGGGAGACTGCGGGCGCCGTCGCTGTAGGGACTGCCGCTGTAGCGGGCCTGACGATGGGGATCATCGCCCTGTCCAAATAATACTCTCCGCGCGCGGCCCTGCCGCGCGTTTGCCTTTCGGTGGTGCAATTTTTACGCTTCCAACGTTATATAAATAAATAGATATAGAACTTAATCACATCCTGCTTTCTTAAATATTGCCGCGTTGCAATTATTCGTGTTGCTTTTCACAACTTCATTTCATCCTACAGTTTGCTTATATTCACGGGCAAAACTGTTAGCGAACTGTTGCCATTAAAAAGAAAATATTTTGCGCCAAAATGTGGCTTACGTTGTAATTTCGCACTATTTCAGGGCGCTGATTTTATTTTTTCCTGTCTACACTCAGACATATTGCGCTTAATTACCTTGCGCAAACCTGGCACTACCTTTGCTTAGTAAAACGTAGAGCCTCTACGAAAGACAGGTTCAGGCGTTTCCCAAACGTCACTTATAAAGATAATTTTCCGCCACACAGGATGCATTATGAAAAAGATAATGATAGCCAGCCTCGCCGCTGCCGGCGCGCTGTTTGCGGTTGTGAATCAGGCACATGCAGGTACCACATTTGATGCCGTGAAGAAAAAAGGGTTCGTCCAGTGTGGGATAAGTGACGGCCTGCCCGGTTTCTCATACGCCGATGCCGATGGCAAATTTAGCGGGATTGACGTCGATGTCTGTCGCGGGGTCGCCGCTGCCGTCTTTGGCGATGCCAGCAAAGTAAAATATACCCCGCTCACCGCCAAAGAGCGCTTCACTGCGCTGCAATCGGGTGAGGTAGACCTGCTCTCCCGTAATACCACCTGGACCTCTTCGCGCGATACCGGCATGGGGATGTCGTTCACTGGCGTGACCTATTACGATGGTATCGGCTTCCTGACCCATAACAAAGCCGATCTAAAAAGCGCGAAAGAACTGGATGGTGCAACGGTTTGTATTCAGGCGGGCACGGATACAGAACTGAACGTAGCGGACTACTTCAAAGCCAATAACATGAAGTACACGCCGGTAACTTTCGACCGCTCTGACGAATCGGCTAAAGCACTGGAGTCAGGACGCTGCGATACGCTGGCCTCTGACCAGTCACAGCTGTATGCCCTGCGCATCAAACTTGGCAACCCGGCGGAGTGGATTGTACTGCCTGAAGTTATCTCCAAAGAGCCGCTCGGGCCGGTGGTGCGACGTGGCGATGATGAATGGTTCTCCGTCGTTCGCTGGACGCTTTTCGCCATGCTGAACGCCGAAGAGATGGGCATCAACTCGAAAAACGTCGACGAGAAAGCCGCCAACCCAGCCACGCCAGATATGGCTCACCTGTTAGGCAAAGAAGGTGATTACGGTAAGGATCTTAAGCTCGATAACAAATGGGCTTACAACATTGTGAAGCAGGTCGGCAACTACGGCGAGATCTTCGAGCGCAATGTGGGATCGGAAAGCCCGCTGAAGATCAAACGCGGGCAAAACAACCTCTGGAACAATGGCGGGATCCAATACGCTCCGCCAGTACGCTAAGCACGGCAGTAACGGGCGCTGCACTGCGGCGCCCACATTTTCGTTCTGGTTCTGAGGTTTTTTATGCGCCATCGTCACCCAACCGTAAAGGGAGCTCTCTCCTTTTCTAATCCCACGGTTCGTGCCTGGCTGTTTCAAATTATCGCTGTAGTGACGCTTGTCGCTATTGCCATCTATTTGATACACAACACGATTACCAATCTGAATAACCGAGGTATCACCTCAGGCTTCGCTTTTCTCGATCGCAGCGCCGGGTTCGGTATCGTCCAGCACCTGATTGATTATCAACAGGGTGATACTTATGGCCGGGTGTTTCTGGTCGGGCTGCTGAATACGCTGTTGGTTTCGGCCCTCTGTATTGTTTTCGCTTCGATTCTCGGCTTTTTCCTTGGGCTGGCACGCTTGTCAGATAACTGGTTGCTGCGCAAACTCTCAACGATTTACATTGAGACGTTCCGTAATATTCCTCCGCTGCTGCAAATCTTCTTCTGGTACTTTGCTGTACTGCGTAATCTGCCAGGCCCACGTCAGGCGGTTAATGCCTTTGACCTGCTTTTTCTCAGCAATCGTGGGCTCTATATTCCTGCTCCGCAGTTAGGAGAAGGGCTGCTGGCGTTTCTGGCGGCCATTATTGTCGCCATCGCCGTCTCGATCGGGCTTTATCGCTACAACACACTACGTCAGATAAAAACGGGGCAACTTCGTCGTACCTGGCCTGCGGCACTGGCACTCATTGTCGGCTTACCACTTCTGGCTCACGGGCTCTTTGGCGCGGCATTGCACTGGGATGTGCCGGAACTGCGGGGGTTTAACTTCCGCGGCGGCATGGCGCTTATCCCTGAACTGGCAGCGCTCACCCTGGCGCTCTCCGTTTATACGTCGGCATTTATCGCGGAAATTATTCGTGCAGGTATTCAGGCGGTGCCATATGGCCAGCATGAAGCGGCGCGTTCTCTGGGGCTGCCAAATCCTGTCACGCTGCGCCAGGTGATCATTCCTCAGGCGCTTCGGGTCATCATTCCACCGCTTACCAGTCAGTATCTGAATATTGTGAAGAACTCCTCTTTAGCGGCAGCGATTGGTTATCCCGATATGGTGTCACTGTTTGCCGGAACGGTACTCAACCAGACCGGACAAGCGATTGAAACTATCGCCATAACCATGTCGGTTTACCTGATTATCAGCCTGACAATTTCCCTGCTGATGAACCTCTATAACCGCCGCATCGCCCTGGTCGAGCGTTAAGGAGCCATGATGACAAAAGCACTGTTATCGCATCCGATCCCGCCCACGCCAGCTTCGTCCTGGCGACCGCTTGTCTGGATGCGCAAAAACCTGTTTTCCAGCTGGCTGAATAGCCTGCTCACCTTGTTCTGCCTGTGGTTGATGTGGCAGTTAATTCCGCCGCTGCTGAACTGGGCATTTTTGCAGGCCAACTGGGTTGGCACAACGCGCGCTGATTGTACGAAAGCCGGAGCGTGCTGGGTCTTTATCCATCAACGTTTTGGCCAGTTTATGTATGGCCTCTACCCACACGATCAGCGCTGGCGAATTAATCTGGCGCTGCTGATTGGCCTGTTCTCCATTGCGCTGATGTTCTGGCGCAACCTGCCACAGCGTGGACGCTACATAGCTGGCTGGGCGGTTATCTACCCGCTGATTGTTTGGGGACTACTCTACGGTGGGATTTTCGGACTGGATCGCGTCGAGACGCGCCAGTGGGGCGGGTTGACGCTGACGCTGATTATCGCCGCTGTTGGTATCGCGGGGGCACTACCACTTGGGATCCTGCTCGCGTTAGGACGACGTTCAACCATGCCAGTGGTGCGAATTCTGTCGGTCATTTTTATCGAGTTCTGGCGCGGTGTACCGCTCATTACGGTGCTGTTTATGTCTTCTGTCATGCTGCCGCTGTTTATGGCGGAAGGCACCAGTATTGATAAGCTGATTCGCGCGTTGGTCGGTGTGATCCTGTTCCAGTCAGCCTACGTCGCGGAAGTGGTGCGCGGCGGGCTTCAGGCGCTGCCAAAGGGGCAATATGAAGCCGCGGAGTCGCTGGCGCTGGGCTACTGGAGGATGCAGGGACTGGTGATTCTTCCACAGGCGCTGAAACTGGTGATTCCAGGTCTGGTAAACACCATTATTGCGCTGTTCAAGGATACCAGTCTGGTGATCATCATCGGTCTGTTTGATCTCTTCAGCAGCGTGCAACAAGCGACCGTCGATCCTGCCTGGCTGGGGATGTCGACGGAAGGATATGTCTTCGCTGCGCTGATCTACTGGATCTTCTGTTTTAGCATGTCGCGCTACAGCCAGTATCTGGAAAAGCGCTTCCACACCGGGCGTACACCGCACTGAGGTAACTATGAGCCAAATTTTAATGCAACCCGCTGACGCGATGATTACGCTGGAAAGTGTGAATAAATGGTACGGGCAATTTCATGTTTTAAAAGACATTAACCTGAAAGTGAGGCCGGGTGAGCGTATTGTCTTGTGTGGGCCTTCGGGTTCAGGGAAATCCACCACCATTCGCTGTATCAACCACCTGGAGGAACATCAACAGGGGCGAATTATTGTCGATGGGATCGAGCTGAATGACGATCTGCGTAATATCGAGAAAGTACGCCAGGAAGTGGGCATGGTGTTCCAGCACTTTAATTTATTCCCACATCTGAGCGTTCTGCAAAACTGTACGCTGGCCCCCATTTGGGTGCATAAAATGCCAAAGAAAGAGGCAGAAGCGCTGGCGATGCATTACCTTGAACGTGTGAGAATTGCCGAGCATGCACATAAGTTTCCCGGGCAAATTTCCGGCGGGCAGCAGCAACGTGTCGCGATTGCCCGTTCTCTGTGCATGAAGCCCAAGATTATGCTGTTTGATGAACCGACATCGGCGCTCGATCCAGAGATGGTTAAAGAGGTGCTGGATACGATGATTGGGCTGGCGCAGTCGGGTATGACAATGCTGTGTGTCACGCATGAGATGGGGTTCGCGCGTACCGTCGCTGATCGTGTGATATTTATGGATCGTGGAGAGATTGTTGAGCAGGCCGCGCCGGATGAGTTTTTTGCACATCCCAAATCGGAACGCACACGGGCATTTTTATCGCAGGTAATTCATTAGTTGATATTTTTTGGCCGGGTAAGGCATAGCCTTTGTCCGGCTGAATTGTGTTATACCAACCCAGGAACGCAAAAAGGCCATCCTTTCGGATGGCCTTTTGCTTTATTTGATGTCTGGCAGTTCCCTACTCTCGCATGGGGAGACCCCACACTACCATCGGCGCTACGGCGTTTCACTTCTGAGTTCGGCATGGGTTCAGGTGGGACCACCGCGCTACTGCCGCCAGACAAATTCTTTTCTAAATCTGCCGAACTTTAACCGAAAAAACTGGTGCTGATACCCAGAGTCGAACTGGGGACCTCACCCTTACCAAGGGTGCGCTCTACCAACTGAGCCATATCAGCACACTAAATTTGATGCCTGGCAGTTTATGAATCACTTTGTGATTCACTCTTCGGGCCGTTGCTTCGCAACGTTCAAAAGCTTTCGCTTTTGGCCTACTCTCTTATCGAGTAGCGAACTGCCTCAAAGGTCAGTGCCATACTTCTTAATTTGATGCCTGGCAGTTCCCTACTCTCGCATGGGGAGACCCCACACTACCATCGGCGCTACGGCGTTTCACTTCTGAGTTCGGCATGGGGTCAGGTGGGACCACCGCGCTACTGCCGCCAGGCAAATTCTGTGCTCTGTCCTGTGTCTTTTGTGCTGATACTGCGTTGGCTGCATTCGCGAAAGTCAGTCACATACCTCAGTATGCTCCTTCCTTCGCTTCATTTGCCGCCTTGTCTCAGCGCAAAATCCTTCGGACTCTGAATCTGAGCTGAAAATCGTCTCTCTTCGCCAAAACATCTTCGGCGTTGTAAGGTTAAGCCTCACGGTTCATTAGTACTGGTTAG
>NZ_QBJC02000029.1:0-56573 GCF_003057695.2 Pseudocitrobacter sp. RIT415 | reverse complement strand
TCAGTCTATGTTAATCAATGCGGAGTAAGTAGATAAGATTGACACTAAAAAGTATGGTGATGGTTCCAATAATGTGTTTGTTATCTGGACTTTATCATTAAAATCCTCTACAAAACATGAGTGTTTTAAATTTCTAGGCTTCGTACATCTACAATCTGTACTTCTTGAAATTTCTTCATCTCCAGAGAAGTACTACAAGTTACGTAGCCATCAAGAACGTGTTATGGAAGGTATGATGCCTGAAGAACCAAAATCCATAGTTATAGACGATACTGAGTGGGGATGTATTCACTCGCAGTATCACTACCAAGATAAAGATCCTGCGATAATAACATGTATCGTAAACGTAAATAATACTGACTTGATAGCTACAGAGCTTGTGAACTCAGTGTTGAATACATCTTGGATTTCTTCTCTCGATGCTGGTACACAGCGATCATATAAAGTTACTGCGAAAGAAACGACTGATGCATTGGTTGAAATATTCAATAAAGTTCTTGATGGTGATCCCTTAGGAGCTGAATTTGGTGAAGTTATGGTTTCCATTGGATCCTCTCGAGCATTAAGTCAGATATTACACCACATTTCCCTACCTATTGCTGAGTTATGGAAACCTCAATTAAAACAAAACGAGGGTTTTGATTTTCATACAACATGTACTGGAAATCTTATAAACTTCGGAGAAGCCAAATTCTCAGCCTCCATTAACCCACACGGAAATGCGATCCGCCAAGCACATGACTTTATCACACAAGATAAACATTTCCGTGATCGCGTTCATTTAGTAAACCTTTGTCATAAAGACGCGATCAAAAATCTCGATGAAGAAAAATATGGTATCATCGCAGCTTTCTCTATCAACTCAGATCATCCTGAAATAATAATGGATAATGCGATTAAAACCGTTATTGAAATAGAATTATTAGATCGCGTTAGTTTTATATACTTGGTTGGTGTAAAATGTTAAGCATTCAAGAAATTATCAATGACGAAGATCCAAATAAATCCATTGGACAGATATTAGATGATTTGCATAGCAAAGGACCAGTTGATAACAAGTTGGTCGAGAAGTTAACATATTATAAAGAGTTTCATGCTGAGGAATTTGCAGTTCATGAGGAAAACATAATATCTACCCTGGGATTGTTCTATAAAAATAAATCCCCTTCAAATCTCTACTCTTTCATTTTAGGGACAATAGGAAACCAGTACAAAAAGCAGTACGGTGAATATCTTACTCCTGTACAGGCAAGCATTCGTGATGCTGTTGAAGAAAAACAATTCATTTCTATATCAGCGCCTACAAGTGCAGGGAAATCATTTTCAATAAAGGAATACATCAGCACACAAGATGGCGATGCTGTTATTATCGTACCATCTAGGGCATTAATAGCAGAGTACGTTGAAAACTTAAAAGGATACTTTGAACATGACAAAGATGTGATGATTAGTACTTTTGTGGATTATGTCTATACTAACAGGAATTTAAGAAGAATATTTGTTCTCACGCCAGAACGGACAAAAGATCTAACAACTTTTAGTAAAAAGCTAAATATTAATTTATTCTTTTTTGATGAAGCTCAAGTTTCTGAAGAACAAGAGCGAGGTGTAATATTCGATGTCACCGTTAGGCGCGTACAGAAACTTTTTCCAACAGCAAAACTAATCTTTGCACATCCTTTCGTAGATAATCCCGAAGCTCAGTTCAAAAAACACAATATCGACACTCCCGAAAAATACTCTCGGAGTTATGCTCATAACACTGTAGGAAAAATTTTCATTTATGCGCATAAGAATGGCAATGACTATTATTTTTCACCATATATGAATAAGGGACATTTGTTAAAGAAAGCTGCACCTTTTTCGGGTAGCTTTGAACAATTTGCATTTTCAGGTAATAAGTCAGTCCTTATTTATGTATCAAAAGCATCTGTCTATGATGGGAAATTTATCAACAAATTCAAGAAACATACCGCTAAATTCAAAAAAATAGTAGATAAAGAAGCACTGAAAATAATTAATAGCGTCGGAGATATATTAGGCGCTAATAACCACGGCCATAGATCTGTATTGGTAGAACTATTGAATATCGGTGTAGTAATTCACCATGGTTCTGTACCTTTAGAAGTTAGATACTTAGTCGAGAAATTTATTAAAGCCGGATTTGCTAGGATTTGCTTTGCTACCAGTACGTTAGCCCAAGGCATCAACATGCCATTTGATATAGTCTGGCTTGCAAATATGAAGATGTATGGCGAGTCTGAACAGAAAAGATGTCTGGCATTTAAAAACTTAATAGGTCGTAGTGGACGTTTATCAAAGAATAAAGAATTTGATTATGGATATGTATATACACATAATGCAGAGTTGTTATCACGCCGAGTCAAAACACCATTCAAATTAGAAGAGGAGTCAGTATTAGAGAATCCAGTTGACTCAGATAATGATAACCATGAACTCATAAAATCCATTGTTAATGGAACTTTCAATGAGGATATAAATCTTCCCGAATCCAAGATTGAAAGGTTACAGAATGATAACATATATAAAAAGATTACATTTATTTTAGATACCGTTTTCAACGAACAGTTTGGTAGTAAACTAATTGGCCCTGAGAATAGAGAAGGAAGGGATAAAGTCAAGTCTTGTTTCTTATCGTTGTATGAAACATCTTTAGGCCGAGAGTTATATGACGGTGAAAGAAATGTATTCAAATCAGCAATTGACATTATGTTTCATGTAATGGCCGGTCGAAGTTTTAAAGAAATTGTTGGAATAAGATACAGCTACATATCAGATAGAGATGGTAATAATAATGGTATTTCAAGATTTTCCCAACCAGCTAATAAATTACCTGATAGCAATCTGATTAGGTCCTACTCTCTATTTAACTCTGTAAACTCAAGGAATGTAAGCTATGATACCGTTGTGTTTGATACTTACGACTACCTTGATACTGTAATCTCATTCTCTCTTACTGATGTTTTCGTGGGGGCATTCAAATTATATTTAGATGATACCGGCGATCAAAGAGCTGCTGTTTTCATTGATTTTCTAAGATACGGTACCATCAATAAGGCTCACATAATGTTGATGCGATATGGAATTCAGCCTGAAGATGTTCCTTTAGTTGCTCCATACTTAAAATTCATCTCCGAAGAAAGGATCGAAATTGATCCAACGTTAGAATTTGGTGATAACGAGCTTTGGAAAAAAATCAGCTGGTATCTTCCATAACAGTCCTGGAGAGTATGATAATTTATTTCATACTCTTCAAACTGCAACATAATCCCCCTCCAGAAGCGAATTTTTTACTCTCTCCGCTACTATCATGGTATTATATCTTATAATGAACTGCCTTTCGCTATTTCTCGCGAATTTAATTTTCTCATTAGCGATATCATTCTGTAAGCATCCCACTTAACTAAACCATTCGCTTTCAGAGAATATCCAGAAAAAGGTATCCTGTAAGGCCAATGTCCGCCCCTCGCTCACAGCAGACATTCAGTTGCATTCGTTCGTTCGCTCCGTGCCAGGAGCGGACATTTAAAAAAAACGCGACCAGGTGCTTAGTTCGCAGTTTCAAAGGTCTTTTTTATTGAGCCATACGTACATGAGTTGGGCCAATTCATACGGTTTCTCCAGAGGAATAAGATGCCCACAGCCGTCAATATAAACAGCACAGGTGCCGGTTAGCTTGGCCAGTTCTTCTGCCTCCTCTTTTGAACGCAGCCGGTCATGTTCAGCTGCAATGACATAGGTCGGGCATGAAACTGGTTTTAACGTTATTCGCTCACGGTTTAGCCCTGACTGGACACGGAATGCATGTGCTCCCAGCCTTTTTCCCATGTCACGGATTTTATCAATAAGGGGCGTATTATCGGCAAGATCAGCGTGAAGCGACTTTCTAATTGCCATGGTGCTCAGTCCACTGAATGCTCTGGAGGAATGAGTAACCGCAGTCGCTATGCGTGTTTTTTTCTGCTCTGGTGAATCTTCTCTGAGAGAGGTAGCAATGAGAATCATAGCCGCTGTCCGTTCCGGAAAAGCTTCATAAATAGCTCTGGCTACGTAGCCACCCAACGAAAAACCTGCCAGAACAAAACGCTCAGGTAGTTTCTGGGCTATGTTGGCGGCAATATCCTGGATTGTTGTTCCCCCATTCAGGCTCACAGGAATAAAGCGTCTACTATCGGGAAATGCAGCGATAAAATCGTCCCATAATGTTTCATCAAGCATAAATCCTGGAATGAGTACAACAGGGAGGCTCTCTAGGTTATCCGGCAAGCTCATTTCTTGACTGCGGCTCCATTGCTATGGTTTCAGAATTGATAAACATAGCCTATTGCGGAGCATGAATACATTGCCACCTCGTTGAAGTCCGCTTCTCGCATAAGGGACCCATACTCAAATCTCTCTCATTGCAGGAGATTTGAGTATGAACACGTCACCGTGGAACAAAGACCGTATCATCGGTCAAAAAAGACCACTCCAGATATCTCATATCTGGGGGATCCGAATCCGACTTGAACTGGAAGGTAAAACGCGTGATTTAGCTCTGTTCAATATGGCCCTGGACAGTAAGCTACGAGGCTGCGATCTGGTCAAACTCAAAGTATCTGATGTTGCATATGGTAACTCTGTTTCAAGCAGAGCAACGGTGTTGTAACAGAAAACTGGTAGTCCCGTGCAATTTGAGATAACCAAAGGGACAAGAGAAGCTGTTGCTGCACTGATAAAGCTTAGCAATTTGCATAGTAAAGACTTCTTGTTTCGGTCTCGGGTCGGAACTAACCAGCACATATCAACCCGGCAGTACAACCGAATTTTTCATGGGTGGGTAGAAAAGCTTGGTCTCGAAGATTCGCTTTACAGCACACACTCCTTGAGAAGAACGAAACCTTACCTAATCTACAAGAAAACCAAGAATCTCCGGGTGATCCAACTTCTGTTGGGCCATAAGAAACTGGAAAGCACAGTCCGTTATCTGGGCATTGAAGTGGATGATGCGTTAGAGATCTCTGAATCGATTGAAGTCTAAGGTTGTCAGGGCTGCAACAGCAGCCCTGTGCCAGAAGCGGACATCATCACTTTAGCATTCAGACCGCTTTCTCATGAACTGTCATGATGAAAATCAATGGGTCTTCCTCTGTATTTTCATAAAAATGTGGGACGTCCGTTCTGGCTGTTGCCGAACAACCGGTCTTCACCTGAAACAGATGATCCTGTACACCAAGCGTAAGCGTTCCCTTTTGAACATAAAACAATTCAAGCGTCCCTTCAGTGTGACCAGGTGAAGCAAATTTTTCTCCCGGCTGCATTTCCCACATCCAGAGTTCCGTCATATCTGGGCCACCAGATCCAGCGAGCAGCCTTGCACGCCCGCCTTTATCGCCCTCCCACAATTCAGGTATTTCATCTTCAGCAATAAGATGTACTGTCGGTTTTGAACTGACATCCACAAAATCTGCTACTGAAACGCCCATTGCAACAGCCAGGCGGCATAACAGGGCAATGCTAGGGTTCGCCCGGCACCCTTCAATCTCAACCAGTGCCCCTTTGCTGACGCCCGCCCGACGAGACAGTTCATCAAGTGAAATTTTCTTTTGCTTACGATACTGCTTAATCCGCTGAGATACGGCTTCATTCACGGTGCTGACAATCACATTAGCATCGGTCATTAAATTGACTTTTTTGGTCATTGGTCATTATCATGAAATAAATTGGTCATTACAGGATTGTCTCGTGTTAACAGTATCTCCGTCAATTGCCCCTGAAATTTTTCGCATTGCTCCCGGCTTCCGGGCACTTAGTATTTACGTAGAAGCAGCACCAGTGCTTCATCCAGATATTGGACACAAGGCGCTGCAGGAAGCATGTGAAGTAATTCTTGCTGGTGAGCCTGAATGGGCAGAATCTCATCTGGCCGCATGGGACGAAGTTTTCCAAAAATTTGGAGCCAAACCAAAACGCACTCCTTGTTCAGCTGCTGCGTTACGTAAGCGCGTACTACGTGACGGAATGATGCCTACACTCGACCCCATTGTTGATCTATACAATGCTGTTAGTCTCCGCTACGCCATCCCTGTTGGAGGCGAGAATATCTCTGCGTATCAGGGTGCGCCGTGTCTATCTGTGGCAAAAGGAACCGAGACCTTTGATACCATCAAAGAAGGTGAGACTGTCGTTGAATACCCTTCCCAGGGTGAAGTTATTTGGTGTGATGATATCGGCGTTACTTGTCGCCGCTGGAACTGGCGGCAGGGGATCAGAACCCGATTAAGTGTAGAGGCTCAGCAAATGTGGTTCATTCTCGAGAGTCTGCCACAGATGCCACTGGAGAAGCTCCATGAAGCAGGAAGGATGCTGACTAACGGTCTGGAAAAAATGATGCCAGGTTTGTGGCTTGAAGTTGCTCTCATAGAAGAGCAACACCAGTAATATCATTCAGGAGAAACACTATGTTTACCGGTTTGTCTGCATTCCCGTTAACCCCGATCACTGCCGGTAGCATCGACGAGCAGGGGTTCATTAAGATTCTGGCTCGCCTTACGGCTGCACGTGTTGATTCTATGGGCATTCTGGGATCAACCGGAAGCTACGCCTATCTGACCCGTGAGCAGCGTAAGCATGTAGCTACTCTGGCTAAACAACATGCCGGGGATATCCCAATGATGGTATGTGTGGGGGCGGTCAGTACCGATGCCATTTTGCATCTGGCAGATGATGCACAGGCAGTTGGTGCGGATGCCCTGCTACTCCCGGCAGTCAGCTACCAATCACTTCGTGACGAAGAAGTCTTCACGCTATTTGAGACCGTGACTCAGAATGTCTCTGTACCGGTGTGCATCTATGACAATCCAGGTACTACACATTTTACCTTTACGGATGAACTGCACGGGCGTCTCTCATCACTTGAAGGTGTTCGCTCGGTTAAGATCCCTGGAGTTCCGAATACCCAGGCTGCAGCGACTGAGCGGGTGCATGCGTTACGTCAACATCTGCGCCCTGGCGTGACAATAGGTATAAGTGGCGACGCATATGCCGGGCTGGGATTAAACGCTGGCTGTGAAGTCTGGTATTCCGTGTGCGGCGGTCTGTTCCCTCAGATGGCGAAACAAATCACTGAAGCAGCTGCGGCAAACGATCATGAACGTGTTACTGCTCTGACAACACGCCTTGAGCCGTTGTGGTCGCTGTTCCATAAACATGGTGGGAGTATTCGAGTCATTGCCGCAGCCGCTGGTTTGCTTGGGCTTACCGATATGGATTGCCTACCTCGTCCTCTGCAACCATTGTCAGCAGGTAATATCGCGGATATTGCCCATGTAATAAGTACGTTAGAGCTGAAGTAATCTACCCCAGGACTGGCAGTCTGCCGATGCTTTTGAAATCAAGCTGAATATCAACCATCATCGCATGTTTGAAGTAACATCTGTAGGTCCGCTTTTCGCTCACAGGGGACACCCTAATCACCTCACCTGATCCTATGGAGAGAGAAAATGTCAGTATCCCCTGGTGCATTTACTTATTTAAAAATGACTCAACCGCTTTGGAGAACTCTTCTGGCTGATCGAGCATGACGAAGTGAAAACTGTTGTCGATCCGCGTGAAATGAATATCAGGTGCAGAGGCATAGGCCTGACGGTACATTGTATCCACACTGGCTGCAGGTATCCCGAACAGGGGGTCATACGCGTAAACGATCTCAATCGGCGCTTTAATACGGCCAAGCTCGGGACGCAAATCGGTAATCATCAACTCATACACCGCATCCGCAACAGTTTTGCTATCGGAATGAATAGCCGCATCCACCAGAGCAGGCCTCACCGCCTCGGTCTTCGCTAAACGGGCTATAGAGTTATTCTGGGACTCTGCGATTTGCTCAGGCGACTGGCTTAGTAGCCAGTCCCGCATGGAAGTGGCATGCCGGGCCGCTGTTTCGCTGGTCGCCGCCGGGTCAAACATTAACGAATAGAATGGCAAAGCATCGACGATTAACAGGCGACCGACCTGATGGGGATAACGGGCTCCCAGCATCAGTGCCATCTCACCTCCGAGGGAATGGCCAATGATCACCGGTGTTTTGAGGTGCCGGGACTGGATGTATTCAGCGATAGCGTCAACTGCCGGTGCGATGATCGCTCCCTCCCGGTTAGCAATAGCAGGGGTACTCGCAAAGCCTGCAAGTTCTACAAGATGAACGCGGTGCCGCATACGTAAACCTGACACTAAATCAGCCCAGACTTCGCGAGACGACGCCAGCCCCGGAATCAATATAACATCCGTTCCCGAACCGTGCGTCTGCACAGAGATACGCTGCGAGTCTGAAAGTTCTGAAGCGATGGACGGGGGCTGGTCTGCGGACGCGGGGACGAAGACGGACATAAGTAAAAGTATTCCTCCATATAGGGCGCGGATATTTGCGATATGCATTAGTTATCCCTGTTTAAGCTAAGCGGTATGAGATTAACAGGCTCCGCGCCCGGCCGCGAGTCACCAGTGCATTTGCTCAACAGGCACTTACTGATATTAAAGCCCGTTTTTCAGTCACAGCGGACCTTCAGCCAGCAAACTCGCCCGCTCTGTGCCAGGAGCGGACGTTGGATGCTGAGTTGTGGGAGCATTGATGCTTGAATCAAACTGATGATCACGACGTTTCTGAGAAATTTTGTGACCTTTTTAAACCTGTCTGCTAAGGATTTCTGTAAATTCTCTGCGCTTCCTTGTTGCCCATTCAGGTTTGATGGAGAGCATTAAACTATATTGTTTACGAAAATAAACATACCTGAATTCCATTTCAGGTGAGCTATTCATGGCTGCATACTCTGTAGCCAGACCAGCCACACCACACTCAACAAACCAATAAAGAATCTCATCATCACTAAGGGTCACTTTACGAGCTATTTCGGCACCTCTTTCATTGACAATGAAATGATATTCTTTGCCATGAATTTCCAGGTATGGAGTCGCCATACCGTCAGGTATATCAGGGATGGTGAAGTAATAATTGGGTCTTATTCCACCTCCAATTCCTTCACCGATTTTGACAAGTTCTGCACGTAACTCTTCGATATTTTTCATGATTTATGATTTATGATTTATGATTTATGAGGGTTAACCATTCGTTCCAGACCGCATTTCGCTCAAAGCAGCCCTATCATCTTCCTAACAGCTCGCCCCCAATTAGCAACAGACTTCGCAAACATATGCTACCTTATAGCCGAACCGTTCTCCCCAATCTTCAGCCCAAAGAATAATCACCCCCACAACCCTCACGGAGAGACCGCATATAAACGTCATCATCACCCCCGCACATACTGAGCACTTTGCCACTCTTCGCGCCATGGAACTGGCCGCCTTTGAAACGCTACGCTACGCAGGTGCAATGACCGGTCCCGCCATTGCCAGCAGCATCGAAGAACTCAGCGATTTCAGTCGTAACGGGCTACTGCTTGCGGCCTGTACGTCAGACTCCGTTCCCGTAGGATTCATCGCCGGTAAAATCGCAAGTGAATGGCTACACATCGCAGAAATGGATGTGCATCCGAATTGGCAGCGCCGTGGGATTGGCAGACAGCTTATGCAGGCGATGCTTCGTAATGGACAGCAACGCGGCCTGACGGGCGCCACGCTAACCACCGACAAAATGGCGGCATTTAATGCCAGGTTTTACGCCACGTTAGGTTTTGAGATTGTGGAAGGGAAGGCGCGCCCGCCGCATTTGGCGGCGATAATAGAGGATGAGATCGCGAAAGGGTTCGATTCAGCGCGCCGGGTAGCGATGAGGATTATCTTTTAGGTTGCTGATTTATAGAGATATCTATATACAGAAGAGAACAAAAAAGCCCGCAAGACTTACGCCTTGCGGGCTTTCGACTTCTGCGGTCGACTCTGGAATCGCCGCTAAAGATTTTGGTGGAGCTGGCGGGAGTTGAACCCGCGTCCGAAATTCCTACATCCTCGGCACTACATGCTTAGTCAGTCTTTACATTCGCTTGCCAGCTGCGGACAGACACGCCACTAACAAACTAGCCTGATTAGTTTTAACGCTTCAACCCCAGGCAGGGCTTCCACGCGATCTCTTTTGGGTTTGACCTCTCTTTGATCCCCGTCTTAAGAGCGGAAGCTAGGGAGAGAGGGCTCAGAGCAGGTTATTAAGCTGCTAAAGCGTAGTTTTCGTCGTTTGCGACTATTTTTTTGCGGCTTTTTACGAGGCAAACCGCCCCTCGGCATGCACCTTGGGTTTCGCAAATCCCGTCGAATCCAGAATCAGCCCCAATAGTGTTGCAGCAAGTATAACAGAGTTGCTATGCGCTCTGCCACCCCCCAGCATAAATACTCTGTGCCTGCATTCTGGGCAAAAATCCAGTGCCAACAGGCAGATAGTCGTTCATTTATCGCTCACGCAGCGCCTCTTTCGCCCGGTTAAACGGTTTGATCAGATAGTCGACGATGGTTTTTTCGCCGGTTTTGATGTCCACGGTGGCGATCATCCCCGGCACGATGGAGAAATGGTGCCCGGCTTTGTTCACCAGATAATCCTGGTGGGTGCGGATGAATACGCGGTAGTAGAAAACTTCCGGCTTGGCTTTGTCCTGGATGGTGTCCGGGGAGATGGTTTCTACTTCGCCCTCCAGCCCGCCGTAGATGGCGTAATCATAGGCGGTGATTTTCACCAGCGCGCGCTGGCCGGGGTGGATAAAGGCGATGTCGCGCGGGGAGAGTCGCGCTTCTATCAACAAGCGATCGTCAACCGGGACAATCTCCATCAGGTCGCCGTTGGGCGGGATGACGCCGTTCAGGGTAGTGACCTGGATGTTTTTCACGATGCCGCGCACCGGTGAGCGGATGGTCAGACGGGTGACGGAGTCTTCGCGTCCTTTGATGATAGCCAGCAGCATATCGACTTCGGCGTTCGCCTTGGAGAGCGCTTCCCGCGCCTGCACGTAATATTGCGAGCGTAAATCCGTGAGTTTCAGGCTGAGGTCACTGCGCTGGCGTTGCAGGCGCAGCACTTCCACGTGGCTTGCCGCACCGCTTTTTTCCAGCCGCTGGGTGATCGCCAGCTCTTTGTTAACCGAGACCATCGCGTCTTTAATCTCTGCTTCGGAATCCGCCAGCTGCGCGCGGCGTGAGCGGTAGAGGCGGGTTTCGCTGGCGAGGAGATCGGGCCAGGCTTTCAGTGAGTCAGGGAAAACGAGGGGCTGGTCGTTCACCTCCGCATAAAGCCGGACGCTGGAGGCCAGCGATGCGCGATAGCGCGCGGCGCTTTCGCCCACGTTGGACTCTGAACGCGTCGGGTCCATGCGGGCGACGATTTGCCCGGCCTGCACTTTGTCGCCTTCACGTACCATCAGTTCTGCCAGAATGCCGCCGTCGAGCGATTGTAAAACCTGCTCGCGCGAGCTGGGCACGACTTTCCCTGTGCCGGTCGAAACTTCATCGAGCGTGCCAAACCATGCCCAGATGCCGAGCAGTACGAATAACACGGTGCTGATAATAATAATGCGGCTGGCCCCGGAGAACTCACGTTCGCGGCTGATGTCCGGGTCATCCATCACCACATCATGCTGATTGGTTTTCATTTTTCCACTCCCGTCCGGTTGCCGGTGTGCTTATACGGTTACCGCCCAGCGCCTGCGTTTTGGGGGCATCCATCACAACTTGCCCATCTTTCAGCACCACCACGCGTTCCACCAGTTCGAGCACCGGTACGCGGTGAGTGGCAACAATCAGCGTGCGGTTGCCGAGCCACTGATTCAGCCTTTGAATGAACTCGCGTTCGGTGTGGTCGTCGAGAGATGCGGTGGGTTCGTCGAGCAGGACGATGTTGGGCGAGCGCAGCAGCATGCGCGCCAGCAGAATCGACTGCCGCTGGCCGCCGGACAGGCCTGCGCCGCCTTCCATAATCGGATGATCGAGACCTTTCGCCAACTGGCGCACAAAGCCTGCCGCGCCGCACACTTCAAGGGTGGCAAAGATGTCGTCATCGCTGGCGCGCGGTGCGCCCAGCATCAGGTTTTCGCGCAGGGTGCCGAAGAACAGGCGCGCGTTCTGGCTGAGCATGCCGACGTTACGGCGTAAATCGGCCATATCAATTTGGGCGATGCTCAGGGAGTCGAGCCGCGCTTCACCGCTTACCAGTTCAACGCCGCCCGCCATTGCCTGAAGCAGGGTTGATTTGCCTGCACCGTTACGCCCAAGCAGAGCGATCCGTTCGCCCTGTTGAATCTCAAGGCGGCTAATTTTGAGGGGCACGTTCTGATCGTCGTTGTGATAGCGAAACTGCGCGTTTTCAAAAAGATAGTGGCCGTGGAAAATATCGCGATGTACCACGCTGTCGTCGCGTTGGGTTTCCGTAGGGAGCTGCATAATGCTGTCGAGGCCCGATTTAGCGGCTTTCACCTGCTGCCAGCGCGCCAGCACGCCACAGAGATTCGCCATTGGGGCGATCATACGCGATGCCAGCATCGACGCGGCAACGACCGCACCGGTCGTCATTTCGCCTTCGATCACCTTCGGTGCGCCAAACAGGATCACCGCGCTATAGACCAGGCTTTGCACGGTGATCCCCCAACTGATCAACCCCTGGGAGATTTGGCGAGTGCGCAGGCCGGATTCGGCGGTAATGCGAATATAGCTGTTCCACTGTTGCAGGAAGCGGTTCTCCGCCTGCATCAGTTTGATATCTTCCAGCCCCTGAACGCTCTCCACCAGCACCGCGTTGCGCAGCGTTGATTCGTGCGCGGCCTGGTTGGCGAGCACCGCCAGCTTTTTCTGCAACAGAATACCCGGCAGCACCATCATCACGGCGGCGACGGGCGCGATCCACGCCAGTTGCGGCGAGATGATCGCCAGTACGATTACGAACAGGAAAAAGAAGGGCAGATCGACGATCGTCGAGATCGTCGAGGAGGTGATCATCTCACGGATCTGCTCCAGCTCGCGCAACTGCGAAATAAAGCTGCCGGTCGATCGCGGGATGGCGCTGTTGCGCAGGCGCAGCGCGTGGCTGAACACGCGGTCAGAGACGCGCATGTCGGCGCGTTTGCCGAGCACATCCATGATATGTCCGCGCGCCACGCGCAGCAGAAAGCCGAAAATTACCGACAGCAGTACGCCGAATGCCAGCACATAAAGTGTCGGGTAAGACTGCGCGGGGATCACCCGGTCATAGACCTGCATTGAGAACACAATGCCGCCGAGCGACAGCACGTTCACCAGAAAGGCGGCGAACATCACCGGGCCATAGGGGCGGATGTCCTGCAATACCAGCGATTTCAGCCAGTCGGGGCGGAAGCGGGAAATATAGTTGTCGACCCGGCTATCGCGCATTGCGGAAAGCGGACGCAGGGCGGCGAGATAGTCGATTTTTCCAAGCAGTTCCTCCATCGACAGGCGGTTGATGTGTGAGGTGTCATCGACAAAACGCACCTCGACGGTGCTGTCGCCATCAAAGCGTTCGACGATCACCAGCTCGCCGTCATTCAGCGCGGCGACAACCGGAAGACGCCAGCTGTTAAGGGTTTGCGTGTTGGCTTCCAGCAGGCGAAACGACAATCCCCCCTGACGAGAGAGCTGGGTCAGCGCGGGCAGCAAGCTTTTATCGTGAAACCACGGGGCATTAGCCTGAATGGTGCCCGGCGAGCAGGCGATGCGGTAGTGGTTGGCGATATGGCTTATCGCCAGCGCCCAGCGTTGCAGCGTCTGTTCGGTTAAAAAGGTGTCGGCGGTATCGGCGTTGTTCATGGCTGGATCTCCACTGACTGAATGCTGCGATTTTCCAGGCGGAACGCGTTGCGCAGGCGTCCGGTGTTGTAGAGGCAATTCAGCTCAAGCTGATGCAGCTGGTTCAGGGTTTGCAGCTCGGAAAAGCGCGCCTGATACACTTCCTGCTCGGCGTTCAGAACGTCCAGCAGCGGGCGCGAGCCCAGCTCAAGATACTGCTGTTGATAGAGTTCGCGGGTGCGCGCACTGTACTCCTGCTGACGGCGCTGTACTTGTAAAGAGCTCATCAGGCTCATTACCTGACTTTGTGACTCCAGCAGTTTTTGCCGCACTTCAAGACGCACGCGCTGGATGGTCGCTTGCGCCGCACTTAACGCATAGTTGGCGGCATTGCGTCGGGCGGTCATTGCGCCGCCCTGGTAGATGGGCATCTCCACTTTCACCCACGCCGAATACTGCGTGCGATCCAGCACTTCATGGCTGGGATATTTGTCGTTGAGATAGTGTTGAACCTGCGGTTCCAGGGAGATAGTCGGCGTCATTTGCGCGTTGGCGTAATCGACATTGGCCTGCGCAACGTTCGTCTGCGCCCACGCCGCCAGCACCGATGGCACCAGGCGGTCGTCCGGTTGCGCGATATTGCAGCTTTGCGCCAGTTTGTCGGGGAAGTCGTTGCTGATGCCGTTGAGAGTATTCCAGCCGAGCCAGCTCATCAGCGTCGCCTCGGCGCTATCGCGCGTTGCCTGATACTGAATCAGTTGCGAGCGTGCGGACTCAATACGCGCGTCCGTTTGCACCGCATCAGACTGCGATGCAGCGCCTTCGTCGCTGCGCTGGCGAATCAGCCCGCCGATGTGGTTCAGCGCGGTGAGTTGCTCCTCGGCGACGTCCACCATTTGTTGCCAGGTTTGCACCTGCACCATGGCGACGGCGGTGCTGTAGCCCACGTTATCAATACTCACCAGCACGTTTGCTTGCTCCTGCGCAACGCCCGCGCTTTCGGCGCGCACCTGGCTTGCCACTTTGCCGAAGTCATAAAGCATCTGCGACAGCGACACTACCAGCGACGGGCTGAAACCGTGGTCGACATAGTTATTGGCGTAGCCGTTGTTCATGCCCGCGCTAATCTGCGGATAGTATTTTGATTTAGCGACGTCGACCTGCTCATTCTGCGCGAGCAGTTTGCCAACGGCTTCCTGAATAGAGGGATGCCAGCTCACCGCGCGATCGACGGCGTTGTTCAACGTTAAGGTACCCGGCGCGGCAGGGTCGAGCGGCAGATCCACTTTGCCGGATAACGACGGTAGCTCCTGCTGTTCGTGTAATGTCTGCGAAGAGATAAAACGTGGCGTCTCTTCGGCGTGAAGGGCGGCTGAACAAAGACAGATCGCCAGCCCCCATGCGATAGGTGTTAACTTTCCCATTGTCGATCCCTTTCAAAATAGCGCAGGTGTATTTGTTATTACCCCGGGCGTCTTCGCGCCCGGGGTTTTGTTAACTATCAGGTCACAATGTGGTTCTGTTCGATCAGCTCATTCAGTGTGGTTTGTACGTTCTCCAGAGTGATTAACGTGGCTGAACTATGGGCGGTGCCGGTGCCATCACGGTCGATGGAAATCACCGTGTTGCCGCCGCTGGTGGTCACGCTCAGGTAATTGCCGAGCGACGACTCCTGACCGTTCCAGCCGACCAGTAGGTCGCCAATATCAATTTTGTCGCCCTGAGCGAGCGAGAAGTTATCCCAGCGATCGGCCCCGTTGCCTCCTCTGTTATCGGCATTATTCAGCAGGTCATAAATTAAAGTGTCACCGTAGGCCGAGCCGTGGATCACATCTGACTGCGACGTGCTGGTGAACTGCGGGTTCATGTTGATGGTTAAGGTCGCGCTATCCGTATGGCCTTTTTGATCGTTAAGGGTGTAGGTGAAGGTCTCCTTCGTGGTGATGTCGCCGGGGTGCAGACCCGCTTTCAGGGTATAGGTGTACGAACCGTCGATGGCGATGCGCAGCGAGCCGTAGGTGCCCTGAACCGTTGCCGCACCGTTGCTGTCAACCGTCGGGTTGAGGGTCTGCGTGCTGTTGTTCCCGCTGACCGTCAGCACGGTTTGCGCGGAAGCAATCTGATCGACGGCGCCTGCGGAGTCGCTACCGTTGTAGATGTTGCCGGTCACCGTATGCGCGTTGCTGTTGATAAGGAAATTATCCAGATCGTATGAGGTCGCATTCACTACTGGTGTAACGCTGACGTTGCCCAGTTGAGTACTGGTCAAATTGGTCGTGATGGCAAGGGTATACGTGCCGGCATCCAGTTCAAATCCACTGAGCGTCACCGTTCTGGAACCATTCAGTAAGCCGAACGTTCCGGAAGGCAGCGTTGTACCGGTATAGACGGTTTGACCGTTTTCCAGAATCGACCACGCCACACTCAACCCACCCACCCCGGCTAATCCGGACGCGGAGGTATTAAAGGTTACGGAGATGGCCTTCAACGCCGTCCCATCAGCCACATCAAAGGTGCCACTCCCCGTTGCACTCCGGCTACCTTGCGCAATGGTGGCAGAACCAACGCTCGTGTCCGTATAGCTGCTTGTAACCTGGTTGGTTGCCAGCGCCATCGTGCTGCTGGTGTCATTCACGGCATCGACCGGTTTCGCGGTCGGCTGCACGTTTAGCGACGCTGTGCTGGTATCGCCATTCGCCGCGGTTACCGTATATACGAAGGTGTCCGGTGTTTTGATGCTGTCGGCGCCAAGGCCGGATTTCAGGGTGTAGGTGTAATGCCCCTGCGCATCAATGGTCAGCGTGCCGTACAGGCCATTAATCGTGGTGGTGCCATTTGCCGCCACCGCCACGCCGTTCACCTCGGTGACATGACCGTTTGCCGCACCGGCATCATTATCCAGCACGTCGCCAGTTGTGCTGGCTCCCGCGCTCTTCACGCTGTAGGTGTGGTCGGCGTTGACGCTCAGCGTAAAACCGGTTGCCACGGTCAGGCCGGAAACCGTATTCAGTGCAAACAGATACTTACCATCCGGCAGGGTTATAACCAGATCCTCAGCCGTCGAGCCACCCAACAGCGCCGCCTGGAGCCAGCTCGGAACATGGCGGTATTGCTCATAATTACCGGTTGCCGGGTTGTAGCGATAAACATACAGGTCAAAGACCGCGCCAACCGCTACGCCGCCGACGCTTGCGCCCAGTGAGAGCGTACGCGTGGTACCCGCATCCACGTTGTAGATAATCGGGTTCTGCATGTTATTCAGCAGGCCGACGTCAATCACGTTCCCCAGATTCAACCCGACGAGGGTAAAGCCGGTGGTGGAGCTTGGGCCGTTGTTTATCGCCGCGACCGAGGTGTCAAATTGCAGGCTGGCAGTGTCATCCGCGGCGGTAACTGAACTTGGCGGTACAGTAGAGCCCAGCGTGATAACCAGGTTGGCCGAGGAGCTATTCGCCCCCTGGGTAATGGTATAGACGAAGCTTTCTGAACGCCCGACGACGGACACGCTGTTGTTGGTCAGCGTGTAGGTATAGCTACCGTCCTGGTTGATATGCAGGGTGCCGTATTTACCTGCAATATCTGCGCCGCCCGCACCCACCACCGTCGTCACGTTATTGGCGTTAGTGATGGAGGTGACCTGTGTGCCCGCCGGGGCGACATCGCCGCCGTTGTTTGGGTCGACATCGGTGATGACGTTGCCATTTTCAGTGGCTCCGGCAGTTACCGTACCCGCACTGGTTTTCACCAGCGACACATCCAGGCTGGTGTAAGACCCCACCGCCAGCAGGCTGGTGTTATAGCTGATAACGCGATATTGGCCGCCATCAAGATTGTCCAGCGCCAGACGTACACCAGAGGCACCCAGCGTCAGCAGATTGGCGAACTGCGGCAAAGAGGTATCAATGATGGTAACCCAGGCCTGCAGGTCGGTATCATATTTCTGAACGGCGATTTCAAGCGAGTTCAGCAGCGACAGTACAGCCCCGGTCGCCGCCGCTTCAATCACGGCGCTACCGCTTCCGCCAGCGTCGATATTGAATGTCACCTGCGCGGTATCATCACCCAGAACTGACGCCACGTTACCCAGCGCCCCCACCAGCAGGAGGCCGTAATCGCTGTGTTCTTCGCTGGTTACCGTCGCGGTGGTGTTCAGTTCCAGATTCACCACGTTATCGCTGGCGGCCACAGGCAGCGTTGGCGCCGTCGCCAGACCCTGCGTTGAGCTGTTGCCTGCGGCATCGGTGGCAATAGCCGTCACCTGCTCGCCATTGATTAAGCGCGTTGGCAGGCCAAGCGTCCAGTTACCGTTCGCATCCGTTGTGACGGTTAGCGGCGTCGCCTGGCCCGGTACGGTGACGCTCACGGTGCTGTTGGCTTCCGCCGTGCCGCTGACCGTAAAGCCATCAGCGCTGATGGTCGCCGTTGGTGCGGTCGGCGCGACAGTATCCACCGTAATATTGATGGCGGTTGACGGGCTGCTGGTGCCATTCGGGTTGGTTGCCGTGGCGGTGATGGCGTGCAGCCCCTCCGTCAGCGGCGTGGTTGGCGTGTAACTCCATACGCCGGCGTCATTAGCGACCACGGTCGCCAGCAGTACGCCGTTGTTGTAGATGTTAACGGTCGAACGCGCCTGCGCGGTGCCGCTGATATCCGGACGGCTATCGTTCGTACTCTGGTTGTTCCCTACGTTCCCCTGAATCGTGCCGACGTCATCAAAAATGGTGGTGATGACTGGTGTGGCGGGCAGGCCGGTGAACGGTGCGGTGACGTTTGCCGGCAGACCCTGGTTACCCGCGACGTCGGTTGCATAAGCCTGCAACGTCTGACCGTTGGTCTGGCTTGGGGTAAGGGTGGCGGTAAAGTTGCCAAGCCCGTCGGCAACGCCAGTGCCCAGCACGGTGCCGGTGGAGCTCAGTATCGTCACGGTGCTGCCCGCTTCCGCATGGCCGGATACTTGCGTACCGGTACCGTTAACAACCAGATCGGTAGGCGCCGCAGGCGGCGTGAGGTCGACATTCACGGTCGTGACCGTCGAGGCGGCGCTGGTATTGCCTACCGCATCGGTCGCTCTGGCGGTGAAGGTATGCGTGCCCTCCGTTAATGTCGGTGTGGTAAAGCTCCAGTTGCCCGCACCATCGGCCTGAGCGGTGCCAATCACTACGCCATTATCGAAGATGCTAATGGTCGAGTTAGCTTCTGCGGTGCCGCTGAGCGTCGGCGTGGTGTCATCGGTGGCTTGCCCAATTCCAACGCTTCCTGTGACAGCGCCCTGATTATCCGTGACGGTTGAGATAACAGGCGCGTTCGGCGCGGTGGTATCGATCTTCACATTCCACGCGCCAGAGGCGGCTCCGGTATTTCCTGCCGGATCGGTTGCAGTGGCCGTGAGATCGTGTGAACCGGTGGTTAAATCGCGTGGCGGCGTGAACGTCCAGGTGCCACCGCTTCCGACGGTTGTCGTGCCGAGCAGCGTGCCGTTGTCATAGACGGTGATTGTCGCACCCGCTTCACCGGTTCCGCTTAATGTCGGACGCGCGTCGTCGGTGACCTGGCCGTTGGTTAATGGCCCGGTTACCGTGCCGACATCATCCGCCGCAGCGGTAATGGCTGGTGCAGCAGGGGGCGTAAGGTCGACGTTCAGCACAAAGTTGCCCGACGCCGGGCCGGTGTTGCCTGCGGCGTCTGTCGCCGTAGCGGTAAAGATATGGTTGCCTTCCGTCAACGCCGGATCCGGCGTGAAGGTCCAGCTGTTGTTGCTGCCCACCACGGCGGTGCCTATAACGTTACCGTTGTCACGAATGGTGATAGTCGCGCCAGCTTCCCCGGTACCACTCAGGGTCGGGGTCGTGTCGTCGGTCGACTGATTGGATAACAGCGGCGACTGAACGGTGCCGGCGTTATCCGCCGCCTGAACGATAACGGGAGCGGCTGGCGGGGCGGTATCGACAATCAGCGTAAAGGCTGGCGATGTCGCTCCGACGTTGCCCGCCAGATCGGTGGCGACGGTGGTGAAGGCGTGGCTGCCGTTACCTAATGGCGTTTGCGGCGTGAAGGACCAGTTGCCGTTTTCGTCGGCGACAGCAGTGCCAATTTGTATACCGTTATCCAGTACCGCGACCGTGGCGAAGGCGTCCGTCGTTCCGTTCAGCGTCGGGGTGTTGTCATCGGTGGTATTGCCGCTGACCAGTGGGGCGGTAATGCTGCCGACGTTATCCGTCGCATCAACAATAATCGGTGCGGCAGGCCCCGCGGTATCGACGACAAAGTTAAGTGCGGGCGACGGAGCGCTCACGTTTCCGGCGCTGTCGGTGGCGGTGACGGTCAACTGATGGTTGCCATCCGCAAGATCGCTGGTGGGGGTAAAGCTCCAGTTACCCGAGGCGTTGGCTTTCACGCTACCGATGACGTTGCCGTTATCCAGAATCTGTACCGTGGTATTGGGCTCCACGGTGCCGCTCAGGGTAGGGCGGTTTTCATTGGTTTGCTGGCCTTCGGTGATTGGCCCGGTGGTCGGATCAACGCTGTCCTGAGCGGTGATGGCGGATGGCGCAGCCGGTGCCGCCGTATCGACCACGACGGTAAACGGCGCGGTGGGAGTGCTGCTGTTCCCGGCGACATCGGTGGTGGTCAATGTAATGGCGTGTGGGCCTTCCGACAGTGGATCCGTCGGTGTCCAGCTCCAGTTTCCGGATGACGGAACCAGAACGGTGTCCACCTCGACACCATTGTCAAAGATCGTCACCGTAGAGCCCGCTTCCGCGGTGCCGCTAAAGGTTGGCTGAGTATCGTTGGTGGCCTGATTGTTCAGCAGAGGCCCCGTCACCGGCCCCTCATCATCGGTCACCCCCGTCAGCACCGGACGGTTTGGCGCGACGGTATCCACGACCAGCACAAACGGATTGCTCGGCGCGCTGGTGTTGCCCGCCCCATTGGTGGCGGTCAGCGTCAGGCTGTGGCTGCCTTCAGCCAGCGGCGTCGTTGGCGTGAAACTCCATGCACCATTTACTGCGGTTGTACGGCCAATTTCGACGTTATTATCATAAATGATAATGACCGATCCTGTTGCCGCCGTGCCACTCAGGGCAGGCTGTGTGTCGTCGGTGCGGTCGTTGCTGCTGAGTTCACCGGTAACCGTGCCAACGTTATCCAGCACGGTGTTCAGCGTTGGCGCTGTTGGCGTGGTGGTATCAATGGTGACGGTCCAGGTGTTGGACTCCGCGGCGGTGTTACCTGCTGCATCGACGGCGACGGCGGTGAAGTTGTACGTGCCATTACCCAACGCGGTGCCAGGCGTGAATACCCAGTTACCCTGGGCGTTGACGGTGGCTGAGCCAATCAAATCATCGCCATTGTAGATATCGACACGGGCGCTACCCGCTGCCGTACCGCGCAGGGTTGGCTGGGTATCATCCGTTGCGCCGCCGCTCAGTACCGGCCCGGTGACGGTGCCGACATCGTCGGTGACGCTGGTGATAGTGGCGACCGCAGGCGGAGTGACATCAACGGTGAGGGTGATCACCGAGGATTCCGCACTAAGCTGACCGCCGATTTCCGCATGGGCGGAAATGGTGTGCGTGCCTTCGGTCATTGCTGGGTTGGGGGTAAAAGTCCATGCACCTGTTCCATCTGTCTCAATAGGGCCAGATTGCACACCATCTATCGTGACAAATACAATAGAACCTACCGCGGCGGTACCGGTGATCACCGGAGCCGGGTCATCGGTGCTGTCGCCACTGTTGAGTGAGCCTTGTTGTGGGCCAACGTTATCTTCAATGTTAATGATGATAGGTACAGCCGGCTCGGTCGGCGGCACGACGCTAATTTGCGCGGGGGGACTGATATTCCCCGCTTCATCCTGTGCGGTGACGCTGATCTGGCTTCCTTCCGCAGGAACAGGGTTGAGGGTCGTCTGGAAGTAACCCAGCCCGGTGGTGGTTGTGCGGCCAATTTCGGTGCCAGCAGCGTTAAGAATAATAACCGTACTGTTCGGCTCGGCCTGCCCCGTAATGGTTCCGCCATCGTTGCCAAGCTGAATGTTGGTGGGCGCATCCGGCGCATCGGTATCTACGCGCAGGGTAATGCCATCGGATTCCGGGCCGACATTGCCCAGGTCGTCGACGGCCTGGAAGGTGATAACGTTATCGCCATCGGGGAGGGGGTTTTCATCCGCCGGGGTAAAGGTCCATTGCCCCGTGCCGCTGACTTCCGCGCGGCCAATTTCTACGCCGTTGGCGTAAATGATTACCAGACCATTCGCTTCGGCGGTGCCGGTGAAGGTCGGCTTATTGTCATCCGTCAGGCTGCCGTCATCTAATGGATCGGTAATGCCGCCTACGTTATCGGTAATGCTGTTAATAACCGGCAGATCCGGGCCGGTCGTATCAACCGTTAATGTGAAGTTACCGGCTGGCTGGGTGGTGTTACCCGCAGAGTCCGTCGCGGTAAGGGTGATGGTGTGTGGTCCATCGGTGAGCGCCGTCGGCGGTGTAAAGGTCCAGTCGCCGTTGGCATCGGACGTGGTGGTACCCACCGCCACGCCATCCACCAGAATGGTAATCAGCGTATTCCCCTCAGCGGTGCCGGTCAGCAGCGGTGTGGAATCCACGGTGCGATCGCCGCTATCTATCGGAACGGGAGTGGTGTTGGTGTTATCTTCCACGCTGACCAGCACAGGATCTGCAGGTGCGGAGAGATCGACCCGGATTTCAAACGCCTCCGACGGATCGCTGACGTTACCTGCCGGATCGGTCGCCGTCACGTGCAGTTGGTAGGTTCCCTCCGTCAACGGGTTATCCGGCGTCAGGCTCCAGCGGCCATCTTCGCCCACAACCGTCGTACCCAGCACCGTGTTGCCATTGTAGAGAGTGATGGTGTCGCCTTCGTTGCCGGTGCCGCTCACCGTGGGCAGAGGATCGTTGGTCTCATCGCCAGAGGCCAGCGGGCCAGTGTTTTCATCAACGCTATCGGTAACTTCGCCAATCGCTGGTTTTGTGGGGGCGTCCACATCAATGTTGATGGTGAACGGCGGAGAGGCCGGGCTGACGTTACCCGCGGCGTTGGTGGAGGTTACGGTGAAGATATGCTCCCCGCCTTCCAGTGCCGTATCAGGGGTAAAGTTCCAGACACCTCCTTCTACCGTAGCGGTGCCAATCTCCTGACCGTTGTCGTAGATGGTGATAGTCGCCCCTTCCTCACCCGTGCCGTTCAGCGTCGGCAGAGTGTCATCGGTCACCTGATTATTAGCCAGATTGCCCTTATACAGACCGAAATCATCGGCAATGGAAGTAATGGCCGGGGCGACGGCGGCGCTGGTATCGACCGTTAAGGTAAACGGTGTTTCAACCCCAACGTTGCCTGCGCCATCCACGGTCACAAAGCGCAGATCATGTTCACCTTCTGTCAGCGGGAGGGTTGGCGTCAGAGACCATTCACCGTTGCTGCCCACCGTTGCCGTGCCGAGCAGCGTCTGGCCATCATAGATTTTGACCTGCGTATTGGGCTCCGCCGTACCGGAGAAGGTGGGACGACGGTCATCGGTGGTGTCACCACTTTTCAGTTCGCCCTGATAGGTTCCAACATCGTCGGTGACCAGAATAATGCTCGGCGCATCCGGTGCTTCGGTATCGACGGTAAAAGTGAATGGCGTGTCGTTTGCAATCGTATTCCCGGCGGCATTTGTTGCGCTCAGGGTCAGGTTATGCGGGCCTTCGCCCAGCGGCTCGGTCAGCTGTAAAGTCCAGGTGCCATTGGTATCGACAACGGCGGTGCCCAGCAGATTCTCGCCTTCGAAAACAGAGATCGTCGAGCCGACCGCGCCCGTCCCGTTAATCTGCGGTAAATCATCGTTGGTGGATTGCCCGTTGTTCACAAAGCCCGTGTTCGGAGTTTGATCGTCCGTCAGGTGCGTGATCATTGGCAGGGTAGGCGCGGCAGTATCAACGATGATGTTGAAGGAGCCCGATTTGTCGCTGGTATTGCCGCTTTCATCGGTGGACGTCAGGGTGAAGGTATGGCTACCCGGGCTCAGATCGCTCTCTGGCGTGAAAGTCCATACGCCCTGATCGTTAGCCACAGCTTCGCCAATTTTGACGCCATTGTCGTAGATGCTGATCGTCGCGTTCGCTTCCGTTTCGCCGTTAAAGGTTGGACGCGGATCGTTCGTGGTTTGCCCGCTGGTGAGCACGCCTTCACCTTCTGGCACATCATCGATGACATCGCCGAAGACCGGAATTGATGGTGCAGTGATATCCGGCGCATCGACCGTCGCGCTATCGCTGTCGTTCCCGGCGTTATCGGTGGCGATTGCCGTCAACTGCTCGCCATTTTTTTGCGGCGTGGTCAGAACCACTTCGAATTTACCATCGGTGCCGGCGGTGGCGTTGCCCAGCGAGTTGCCGTTAGCGTCGGTAATGGCGACGGTGCTGCCGGGTTCTGCCGTACCGGTCACTTTTGTGCCATCCCCGGATACCAGCAGGTTATCGGGCGCATCCGGGGCAATCAGGTCGGGTGCCTGAATACCGCTCGGCTGGCTGATATTACCGGCGCTGTCGGTGGCGGTGACGGAAAGGATCTGGTTATTATTCTGCACGGGTGTCAGCGTGATGCTGAAATTGCCCTCGCCATCCGCGGTATCTGATCCAAGAATATTGCCGTTCGCATCTTTGATGGTGACCGTGCTGTTGGCTTCTGCGCTACCTGTGACCGTGCTGCCATCTTCGGAAATAATTAATCCGGTTGGCGCATTCGGGGCGCTTAAATCGATGGTGAAGGTTTGTTGCCCGGCTTCAACGCTGACGTTGCCCGCGCTGTCCGTTGCGGTGGCGGTCAGGGTGTAGACGCCTTCGGTCAGCGGTGTGCTGACTGTCAATGTCCAGTTGCCCTGGGCGTCGGCTTTCACGGTGCCGAGTTCAATGCGATCGCCGTTAAGCGTCGCCCACAGCGTCACCGTGCTTCCGGCTTCTGCTCGCCCGCTAATGGTTGGCGTTGAATCGTTGGTGACCCCGCCGTTTGCGACGTTGACGTCATTACCCGTCACTGAGGAGTATGTCGGGGCGTCAGGCGGTGTGGTATCGACTTTGATGATGAAATCCGGTGATTTGCCGCTGATATTGCCTGCGGCATCTTTTGCCGTGGTATTAATCACCCAGTTGCCATCCGTTAACGGGGTGTCAGGCGTAAAGCTCCAGTTGCCCGAGCCATCCGCTTTGACGGTTCCGAGAACGCTGTTATTACCATAAATGGTGATGGTGCTGTTGGGTTCCGCTCTGCCCTGGAAAGTCGGCGAGGTGTCATCCGTTGATTGACCACTGCTGATTGCACCGATGATGGAACCCTGATTATCAAAAACTTCGGCAATGGTTGGCTCATTGGGTGCAGTTTTATCGGGCGAAAGGGCGGTTGCCGGATCGCTAACGTTACCTGCTTTGTCTGCTGCCGTTGCGCTAAGCTGCTCGCCGGTGATTTGCGCCGGGTTGAGTGCGATCATAAAGCTGCCGTTGCTGCCTGCGGTGCCCCTCCCGATAATCGTTCCATCGGCGTCTTTAATGACCACTGTACTTCCCGCTTCCGCTTTCCCGCTAATGGATGCGCCATCGGCGGCGGTGACCAGATCGGTCGGTGCGGCAGGCTTAATGGTATCGACGGTAAACCCAAAACCGGTAACGGAACTGTCCGGCGCAGACGCCCCGGTCGCCACAATGGAGTGGTTGCCATCCTTCAGCGGCGTTGTTGGGGTGTAGCTCCAGTTGCCGTCGCTGCCAACCTGTACGGAGCCGATTTTTACGCCGTTATCGAAAATATTGATGGTTGTGCCGGCCGTGCCGCGTCCACTGAAGGTCGGACGGGAATCATCGGTGCTCTGCCCGGATGTGAGTGCCCCGGTGATGGAACCCACGTCATCGACCACGCTGCGTAGCAAGTTAATGGCTTCTTCAACCACAGTGGGGGCGGTAATATTCGAAGGCGAACTTTGGTTTCCTGCGGCATCGGTTGCCGTTACCGAGAGACGCTCGCCATCGGTTTGCGGCGAGGTCAGAGTTATCGTGAAGTTGCCGTTCCCGTCGGCTTTTCCGGTGCCCAGCACATTGCCTTCGCTGTCGGTGATTTTTACCGTACTGCCGGCTTCCGCTTTCCCGGTAAGCGTTGTGCCTTCAGCGTTAATATTCAGGTCGCTCGGCGCGCCCGGCGCGGTAGTATCATGCGCGGTGACGCTGGTGGTGGGGCTGGTATTTCCGGCGGGATCTTTCGCTTCCGCTGTCAGTTGCTCGCCGTTGGTCTGCGGTTTGTTCAGGTCGACGGTAAATTTCCCATCGCTGCCAGCGGTGCCGGTACCAATAACATTACCATTGGGGTCGCGGATGGTGACGGTGCTGCCGGGCTCGGCATTCCCGGTGACGGTTTTACCATCGTTTGATACGGCAACGTCGGTTGGCGCATCAGGCGGCGTAGTATCTGGCGCGGTGATTGGCGTGGACGGCCCGGTGTTATTCGACGGATCTTTTGCCTCAACGGTCAGGTGTTCACCGTTAGACTGCGGCTTATCGAGGCCGACGGTGAATTTGCCGTCATCGCCGGTTTTCCCGGTACCGATAATGTTGCCGTCAGGATCGCGAATGATAATGGTGCTGCCAGGTTCCGCGCTGCCGGTGACTGTTTTACCATCCGGTGAAATGGCAAGATTGGTTGGCGCGTCGGGCGGAGTGGTATCTACGGGCGGTTGCGGATTTCCCGGATCGGTTCCGCCATTGCCGCCATCATCATGATGATGGCTACCACTGCCGTTACTGTTGGATGCGGCGATACCAATTCCGGCCGCCGCCGCGGCTCCGCCCAGAATCCACGCCCAGGCGGCACCGCCGCTTTCGTTGCTGGCTTCTCCGGCAACCAGCAGTTCATCAATGCTGCTGATTTGCTGGAAGTGGAATGCACCGTCCGTGTCCTGCACCCACCAGAGCGCGCCGTTCGCATCTTCCAGTACTAGTTGGCTCTGCCCTAAAGCTGAAGTGGCGTAAAAGTTTTTTACCGTTACGGTTTCCCCATCTTTCAGGGTGATAACCAAATCCTGATTGGTACGCTGCATCGAGGCGATATCGGCGCGATCGACCTTAATTTTGACAATTGATGGGGCATTCAACGTCACGCTGTCGGTTTCAGCCGTGGTGGCGACGGTAGTCATTTTCGAAATAATCGATACAGAACGCATGGTGTCACTCCATTCGAGGTGAACAGGTTGATCGCAATGGCGATATTCGGTTATTCAGCAGCTCAGGACTTTTACGCCGGCATATTTGTTGTGATATTCAACTCGCCAGAAATTCAGGCAAAGCGGTAGCGCCCACTATCGAAATAGTGATTAGGAATATTCTTAAAATATTGACTGGCGAATAGTTAAATAATTTCTCTCTGAAATTTAATTCCTTGCTCTAAATGATCATTTAAACGTTGAAGTACTGTTGTTGATATAGCCAGATATAAGATAAATCGCAAACAGGCGAGGAATCGCAAGCATGCTAATTATCAGTTAAACCAGCAATTTATGCAGGGTTAATAGCGCTATTGTTGGTGGGGATATTAACGTAGAAAGCAGAGGCACCATTTTTTAACACCATGAATTTGTATGTTTTTATATTTCCCCAGACGAGGGGGGACGGTTAATGATTTTAGGTAAGTCACGGGAATATGGTGTAAAAAAAGGGAGGAAAGGGGCGTTTTAGGAAATGTCTGAATTCATATTTCAGGCATTTTTCATTATTTATTAACTGAAAATCATGATGAAAATATATGATATATTCGTGATCGCGCGCGTAATTGATGCCTGCGCGTAATTATTTTTAATTTGTGGGGTGTGTCTAAGGGCATAAAACATATTATGAAATTAAGTCATGAATTATTCATTACTGAGAAATATGGAAAAGAATATATCCTTTAACATGAGGATTTCAGGGTTCTTATGAGGGAATAACAAAGGCGGGACGAGTCTTTGAAGAACACCCGTACCTCTTCAGGATACGGGTGCATAACCTTTTAGCGCCCGGCGTTTTTCATGATGCGCGCTTTATCCAGCTTCCACTCACGATCTTTCACATCGTTACGCTTATCGTGTTGCTGCTTACCTTTTGCCACACCGATTTTGACTTTGCACCAGGCGTTCTTCCAGTACAGTGAGAGGGCAACAACCGTATAACCGTCACGGTTGATCTGGCCAATAAGGGTATCCAGCTCACGCTGATTCAGTAACAGTTTGCGGGTACGGGTTGGGTCGCAAACGTAGTGGGATGACGCGACCGTCAGCGGCGTGAAGTTTGCGCCGAAGAGGTAGGCTTCGCCATCTTTCAGGATCACGTAGCTATCGCCAATGTTGGCTTTACCGGCACGCAGGGATTTTACTTCCCAGCCCTGCAGCGCGAGGCCCGCTTCGTACTCTTCTTCGATAAAGTAATCGTGGCGGGCGCGTTTGTTCAGCGCAATGGTGGCCGATCCAGGTTTGTGTGCTTTTTTCTTAGTCATAATATCCTGAAGTCATCGCAGTTCGTACACATCTGCCTCAAGCTCCCGCGAGGCGCAATGCGCTATCTTAGCACGAGTTGCCGCGGAACGTTTTTTTTAACCGTAGATAAATGATACTATTTAGCCCGTGTTCGAACATGGAAATTGCTATGCCTCAGATTAGCCGTACTGCGCTGGTACCCTATAGCGCGGAGCAAATGTATACCCTTGTCAACGACGTTAATGCTTATCCTGATTTCCTGCCTGGCTGCACCGGAAGTCGCGTGCTGGAGTCGGGCCCGACGCAAATGACGGCGGCGGTGGACGTGTCGAAGGCCGGTATCAGCAAGACGTTCACGACGCGGAATATCCTTACCAGCAACCAGAGCATTTTGATGCAGCTGGTGGATGGGCCATTTAAGAAACTGATTGGCGGCTGGAAGTTCATCCCGCTCAGTCAGGATGCCTGTAAAATCGAGTTCCATCTTGATTTCGAATTTACCAATAAATTGATTGAGATGGCCTTTGGACGCATCTTCAAAGAGCTGGCGCTGAACATGGTTCAGGCATTCACGATGCGCGCCAGAGAGGTTTACAGTGCCGGGTAAGGTTGTGGTTGAAGTGGCCTACGCGCTGCCGCAAAAACAGTATTTGCAACGTGTGACGCTGGAAGAGGGCGCGACCGTCGAGCAAGCCATTCTGGCAAGCGGTATTCTGGCGTTGCGTGACGATATCGATCTTGCGAAGAATAAAGTTGGTATCTACAGCCGCCCGGTGAAGTTACAGGACGTGGTGCAGGATGGCGACCGGGTCGAGATTTATCGTCCGCTGATTGCCGACCCGAAAGAGCTGCGTCGCCAGCGTGCGGAGAAGTCAGCCGGGAAAGCCTGATGTCACTCTTCAGCCGCCAGAAACAAAAAAAGCGCTCTTTGAGCGCTTTTTTTATTGCCTGGACTTACTCGCCGGTCAGTGCAGGTTTATTGTCGATGTTGGTCAGCACACCGCTGCTGTTGAAGGTGAGCGTCAGCGTTTGCTGCGTCACTTTTTCATGACCCGGCTGCTGGCGGAACACGTAGAACCAGGTATTCGTGCCGAACGGATCGGACATCATCGGGGTACCTAATGCATAAGCGACCTGTTGTTGGGTCATGCCGATGCGGATTTTTGAAATATCGTTAGGTGCCAGATAGTTTCCCTGATTGATGTCAGGACGGTAAACCACTCGCTCCAGAGTGGAACAGCCTGCGGTCAACATCAGAAGAACCGCTGCGGCAGCAGTCAGCGTTTTACAGCGCATAGTGATTTCATTCCTTTTCGGGCCAGAGCAGTACGCGGCTCATATGTAATATGCCGATGATAATAGACATGACGTCAGTTTAAAACCTTTTGCTGTCAGGTCACACGGCGTTTTTATTGTGAACTCAGACTCCGGGGATGCGAAAAAGTTTACGCTGCCAGCAACTCTTTCGCGTTTGCCAGCGTGTTTCGCGTAACTTCGCTGCCGCCAAGCAGACGCGCCAGCTCCTGCAAGCGCGCGCGTTTATCCAGCACCTGCATGTGCGTTTCGGTCATTTCACCGTCGGTTTCTTTGCTGACAAAGAAGTGATGATGACCACAACCGGCCACCTGCGGCAGGTGAGTGACACACATCACCTGCGTTGATTCGCCAAGCTGACGGAGCAAGCGCCCGACAACAGCGGCGGTCGGGCCGCTGATCCCCACATCCACTTCATCGAAGATAAGCGCCGGGGTTTCCATTTTACGCGCGGTGATCACCTGGATTGCCAGCGCAATACGCGACAGTTCGCCACCAGAGGCCACTTTCGCAATGGGCTGGAGCGGTTGGCCTGGGTTGGTGGTGACGCGAAATTCAATGCGGTCTGCGCCGTCTGCTGTGAGGTGCTGTTCTTCAAAGCTGACGTCAATGGTGAAGACGCCGTGCGGCATAGAGAGCGCATGCATGCTGTCAGTGATAAGCCCCGCAAGCTCCTGTGCGCTGTTGAGGCGCAAAGTATGAAGCTGACGCGCGGTTTCCAGCGCCAACTGGTGATGACGTTCCACCGCGTGCTTCAGGGTTTCCAGTGAGTCGCTTTGATCGTCAAGCTGTTGTTGTTCATCAAGCAGCGACTGGTAGAAGTCGGGCAACGCTTCGGGCGAAATATGGTGTTTACGCGCCAGCGCGATTTGCCGCGACAGGCGTTGTTCCAGTTCATACAGGCGATTCGGGTCGAGATCGAGACGGTCGCAGTAGTGACGCAGTTCATCGCTGGCTTCGCTGAGCTGGATAGACGCTTCCTCCAGCATATCGAGCACGCTGGCGAGTTTGTTGTCCATACCGACCAACTCAGTAGTGAGCTGCTTAGCAGTATAGAGTTGGCTTAGCAGGTTGGCGTCTTCTCCGTCGGCGAGCAGCGCCAGTGCATGCTGACTGGTGGAGAGCAATTGCCCACTGTTAGCCAGACGCTTGTACTCTTCGTCTATTTGCTCATATTCGCCGGGCTGCGGGTTGAACTCGATAAGCTCTTTAAGCTGATATTGCAGCAGTTCGGCGCGCGCGGCGCGTTCCTGGCTTTGCTGCTGATGCTGTGCTAAATCCCGACAGCTTTGATGCCACAGACGGTAATGCTCAGCCATCTGTCGGATAAGGGTAGATTCGCCCGTATAGCCGTCGAGCAGGGTTTTCTGATGTTCGGGTTTAACCAGAAGCTGGTGCGCGTGCTGACCATGGATTTGAATCAGCAACTGACCCAATTCACGGAGCTGTGAGAGTGGCACGGCGGTGCCGTTGATAAAACCACGAGAGCGCCCGTCACTGCTGATAACGCGGCGCAGCAGGCATTCGCGGCCATCTTCAAGCTGGTTTTCTTCAAGCCAGCGCAGCGCGGCTGGCGTGTCTTTCAGGGCGAAGCGAGCGCAGAGGTCGGCACGGCTGGCACCCGCACGCACCATATCGCCTTCCGCGCGGCCACCGAGGCACAGACCGAGGGCATCGATAGCAATAGATTTACCGGCCCCGGTTTCACCGGTGATGGCCGTCATGCCGCCGTTAAAGTCGATTTCAAGTTCACGAACGATTGCAAAGTTGCTGATGGTCAGTTGTGCCAACATAGCTGCTTTCCTGTATGAAAAACCATAACTGTGTTTTCATACAGTATAAACTGGTTTTTTATACAGTAAAGTGCTGTTGGCAAATTTAGAACAATTTTTTTGACCAGCCCAGTTTAGTGCTTAATGTGTTGAAATAGCTGTAATCTTTTGGGTGAATAAGATTGAGGTGATAATCGCTTCGGCGAATTAACACATCTTCACCTTCCTGAATCGGCAGGGCAATCTGGCTGTCGCAGCTGATCTCCAGGTCGTTGCGACGATGCGAGAAACGCAGACGAATGGTGCTGCTGCTGTTAATTACCAACGGACGCGCTGAGAGCGTGTGCGGGAACATGGGCACCAGGGTGATGGCATCCAGTGAAGGCGTCAGAATCGGGCCGCCTGCCGAAAGGGAGTAGGCGGTAGAACCGGTCGGCGTCGAGATAATCAGGCCATCGGATCGCTGCGAGAAGGCGAAGGTTTCATCAATATACACTTCGAACTCAATCATATGCGCCACTTTACCGGGATGCAGAACCACCTCATTAATGGCGGTGCTGATGCGCTTCTGGCAATCCTGCTGGCAAACCTGCGCTTCCAGCAGAAAACGCTTCTCGGTGATGTAATTGCCTTCCAGCACGTCGGCTAATTGCTGGTGCGCGTTGTCCGGGTCGAGGTCGGTAAGGAAACCGAGATTGCCACGGTTTATACCGATCACTTTTATATCGTAACGGGCCAGGGTGCGCGCCGCCCCCAGCATATTGCCATCGCCGCCGACCACCACGGCAAGGCAGGCTTTTTGACCAATTTCGGCCAGCGTGCCGGTTTGCACGTTATCCAGTTTCAGCTCTTTTGCAATCTGGCGTTCAACAATCACTTCATAGCCTTTGGCGCTCAGCCAGCGATAGAGCATTTCATGTGTGGTCAGCGCGGTCGGATGGCGAGGGTGCCCTACGATACCGATACACTTGAAATGATTGTTCATTTTCTGAAGGTCCTTGTGCCGAAGATTGATGACAATGTGAGAGCTTCCCTTGAAACGCGGAATCTTATCCCCATAATAAGCCAAGTTAGCGAGATGATTGCGAAAAAAAACGCGGAGAAATTCATGAGCAGTAAAGAACAGAAAACGCCTGAGGGGCAAGCCCCGGAAGAAATTATCACGGAACAGCATGATGACGTTGAAGCTGTAGAGTCTGACGCGTCTGCTGAGCAGGTGGATCCGCGCGATGAAAAAATTGCGAATCTGGAAGCTCAGTTAGCGGAATCCCAGACGCGTGAGCGTGATGGTGTGTTGCGTATCAAAGCGGAAATGGAAAACCTCCGTCGCCGTACTGAACTCGACGTCGAAAAGGCGCATAAATTTGCGCTGGAAAAATTCGTCAACGAACTGCTGCCGGTGCTGGATAGCCTCGACCGTGCGCTGGAAGTGGCGGACAAAGATAACACCGATATGGCGGCGATGATCGAAGGTATCGAACTGACCCGTAAATCCATGCTCGACGTGGTGGGTAAATTCGGCGTTCAGGTTGTTGACGCGATCGACGTGCCGATGGATCCGAACGTACACCAGGCGATTGCGATGGTGGAGTCTGAAGACATCGCACCGGGTAACGTACTGATGGTGATGCAGAAAGGCTACACGCTGAATGGCCGCACTATTCGCGCCGCGATGGTTTCCGTTGCGAAAGCGAAAGCGTAACCGAAAAGTCGCCCTGTTCCAGAAGCCCTCCTCGTGAGGGCTTTTTGCTTTAGATGGCTTAGGCCTGATATTTGTCCACCGTTGCTGGCGTTTTATACTGCCTCTTCACAGGCTCACATGAAGAGGGACATTTATGCTGGAGTCGGCTGTAAAGACCCGGGCGCTTCCCCCCGAAGAAATGGGGGTATTAGTACGTCAGGATAAAACTCGTGACGATGTTCTTCGTCATTTCTTGCAACTCACCACATCACTTTTCCATATGCCAGCGGGTTACATTTCTGTGCTGGATGACAAGACACGCAATGTGATCGTATCGCATCAGATTTCGATGGCACCGAAGCCACGACAGTTCACGTTTTGCCAATATGTGGTCGATACCCAAAAACCGGTCATTGTGCCTGATACGCTGCTGGATGCCCGTTTTTGTGACCACCCGATGGTGGTGGGCGACCCTGGGTTGCGCTTTTACGCGGGCATGCCGCTGACCTTCAAAAACGGCTGCACAATGGGAACCTATTGCGTGGTCGATACGATTCCCCGCGATCTCACCTGCGACGAGCTGGCCTCGCTGAACTTCATTGCCGAACTGGTTTCCAGCTTTATTGAGTCGTGGCTGGATGTGGCGCTGACCGATCTCAATAGCGGCCTGCCAAACATGCATCAACTGATTAATGATTTGCAGGATGAGACGTTCGCGGAAGAGTGCCCCGGCAACTCGCTGATGGTGATCGAGTGTATTGGCGTGACGCAATCTGATGACATTGCCCGCGTGATGGGCACCAGCCGGTTGAATACGCTGGTGAGAGATATTAGCCAGGCGCTGCTGCGGGTGTTGCAACTCTCGCAGTGTGAAAAGCTGTATATGCTGAGCGCCGGGCGCTTTGCGCTCTATTCAAAACCCCTGACGCCTGCTGACCGTCAGCGGCGTGAGCAGCAGCTCATGGCCCTGCAGGCGCATCTTTCTGATGCCGTTACCATTGATTTGAAGATTTACGTCGGCGAAACGGCGATTACGTTGCCTATCTGTTCCGGACATGAAATTCTGCGTCAGGCTGAGAGTGCGCTATACGAAGCCCGGCATAACCGGCTGCGATGGGGGATTTACAATCAGGACGATGATTGCCGTCGTAACGAAGATTTTTATCTGCTTAACGACCTGACTGAAGCCATTCGTAAAGATCGCGGGCTCTATCTGGTCTGGCAACCGAAGGTGTCTCTGCCTGCCGGGCAGCCGGTGGCGCTGGAAGCACTGATCCGCTGGAATCATCCGGATCGCGGGATCATCCCACCCGGAAGCTTTTTACCGCTGATTGAGAATACCAGTTTGATGGTTGAACTGACTGACTGGGTGATTGATCACGCGATTGCCCAGTTGGCTGAATGGGAGAAAAAAGGTATCGCGTTACCCGCCTCGATCAATATCAGCGTGCTGGACCTGACGCGTGATCGCTTTACCCAACGATTGCACGATAAAATGGCGCAGGCCGGGCTGGATAATGGCATGCTGGGGGTTGAGTGTCTGGAAACAGAAAAGCTGCTGGCCAGCTCTCAGGTGCTGGAAGAGCTACGCTTACTGCGCCATAAAGGTTTTTCTGTCTCGCTGGACGATTTTGGCGCGGGTTACAGCAACCTCAATTACCTGCTGCGTATTCCGCTCGATACGATCAAGCTGGATAAATCATTGATTGACGATCTGCTCAAAGAGCCTTCACGGCGTGTCATTGTGCGTAACGTGATTCGTATGCTGAAGGAGTTGGGTTATCGGGTGCTCGCGGAAGGGGTGGAAGATGAAACCACCGCGCAGATTATCAGTGACTATGCGTGCGATGAAGCGCAGGGCTATTTCTTTGCGCGTCCTAAAACGGCAATAGAGCTGGAAGCGTGGCTGCAGAAGTGGATATAACACGCGCAAAGTCGCCTGATGCGCTACGCTTATCCGGCCTACAAGGTTTCTGCAATGTTTTGTAGGTCGGATAAGGCGTTTACGCCCATCCGGCAAGAACAACGCGCACTTTGTCAGCCATCTATACGGCCCCGAGAGGCCTTTTTGGTATTTTCAGGACTGCACGCTTTCACGTAAGGGTTTCACCGGCATCACTTTCACCTGCTTAATCATGTTGTCCTGTACGTCGAGAATATCAATATCGTACTGGCCAATGCGCACGCGGGTACCTGCTGCCGGGATCTCTTCCAGCGCTTCGAGGATCATGCCGTTAATCGTACGCGCTTCGTCTTCCGGCATATGCCAGTTAAAGGCTTTGTTCAGTTCACGAACGTTGGCGCTGCCATCAATAATTACCGAGCCGTCATTCTGCGGCGTCACTTCTTCCGCCAGAGTTGGTGACATCGAGGTCGTGAAGTCGCCGACAATCTCTTCGAGAATGTCTTCAACCGTTACCAGTCCCTGAATATCGCCGTATTCATCGACTACCAGACCAACCTTCTTTTTATTACGCTGGAATTTTACCAACTGAATGCTGAGCGGCGTGCCTTCCGGCACATAGTAAATTTCATCGGCGGCGCGCAGCATCACTTCTTTGGTGAACTCTTTTTTCTCCTGCATTAAGCGCCAGGCTTCGCGGACGCGCAGCATGCTGATGGCATCGTCCAGCGAGTCGCGGTAGAGGACGATACGGCCATGCGGGGAGTGGGTGAGCTGACGAACAATCGACTTCCAGTCATCGTTGATGTCGATACCGACGATTTCATTGCGCGGCACCATAATGTCATCGACGCTCACTTTTTCGAGATCCAGCACCGATAGCAGCATGTCCTGATTGCGACGCGAAATTTGCGAGCGCGATTCATTTACCAGCGTGCGCAGTTCATCTTTGCTCAACGAGCTGCTCATCACGGTGTCAGTTTTTATCCCCATCATGCGCATCAGCAGGCGGGTGATCATATTGAGCAGCCACACCAGCGGCATCATCAGAATTTGTAGCGGGGCGAGCAGGACACTGCTGGGATAGGCCACTTTTTCCGGGTAAAGCGCGGCGATGGTTTTCGGCAAGACTTCAGCAAACACCAGCACCACGAACGTTAAAACACCGGTCGCAATGGCTACGCCCGCATCGCCATAAAGACGCATCCCGACGATGGTGCCCAGCGCGGAAGCCAGAATGTTGACCAGGTTATTGCCAATCAGGACCAGGCTAATTAAGCGATCGGGCTTACGCAGCAGTTTTTCTACGCGCTTCGCCTGGCGATTGCCCTGTTTGGCAAGATGACGCAGACGATAGCGGTTGAGTGTCATCATGCCAGTCTCCGAACCGGAGAAATAGGCGGAGATGACCACCATAATGATCAGTGTGACGATCAGTGTGGTGGTGGAGATATGTTCCAAAAGGTGTTCCTTAGTTGTGTCTAGCCGACAAGCTGTTGAATGACCCGGCTACCAAAATACGCCATGGTCAGAATGCCTGCGCCAGCGACGTTAAACCACACGACGCGGCGTCCACGCCATCCTTCATGATAGTGGCCCCATAGCAGCACAATGTAGACAAACCAGGCCACGATTGAGAGCACCGCTTTGTCGATGTTTTCCATGCTAAAGAGGTTATGCATGTAAAACAGGCCGGTGCACAGGGTAAGCGTAAGCAGTACCACCCCCACCTGCGTGATATGAAACATTTTACGTTCAATGCTCATTAGCGGTGGCATTTCGTGGCTGAAAGCCAGCTTCTTGTTTTTCAGCTGATAGTCAATCCATGCTAGTTGAAGTGCGTAGAGGGCCGCGATAATCAGCGTCGCATAAGCGAACAGCGACAGGCCAATATGCACCATCATGCCCGGCGTGGCTTCCAGATGCGTGATGTATTCATTCGGAACAAACGTCGCAAAAGCCAGATTAATTAATGCAAAAGCGTAAACAATCGGCAACAGCAGCCAGCCGCGATTGCGTGAGGCGACAATCGTCATCACCGTACAAATCATCAAGCTGACCAGCGAACCGACGTTGAGCAGGCTCAGGTTTTGGCCATTCTCGCCGCCAGGCAGGATACGGGCTTCAAGCGCGAAAGCGTGGCAGACGAGCGCGATAACGGCAGAAAGAATAGCCATACGCCGCCAGCCGCTGTTTTTTTGCAGCAAACCGGGGATGATCAGCGCCAGGCTGATGGAGTAGGCGACAAGCGCGAGCAGGGCAAAAACGGGCATAGAGTGTGTCGGCAATCGTCAATAAAAGTGTAAGAAGGGCAGTATATACGCAAAATCATTCAAGTTGTATCAAGGTGCGGGGCGTTGTGCAAAACATCGGGCGCTTTGAGGCAAACCGCGGCATCACAACTCGGGCGCTGTCGTGTTATACTCCGGCAAATTTCTATTTTTGTGTCGCACCGCGACCAACCGTTTCCACCTTAGGCGAGAGACAATGTTTGATAATTTAACCGATCGTTTGTCACGGACGCTGCGTAACATCAGCGGGCGTGGCCGCCTCACCGAAGACAACGTCAAAGAGACGCTGCGCGAAGTGCGCATGGCGCTGCTTGAAGCCGACGTCGCGTTGCCGGTGGTGCGTGAGTTTATCAACCGCGTAAAAGAGAAAGCGGTTGGTCATGAAGTTAACAAAAGCCTGACCCCGGGTCAGGAATTCGTCAAAATCGTCCGCAACGAACTGGTTTCGGCGATGGGCGAAGAGAACCAGATGCTGAATCTGGCCGCACAGCCGCCAGCCGTGGTGCTGATGGCGGGCTTGCAGGGGGCGGGTAAAACAACCAGCGTCGGTAAGCTTGGTAAATTCCTGCGCGAGAAACACAAGAAGAAAGTGCTGGTTGTCTCTGCCGACGTGTATCGCCCGGCGGCGATCAAACAGCTGGAAACGCTGGCTGAACAGGTTGGTGTGGACTTCTTCCCGTCCGATGTCGGCCAAAAACCTATCGACATCGTCAATGCGGCACTAAAAGAAGCGAAGCTGAAATTCTACGACGTACTGCTGGTGGATACCGCCGGTCGTCTGCACGTAGACGAAGCAATGATGGACGAAATCAAACAGGTGCATGCCGCGATTAATCCGGTAGAAACCCTGTTTGTCGTTGATGCCATGACCGGTCAGGATGCGGCGAATACCGCGAAAGCCTTCAACGAAGCGCTGCCGCTGACTGGCGTGGTGCTGACCAAAGTCGACGGCGATGCCCGTGGCGGTGCGGCGCTCTCGATTCGTCACATCACCGGTAAACCGATTAAATTCCTCGGCGTCGGCGAAAAAACCGAAGCGCTGGAGCCGTTCCACCCGGATCGTATCGCTTCGCGTATCCTCGGCATGGGCGATGTGTTGTCGCTTATCGAAGATATCGAAAGCAAAGTTGACCGCGCGCAGGCTGAGAAACTGGCCTCCAAGCTGAAAAAAGGCGACGGCTTTGACCTGACTGACTTCCTGGAGCAGTTGCGCCAGATGAAAAACATGGGTGGCATGGCCAGCCTGATGGGCAAGCTGCCAGGTATGGGCCAGATCCCGGACAACGTAAAAGCACAGATGGATGACAAAGTGCTGGTGCGTATGGAAGCCATCATCAACTCCATGACCCTGAAAGAGCGCGCGAAGCCGGAAATCATTAAAGGTTCCCGTAAACGCCGTATTGCTGCTGGTTGCGGTATGCAGGTTCAGGACGTCAACCGCCTTCTGAAACAGTTCGACGACATGCAGCGCATGATGAAGAAAATGAAGAAGGGCGGCATGGCGAAGATGATGCGCGGGATGAAAGGTATGATGCCCCCAGGCTTCCCAGGCCGCTAATACGCGTCATAATTCGAGCCGCAGATGCGTTGGCTGCGTTCGTTCACCCCGGTCACGTACTTATGTACGCTCCCGGGGATTAATGAGGGACATCCTTGTCCCTCACCGGAGGCCAGCCTTTGGCTGGTCAAATTCGTTCCAGACGAATTTGTCGCTCAGTCGCTCACTTGCCGCCTTCCTGCAACTCGAATTATCTAGCGTATTGTAGTTTTGAATTGATTTTTGCCCAAAAATGAGTAAAATTTTCGGGCTTTTAATATGACACCGGGCCCCTTCCCTCGATGGGGCCCGGTTGTTCTATTCACACAAGAGGATGTTATGGTAACTATTCGTTTAGCTCGTCACGGCGCTAAAAAGCGTCCGTTCTACCAGGTTGTTGTGACTGACAGCCGTAATGCACGTAACGGTCGCTTCATCGAGCGCGTTGGTTTCTTCAACCCGATCGCGAGCGAAAAAGAAGAAGGCACTCGCCTGGATCTGGATCGCATCGAGCACTGGGTTGGCCAGGGCGCAACTATCTCTGATCGCGTATCTGCGCTGATCAAAGAAGCTAAAAAAGCAGCTTAATCTGTCACGGTGGTCATGATGAGCAAGCAACTCACCGCACAGGCACCTGTTGATCCCATCGTATTGGGCAAAATGGGTTCTTCCTACGGTATCCGTGGTTGGCTCAGAGTGTTTTCCTCCACCGAAGACGCCGAAAGCATTTTTGACTATCAGCCCTGGTTAATCCAGAAGGCGGGTCAGTGGCAGGTCGTTGAGCTGGAAAGCTGGCGCCACCACAATCAGGACATCATCATTAAGCTGAAAGGCGTTGATGATCGCGATGCTGCGAATCTACTGACTAATTGCGAAATTATCGTTGATTCATCGCAGTTGCCAACACTGGAAGAGGGTGATTACTACTGGAAAGACCTGATGGGCTGCCAGGTAGTCACAACGGAAGGTTACGATCTCGGTAAAGTCATCGATATGATGGAAACCGGTTCGAATGACGTACTCGTCATCAAGGCAAACCTGAAAGATGCGTTTGGTATCAAGGAGCGGTTGGTTCCGTTCCTCGATGGGCAGGTTATCAAGAAAGTCGATCTCGCTACTCGTTCAATCGAAGTAGATTGGGATCCTGGTTTTTAAACCACCGGATAAACGGTAAAAGACGGCGCTATGTGGATTGGCATAATTAGCCTGTTTCCTGAAATGTTCCGCGCAATTACCGATTACGGGGTAACTGGCCGGGCAGTAAAAAATGGCCTGCTGAGCATCCAGAGCTGGAGTCCTCGTGATTTCACGCATGACCGGCACCGTACCGTGGACGATCGTCCTTACGGCGGCGGGCCGGGGATGTTAATGATGGTGCAACCTTTACGGGATGCCATCAATGCAGCAAAAGCCGCGGCAGGTGAAGGCGCAAAGGTGATTTATCTTTCACCTCAGGGACGCAAGCTTGATCAAGCAGGCGTCAGCGAACTGGCAACGAATCAGAAACTGATTCTGGTGTGTGGTCGCTACGAAGGTATTGATGAGCGCGTGATTCAGACCGAAATTGACGAAGAATGGTCAATCGGCGATTACGTTCTCAGCGGTGGTGAGTTACCGGCAATGACGCTGATTGACTCCGTTTCCCGGTTCATCCCGGGTGTACTGGGTCACGAAGCATCGGCAACGGAAGATTCCTTTGCTGACGGGTTGCTGGATTGCCCCCACTATACGCGTCCTGAAGTGTTAGAAGGGATGGAAGTACCGCCAGTGTTACTGTCGGGGAACCATGCCGAGATACGTCGCTGGCGTTTGAAACAGTCGCTGGGCCGCTCCTGGCTTAGAAGACCTGAACTTCTGGAAAACCTGGCTCTGACTGAAGAGCAAGCAAGGTTGCTGGCGGAGTTCCAAAAGGAGCACGCACAACAGCAACATAAACATGATGGGCAAGCGTAATACGCGCCCGATATATCAGTTTACCCAGGATAAGAGATTAAATTATGAGCAACATTATTAAGCAACTTGAACAAGAACAGATGAAGCAGGACGTACCTTCCTTCCGTCCGGGTGATACCGTGGAAGTGAAAGTATGGGTTGTTGAAGGTTCCAAAAAACGTCTGCAGGCATTCGAGGGCGTGGTTATCGCTATTCGTAACCGCGGTCTGCACTCTGCATTCACTGTTCGTAAAATTTCCAACGGCGAAGGCGTTGAGCGTGTCTTCCAGACTCACTCTCCGGTTGTTGACAGCATTGCTGTTAAACGTCGTGGTGCTGTGCGTAAAGCTAAACTGTACTACCTGCGTGAACGTACTGGTAAGTCTGCTCGTATCAAAGAGCGTCTTAACTAAGATTCGCGTAAGCGACATCCTGTTAGAAAGGGCTGGCCGAAAGGCTGGCCCTTTTTTTATCGCCTGGGGCACTCCATGTTAACTGTTTTGAGATAATTCATTTACAATATCCGCTCCTTATCGGAGGGTATCGTGAGCAGCAATCGGTTTCATGGTTCAGCGCTAAAACGACACGCGGCCTGGCTCGCGCTGTTCGCTATTGCGCTGATTATCGTGGCGCCCCTGATCTCCGTTTCGCTGCAAAAAGACCCGATGAGCGCGATGCCCGGTATGCACCATGCGATGAGTATGGATGCAGAGCATCACTCCTCTTCTCAGAGTATGCCGGTCGACCACGCCGAGGCCTGCGGCTACTGCGTTTTAATGGCGCACGTACCGGGGCTGATTCTGGCGCTGGTTATCCTGTTATGTGGCCTGCTGTTACGCTGCCGTGTCCGGCTGATGCGGCCTGCTGTAAAGCACTGGCACTATTTTCCCTGGCTCTTTCCTGATACCCGCGCGCCGCCGCGCCTGTCTGCTTTTTCCTGTTAAAACATTATAAATGGCGTAATACGCCACGACTCTTTTCGCATCTAAAAAGGAAAAGTATGACAACCTGCACCTCACGGGCGGCATGGGTACACTTGCTTCGTCGCCTGCATTTTTTTATTGGTCTGTTTGTCGGGCCGTTTATCTTTGTGGCGGCGTTAACCGGCACACTGTATGTCGCTACGCCCCAACTGGAAAATATGCTTTACCAGCGCGCGCTGCACGGCACCATGAGCGGAGAACGTCATGCACTGGCCGACCAAATTGCGGTCGCGCAGCAGGTCTCCGGCGGTGAGCTTCGCCTGCATGCCGTACGCCCGGCGCTATCTGCGGGCGAAACCACCCGCGTGATGTTTGCCGATCCTGCTCTTGGCGAGTCTGAAAATCGGGCGATTTTTATCGACCCGGTCACGCTTGCGGTGACGGGGGATATGGCCGTTTACGGTACCAGTGGCATATTGCCGCTGCGTCAATGGATAGATTACGCCCACCGCTCATTACTGTTAGGCAATGTTGGGCGTCTCTACAGCGAACTGGCGGCATCATGGATGTGGGTTGCCGCGCTGGGGGGTATTGCGCTGTGGGCCGTGACCCGACCCAAACGCCGTGTTAACAATCGCTTCCAGAACACACGTCGTGTGCACGTTACGCTTGGTTGGGTGTTGCTGGCGGGGATGCTGCTCTTCTCCGCAACCGGGCTGACCTGGTCACAGTGGGCGGGCGGCAACGTCGATAAAATGCGTGCGGCATTGGGCTGGATGACGCCGCAGGTGAATACGCAACTGCACGGCAAAATGGAAATGGCAGATCCGCATGCGGAACATAAGGGCCATATGGCGGCAATGCCTGGCATGACGCCGCCGGTTATCGCTGGAGAAAAGTTTGATTCCGTACTGGCTGCAGCACAGCGAGCGGGGATTGATGCGACGTTGGTGGAGATTCGCCCGCCACGCAGTGAAGATCGTGCCTGGACGGTGACGGAAATCGATCGGCGCTGGCCGACCCAGGTGGATGCCGTTGCGGTAGATGGCGCATCCCTTGCGATCCTCGATCGCACGCGTTTTGCTGATTTCCCGCTGATGGCGAAGCTTACCCGCTGGGGCGTTGATTTTCATATGGGGATTCTGTTCGGTCTGCCGAACCAGTTGCTGCTGATCGCTTTCGGACTGGCGTTGTGCGTGGCGATCGTGATGGGATATCGACTGTGGTGGATTAAGCGTCCGGCGCAGGCGGCTGCGAGTCCGCTTCAGACTTTGTCTCAGAGCTGGCTGGCGTTATCACTGGCAGGACGTCTGACGACGCTTGTGATGACTATTCTGTTGGGGCTGGCGCTGCCGGTGATGGGCGTTAGTTTGTTGTTATTTGTGGTCATTGACTGGCTGCGCTGGCGGAGTCATCAGGAAGCGACTCAAACGCAGCCAGTGCAATAAGCCTTAAGGGGCGCTGATCACCACCGCGACGCGGCGGTTTTCGGCGCGCCCTTGCGAGGTTTTGTTACTGGCAACCGGGTATTTTTGCCCCAGCCCCTGCGTTGTCAGGTTGCTGCGCGGAATGCGCGCGCCTTCTGCCCAGCTTTCGGCGACGGCGTTGGCGCGTTTCAGAGAAAGGGCTTCGTTATAGCTCGCTTCCCCGTAGTTATCCGTGTGTCCATCCATACGCAAATGCGTGATCCCGGTTGATGCCAGGCGAGCAGCCATGGTGTGGATTTGCTGCTGGCTATCCGGGCGCAAACGGAAATCATTTTTGTCGAACAGAATGGTATCAGAAAGGCCAAGCGACCAGTCCCCGTTGGTTTCGCTAAATCCGTACGATTTCATTGCGGCGATCTGCTCCGGGGTAAATTTCCCCTGAGGGGCCTGGCAACCTGCCAGCAGAGTGGTTGATAGCAACGCGGCGGCGATATAACGCTTTAACATACTCTTTCCTTGCATCTCATAATGAGTTTTTGGAACGCTGATTTTTCATGTCATACATATTCTTATCGGCAAGTTCTTGTAAATCTTCGACGGAATTATGTTCCCACGTTAAGGCATAGCCGACGCTCAGCGACAGCGGCACATAATGCCCATTGCGTAAATCAAAGGGGCGAATGAATTGTTGCGACAGCGCGGCACAGATCCGCTGCACCTCATGTTCGCTGTTCACCCCCGATAAAATGACCGCAAACTCATCACCACCCAGACGATACGCCGCATGGCGATTCCCGCTGAACTCCATCAATCGTTTTGCCGCATCAATCAACACGCAATCGCCTGCGGCGTGGCCCCACGTATCGTTAATGCGTTTAAAGTTATCGCCGTCGAGGAACAGTAGCGCCGAGCTGGCTTTCATCTGCGGATTGCTCATCAGCGACGCAATGCGGGTACGAAACGCCGCGCGGTTGGGCAGGCCCGTCAGCGCATCGTGCAGCGCGGTGCGCAGGAGTTGGGCGTTTTTGGCTTGCAGCTTAAGTTGCCACTCCTCCATTTCATCCAGCAGGCTGTTGAAATCGAGAGCGAAACGGTGAAATTCATCAATACGTTCAGCGCTGACACGGCGAGAAAAGTTACGATTCGTGCGCACATCATGTACCACGTCGGTAATACTTTGCAGGGCGGTGACGACCCCTTCATGCAGATGGCGCGTAATCAGCAGGGCGACCGCTGATGCAAAGACGATACAGGCGGTCAGAACGCCAAGTGATAACCAGATGAAATGGCTGATCAAACTGTCGCGGGCCGTTAAGCGTAACTCACCAATGGTCTGACCGTTGTAAGTGATGGGCTGCGTGACCGGAAAAGGAAACAGCCATTGGCTGACTAACCTGTTGAGCGTGTCCCGCTCGCCAGAAGCATTATAGTGCCAGTAGGCAAAGCGTTTGTTGCCGGTGCTAAGCACTTCTGCGGTAGCGAAATGGCCCTGTTTGCCCAGCATCGCCAGTGTTTCAGTGGCGGCCGTATTGTCATTAAAGACCAGCGCAGCTTCCAGACTATGGCTCATGGTCGAACCGGTCAGCTCGAGATTTTTCTGCGCGTATTGTTTCAGCGTCACAATGGATGCGCCGCACAATAGTAGCCAAATTAGCGTCATGGTAATAAATACGCTGGTGACGCTAATACGCCGTAGGGTGCGCTTAAACGTCGGGCGCGGCGGGGTTGAATAGTCCTTATTCATGATTTTTATTCCGTGCGAGCATCAAAACATCCGGATTGACCCTGACGCCACTACGAGAAAGGGAATCGAGGTTTACGGCGAATGTCACTTTATCGGTATTGAATAGCAGACAGAAGGAACTGCCAATACGACATTCGGCGTTTTGTTCTGAAATTAATAATGTTGGCCTCGCGTTAAGCATATTTTGTAATTCTGTCTGTTGTTCAGGTGATTCCGAGCCAAAATAGATGGCAGCACAACCAGCGTTAAGAGCCTCCCGGTGGGAATGCACCATTATCGGGTGATAGGTGACGGGAGACCCCTCGGCTGTGATCAATGCATCGCGATACCGCGCGGAGCTAAAAATGCAGAGTGTTGGCGGCTGTTCAGGCTGTGGCCAGCGAGTGTAGCTGATAATACCGGAAACCATTGAACGTACCGATTTATCCATATCAGTTAACGCAGCGGCAAAAAGTGGTCTGCTAAGAGAAAAAAATATCAATACCAGCAAAAGCGAGTATGAAATTTTTAAGAACGGGTTGCTCATCGGAATCCGCCGTAAAGCTTTGATTTTTGCGTCCATAAATTCTCTGTGCAGACTATCATTTTTCGCCTGACCCGTCATTAGATCATGAAATGGATTACGTATTAGTTAAGTTAAATTTCGATTGAATGATTTGGTGGAGATCACATGCTTAGAAATAAATATATTAAATGTAAGGTTATCTCTTATTTAGTTGATTTTGCAGGGACTCTTTTTGTAATTGCAGAGGTGTTAAAGAGGCCAGATTAGGGGGGATCAGTTATTTTCATGAGCGCTGTTATCAGGAGAATGACAGGCAGGATTATGAGTGTAACGATATGTTTGCAGTTTTTGGCGGTAAAATTTGCCTGAAACAGGTTGGTGTAAAGTTATATTTACGTAATTTGGATTGAAATCTTTACTTTTTATGATATTGTTACTTCACCTCACCGAGGAAACCACTATCGCAAACGAGCCAGACAGGTAAGCCACCATGCAAAAAGACGCGCTGAATAACGTACATATTACCGATGAACAAATTCTGATCACCCCAGAACAACTGAAAGCGGAATTCCCGCTGAGTGTTGAACAGGAAGCGCAAATCGCGCAGTCACGCAAAACCATCTCTGACATCATCGCCGGGCGCGATCCTCGTCTGCTGGTAGTGTGTGGCCCGTGCTCGATTCACTGCCCTGAAACGGCCATCGAATATGCTCGTCGATTTAAACGCCTTGCCGAGGAGGTCAGCGATAGCCTCTACCTGGTGATGCGCGTCTATTTTGAAAAACCACGTACGACCGTCGGCTGGAAAGGGCTGATCAACGATCCGCATATGGACGGTTCGTTTGACGTGGAAGGCGGCCTGAAAATTGCGCGTCGTCTGTTGGTGGAACTGGTCAACATGGGTCTGCCGCTGGCGACGGAAGCGCTGGACCCGAACAGCCCGCAATACCTGGGCGATCTGTTTAGCTGGTCTGCAATTGGTGCGCGTACCACCGAATCCCAAACCCACCGTGAAATGGCCTCTGGTCTCTCAATGCCGGTGGGCTTTAAAAACGGTACCGATGGCTCACTGGCGACCGCCATCAACGCCATGCGCGCGGCTGCCATGCCGCACCGTTTTGTGGGCATCAACCAGGCCGGCCAGGTTTGCTTACTGCAAACCCAGGGTAACCCGGATGGCCACGTGATCCTGCGCGGCGGTAAATCACCGAACTACGGGCCAGAAGATGTTGCTCAGTGCGAAAAAGAGATGGAACAGGCGGGACTGAAACCGTCGCTGATGGTAGATTGCAGCCATGGGAATTCCAATAAAGACTACCGCCGTCAGCCTGCGGTGGCGGAATCCGTTGTCGCTCAGATCAAAGACGGTAATCGTTCGATTATCGGCCTGATGATTGAAAGTAACATTCACGAAGGTAATCAGTCTTCTGAACAGCCGCGCTGCGACATGAAATACGGCGTTTCGGTGACCGATGCCTGCATCAGTTGGGAAACCACCGATGCGCTGCTGCGTGAGTTAGACAAGGATTTACGCGGCCACCTGGCAACACGACTGGCGTAAGAGGATTGTATGGTTGCTGAACTGACCGCGCTGCGCGATCAAATTGATGAAGTGGATAAGGCGTTGCTGGGGTTGCTGGCGCGCCGTCTTGAACTGGTGGCTGAAGTGGGCGAGGTCAAAAGCAAATATGGCCTGCCGATTTACGTTCCCGAACGTGAAGCGACCATGCTTGCCTCACGCCGGGAGGAGGCCGCCTCGATTGGCGTTCCGCCCGATTTGATAGAAGATGTCCTGCGCCGCGTGATGCGTGAGTCGTACTCCAGCGAAAACGATAAAGGCTTCAAAACGCTGCATCCAACGTTACGCCCTGTCGTTATTGTCGGCGGCGGCGGGCAGATGGGGCGGCTGTTTGAAAAAATGCTGAATTTGTCCGGCTACCAGGTGCGTATCCTCGAACGTGACGACTGGTCGCGGGCGCAGGAGATTGTCGCCGATGCGGGCATGGTGATCGTCAGCGTGCCGATTCATGTCACCGAGCAGATCATCGCGAAGTTACCGCCGCTGCCTGCCGACTGCATTCTGGTTGACCTGGCGTCGGTAAAAGCCGGGCCGTTACAGGCGATGCTGGAAGCGCATCCGGGCCCGGTTGTTGGCTTGCACCCGATGTTCGGGCCGGACAGTGGTAGCCTGGCTAAACAGGTGGTGGTGTACTGCGACGGGCGTCAGCCGGAAGCGTATCAGTGGTTCCTTGAGCAAATTCAGGTGTGGGGCGCGCGTCTGCATCGCATCAGCGCTGTCGAGCATGATCAGAACATGGCCTTTATTCAGGCTTTGCGACACTTCGCGACCTTTGCTTATGGCCTGCATCTGGCGGAAGAGAATGTTCAGCTTGAACAACTGCTGGCACTCTCTTCGCCTATCTATCGCCTGGAACTGGCGATGGTTGGCCGACTGTTTGCTCAGGATCCGCAACTTTATGCCGATATCATTATGTCCTCTGGCAATAACCTGGCGCTGATTAAGCGTTACTACCAGCGTTTTGGCGAGGCGATCAGTTTGCTGGAGCAGGGGGATAAGCAGGCGTTTATCGACAGCTTCCGTAAAGTGGAGCACTGGTTTGGCGATTACGCCCAGCGCTTCCAGAGTGAAAGCCGCACATTGTTGCGCCAGGCTAACGATAGCCGCGCCTAAGAGCACGGTCACACATAGCGTTAACAAATTCTGTATATACTTAAAAGCCAGTGGGGTAGCCCGCTGGCTTTTTTTATAGGGATGAAACGTATGACTGAGCCACAACCGTTGTTTGATTACGCCGGACATCTGCCGGAATGCCCCACCTGGAGCGAATCGGAGCAGGCACTGTACTGGGCGGATATTCTGGAATACGAAATTCATCGATATCATCCGCAAAGCGGTGAGCATCAGGTTTTGCAGTTTCCTGAAGAGGTGGGCTGTTTCGCATTACGCGAAAAGGGCGGGTTTATCGTGGCGCTGCGCAGCGCCATCTGGCTGGCGGATAAACATGGTCTGCTGGTGCGAAAAATTTGCGATAACCCCAGCAATCCGGCGTTGGCGCGCTTCAACGATGGGGGAACGGACAGAGACGGGCGTTTCTATGCAGGAACCTTCTGGGGGCCCGGCGATTACAACGGTGCGTTGTTGGTACGCATCGATAATGAACTGAAGCCGAAGGTGGTGCAGTGCGATATCCACGGCGCTAATGGCCTGGCGTTCAGCGCGGATAAACGCTGGATGTACACATCAGACACCCCGAACGGCGTGATTTATCGAACCCCACTTGATGACGACGGTGAGCCCGGCAGCCGCGGAATCTTCCATCAATTTGCCCCTGGAGAGGGTATTCCGGACGGCGCGGCGGTGGATGGAGAAGGCTGTTACTGGAGTGCGCTGTTTGATGGCTGGCGTATTGCGCGTTTTTCCCCGGAAGGCGAACAACTGGAAGAGTATCGGATGCCGGTGCGTTGCCCGACAATGGTCTGTTTTGGCGGAGCGGATATGCGCACGCTTTTTATTACCGCCACGCGGGAAAACATGTCAGCGGCAGAAGTGCAGCAGTATCCCCTTTCCGGTGCCATCTTCACCCTGCCAGTGAACGTGGCAGGAATGAAGAAGTTACCGTTTATTGAGCGTTAAGCCGGGTCAACCGGAACGACGTTCTCGCTCGGATAACAACCCAGTACTTTCATGGAGCGGGTAATTTTGCCCAGCTCCTTAAGCGCTTTTTGCATTGATTCCGATTCCAGGTTGGCCTGGATATCAAGATAAAACATCTCCTCCCACGGATTGCCGTGAATCGGGCGGGATTCCAGTTTGGTCATGATCAGGTGATGATTGCGTAGTACCAGCAGCGCTTCTACCAGTGCGCCCGCCTGTTGCCCGGTCGCCATTAACAGTGTGGTTTTCGCCGGAACCTGGTCTGAAACATCAATCGCTTTACGCGCCAGCACAATGAAGCGCGTAATGTTTTGCGTCTGATTGGCTTCAATACGTTCCAGAACCTGTAAGCCGTGCAGCGCACCGCCCGCCTCGCTGCCCAGCGCTGCAACGCATGGCGAATTGGCCTGCGCCACTTTCTCCATCGCTGCAGAGGTGCTTTCGGTGTACTCAATTTTCCAGTGCGGATAGCGGGCAAGGAATTTGCTGCACTGCTGGAACGGCTGCGGATGGCTGTAAACCGTGTCGATAGTGTCGAGATCCGTTGATCCGGATACCAGTACGCAGTGATCGATAACGATCGTCATTTCACCGACGATCGAGAGACTGGTGTGTTGCAGCAGGTCATAGACATCGTTGATCGCACCGGAGCTGGTGTTTTCAATTGGCACAACGGCGTAGTCAGCCTGGCCCGTTTCCACATGATTGAAGATATCGGCAAATTTCGCGCAGCCACTTTCAATAAACTGCTCGAAATGGCGTGCGGCATACTGGCGCGCCGCAAGGTGTGAATAAGAGCCTTTTGGCCCGAGGAAAGCGATACGTGCAGAGTGCGGATTGATTTTATTCAGATGTTGTTGCAGCAGCGCCTGCTGAGTGAGAACGGAATCTTCGATGATGAGCTGGAACAGGCGGGTAATGTAGTGCGCATCGAGATGGTGCGTTTTACCCAGCGCAATCAGCCGTTCCAGCAGATCGCGTTCCCGGTCGATATCACGTACCGGGCGATGGGAGGCCAGCTTCGCTTTGCCCACTTCCACCGCCAGACCGCGACGCTCGGCCAGAAGCGTCAGTAATTTTTCATCCAGCGCGCTTATTTTATCGCGCAGAGCCAGTAACGGGTTTTCCGCTGTCATAGTTGTGCCTTTATTGTTATCAATCTTGCCAATAAAAAAGGCCCCCCGGAGTGGGAGGCCTTATTGTTCGTCTTCGCATTCTTTATCTTACGACGAAACGCCTCCCGTTCAGGGGAAGGTAAAAAAGAATGCGAAGAAAAACAGAACAGATTTCACGGATGATGATTCCTTACAGTGTGTCTGGTAACAGTACCTGCTCCGTTTTCCTTCTGTCAATAAAAAACGCGCCCGAAGGCGCGTTGGCGATACACTCAAAGTTCAGTTTTACTCTTCTTCAACTTCTTCGAAGCTTGCGTCTTTCACCGATGTTGTGGCGCGACGGGCTTCCCCTTTGTGTTGCACCTTATTGAGCTGCCGTTCCAGCTTGTTGATCAATTCGTTGATTGCAGCATACATATCTTCATGCTTGGCGCTGGCAACCAGAAGCCCGTTCGGCGTGTTCATGGTGGCGTCAGCGATAAAACCCTGCGGCTCCTTGGACAGGATAATGTGCGGGTTAATAATATGAGTTTGCCATTTTTCTAATTTGGCTAGACGGTCTGCGACATGTTGGCGGATGGCCGGAGTAATTTCCATTTGTTTGCTGGTAATGTTCATTGTCATAAATTTTACCTCTTGTCTTTCCGTCTTGGTGATTCCAGCATACCTTTCCTAATGTCAAAATGTGTGATTTAAATCACGTTTTTTTGTCACTTTTTGTCAAGGAAACTGTTTTGTGAGGCAGGGCAGGAACAGGCGATCTTTTCCTTGTCGAAAGGGAAAAAGGCGGTCATATTTGATGAGATGACTTGCCGCTAAAGCGCTTCAGCGGGCGGGTTAAGCGGATAAAAAAACGGCAGCCACAGGGCTGCCGTTTTGCTTGCATTCGAAATCAGGATTGCGTGCTGCTGCTGTTTGCCGCAATGATTTTCGCGACTTTGTCTGCCTGCGCCGTCATTTGCATCTGACGGTACGCATTTTCCATCTTCGGCAGCGCATCACGGGTGGCTTGTGTATCCGGGAAATCGCGCAGCATGTTTTCAACGCGATTTACCACGGCAACCCATGCGCCACGGTCAGTGTAGTAATCAACGACCGACAGCTCGTACTTGGCCAGGCGATCTTTCAGGAACACCAGACGTTTGTTCGCATCCGTGACGTACTGGCTGTTCGGGTAGCCGCGAACCAGCTTAGAGAAGTCATTGAAGGCGTCACGCGCGTGCTGGGGATCGCGGTCAGAACGGTCAACCCCGAAGAAGCCCTGAAGCGCGCTGTCATCCAGCGCCATATTGGTCAGGCCACGCATATACATGACATAATCAATGTTCGGGTGCGTCGGGTTAAGACGGATAAAACGATCAATGGCAGCCTGAGCCAACGGCAGATCGGCATTTTTGTAGTACGCGTAGATCAGATCCAGCTGCACCTGCTGAGAGTACGGGCCAAACGGATAACGGTTATCCAACGCTTCCAGTTGCGTTATCGCTTGTTTCCAGTTACCGTCCTGCAGCTTTTGCTGAGCAGTTGCGTAGATTTCGTTAGGCGGATTATCAGGCACCTCTTCCTTTGAACCAGAGCACCCCGCCAAAGCCAGGCTCAACGTGGCCGCTGCCACCAGATATTTCATGCGCGTCATGACGTTTTGACTTTCCTCAAAATGTTTGTACGGGATATTCGCAGTTCCTGTTCCCGATTAAGACCAGCTACAATAGCACACTATATTAAACGGCGAAGCCGTAAAAACCCAACGTTAACGAAGAAGCTGTATATGGCACAACGAGTAGAACTCACCGCAACGGTCTCCGAAAACCAACTTGGTCAACGCTTAGATCAAGCTTTGGCCGAATTGTTCCCTGATTATTCGCGATCTCGCATAAAAGAGTGGATTCTTGACCAGCGCGTGCAGGTTAATGGTCAAATTTGCGACAAACCGAAAGAAAAAGTGTTGGGCGGCGAGGCTGTCGCGATCAACGCTGAGATTGATGAAGATATCCGCTTTGAACCTCAGGATATCCCGCTGAACATCGTCTACGAAGATGATGACATCCTTGTTATCAACAAACCGCGCGATCTGGTGGTTCACCCTGGCGCGGGTAACCCGGATGGCACGGTGCTGAACGCACTGCTGCATTATTATCCGCCAATTGCCGATGTGCCGCGTGCGGGCATTGTCCATCGTCTGGATAAAGATACCACGGGCCTGATGGTCGTGGCGAAAACCGTTCCGGCGCAAACGCGTCTGGTGGAGTCGCTGCAACTGCGCGAAATCACGCGTGAATATGAAGCGGTGGCAATTGGTCATATGACGGCGGGCGGTACGGTTGAAGAACCGATTAGCCGTCACCCAACCAAACGTACGCATATGGCGGTGCACCCAATGGGTAAACCGGCGGTAACGCACTATCGCATCATGGAACACTTCCGTGTGCACACGCGTCTGCGGCTGCGTCTTGAAACAGGACGTACGCACCAGATCCGCGTGCACATGGCCCATATTACGCACCCGCTGGTGGGCGATCAGGTTTATGGCGGGCGTCCGCGTCCACCGAAAGGCGCGTCGGATGAGTTCATCACTGCGCTGCGTAAATTTGACCGTCAGGCACTGCATGCCACCATGCTGCGTCTTTATCATCCGATCACCGGTATTGAAATGGAATGGCATGCGCCGATTCCGCAGGATATGGTCGATCTTATTGATGCGATGCGCGCCGATTTTGAAGAACATAAGGACGATGTGGACTGGTTATGACGTCATTGATTATCCCGCAGTGGCCGCAGCCGAAGGGCGTGGCATCCTGTAGTTCCACCCGTAAAGGCGGTGTGAGTCAAGCGCCTTACGATTCTCTGAATCTGGGCGCGCATTGCGGTGATAATCCAGATGACGTAGACGAGAATCGCCGCCGTTTATTTGCGGCGGGCGGCTTACCTGCAAAACCGGTCTGGCTTGAACAGGTTCATGGTAAAGATGTGCTGCGCTTAAGCGGCGGGCCGTATGATTCGAAACGCGCTGACGCGTCTTACAGTAATACGCCTGGCACCGTTTGTGCGGTGATGACTGCCGATTGTTTGCCGGTTCTGTTCTGTAATCTCGACGGAACAGAAGTGGCAGCGGCGCATGCGGGCTGGCGCGGGCTGTGTGAAGGCGTGCTGGAAGAGACTGTTGCTTGCTTTAACGATCGCCCTGAAAATATCATGGCGTGGCTTGGCCCGGCGATTGGCCCGACGGCGTTTGAAGTGGGGCCGGAAGTGCGCGATGCCTTTATGGCGAAAGACCTTCAGGCGAAGAACGCGTTTCGCGCGGCGGGCGAAAAGTACTATGCTGATATTTATCTACTGGCGCGTCAGCGTCTGGGAAATGTCGGTGTGCAGCGCATCTACGGCGGTGACCGCTGTACCTTCAGCCAAAACGATGATTTTTTCTCATATCGTCGCGACCGTACTACAGGTCGTATGGCAAGTTTCATTTGGCTGATATAACCTAAAGAATCAAGACGATCCAGAAGGCTGACTTATTTTTCACATTGAACAGGTCATTAACCTTGAATAATTGAGGGATGACCTCATTTAATCTCCAGTAGCAAAATTGACCTGTTATGGGAGGAATTATGCGTCTGGATCGTCTTACTAACAAATTCCAGCTTGCTCTCGCCGATGCTCAGTCTCTCGCACTGGGGCACGACAACCAATTCATCGAACCACTTCATTTAATGAGCGCCTTACTGAATCAGGAAGGGGGTTCGATTCGTCCTTTGTTAACCACGGCTGGCATTAATGCGGGCCAGCTTCGCACGGCTATCGATCAGGCTTTAAGCCGTTTACCGCAGGTGGAAGGCACCGGCGGCGACGTGCAGCCTTCACAGGATCTGGTACGGGTGCTGAATCTTTGCGACAAGCTGGCGCAAAAACAAGGTGACAACTTTATTTCGTCAGAACTGTTTGTTCTGGCCGCGCTTGAGTCTCGCGGTTCACTGGCCGACCTGCTGAAATCCGCAGGGGCGACGACTGCCAACATTACTCAGGCGATTCAACAGATGCGCGGGGGGGAGAGCGTGAACGATCAAAATGCCGAAGACCAACGTCAGGCATTGAAAAAATATACCGTCGATCTGACCGAGCGAGCCGAGCAGGGCAAGCTTGATCCGGTCATCGGTCGTGATGAAGAAATTCGCCGCACCATTCAGGTGCTGCAACGCCGTACTAAAAACAACCCGGTGCTGATTGGTGAGCCGGGTGTCGGTAAAACGGCGATCGTCGAAGGGCTGGCGCAGCGTATCGTGAACGGCGAAGTGCCGGAAGGGCTGAAGGGCCGCCGTGTACTGGCGCTGGATATGGGCGCGCTGGTGGCCGGGGCGAAGTATCGCGGTGAGTTTGAAGAGCGTCTGAAAGGTGTGCTGAACGATTTGTCGAAACAGGAAGGCAACGTCATTCTGTTTATCGACGAGCTACACACCATGGTGGGCGCAGGGAAAGCCGATGGCGCAATGGACGCCGGGAACATGCTGAAACCGGCGCTGGCCCGTGGTGAACTGCACTGCGTGGGCGCGACCACCCTTGATGAATATCGCCAGTACATTGAAAAAGATGCGGCGCTGGAACGTCGTTTCCAGAAAGTGTTTGTAGCAGAACCGTCCGTTGAAGATACCATCGCGATCCTGCGTGGTCTGAAAGAACGTTATGAGCTACACCACCACGTGCAAATCACCGACCCGGCAATCGTGGCGGCGGCTACGCTTTCGCATCGTTATATTGCCGACCGTCAGTTGCCGGATAAAGCGATTGACCTGATTGATGAAGCCGCGTCCAGCATCCGTATGCAGATTGACTCGAAGCCGGAAGAACTCGACCGACTCGACCGCCGCATCATTCAGTTGAAACTGGAACAGCAGGCGCTGAAGAAAGAGTCTGACGAAGCCAGCCTGAAACGTCTCGATATGCTGAATGATGAGCTGGAAGATAAAGAACGCCAGTATTCGGTATTAGAAGAAGAGTGGAAAGCGGAGAAAGCCTCACTTTCTGGTACGCAAACAATTAAAGCAGAGCTTGAGCAGGCGAAAATCGCCATCGAGCAGGCACGCCGTGTGGGTGATCTGGGCCGGATGTCCGAACTGCAGTACGGTAAAATTCCGGAACTTGAAAAACAGCTGGCGGCCGCGACTCAGTCTGAAGGCAAAACCATGCGACTGCTGCGTAACCGTGTAACAGATGCGGAAATCGCGGAAGTGCTGGCGCGCTGGACCGGGATCCCGGTTGCGCGCATGCTGGAAGGCGAACGTGAAAAACTGCTGCGAATGGAGCAAGACCTGCATAGTCGGGTGATTGGTCAGAACGAAGCGGTGGAAGCGGTATCGAACGCGATTCGTCGTAGCCGCGCAGGGCTTTCCGATCCTAACCGTCCAATCGGTTCGTTCCTGTTCCTGGGGCCGACCGGTGTCGGTAAAACGGAACTGTGTAAGGCGCTGGCGAACTTCATGTTCGATAGCGATGACGCGATGGTGCGTATTGATATGTCCGAGTTTATGGAGAAACACTCCGTGTCTCGTCTGGTTGGCGCGCCTCCGGGATATGTCGGTTATGAAGAAGGTGGCTATCTAACCGAAGCCGTACGCCGCCGCCCTTACTCAGTTATTCTGCTGGATGAAGTTGAGAAAGCGCACCCGGATGTGTTCAACATTCTGCTGCAGGTGCTCGATGATGGTCGTCTGACAGACGGGCAGGGGAGAACGGTCGACTTCCGTAATACGGTAGTGATTATGACCTCTAACCTGGGTTCCGATCTGATTCAGGAACGCTTTGGCGAGCTGGATTACGGTCACATGAAAGATGTGGTGCTCGGCGTGGTTAGTCAGAGCTTCCGTCCGGAATTCATCAACCGTATTGATGAAGTGGTTGTGTTCCATCCGCTGGGTGAAGCGCATATTGCCTCAATTGCGCAGATTCAGCTGCAACGTCTGTACAAACGTCTGGAAGAGCGTGGCTATGAAACGCAAATTTCCGATGAAGCGCTGCGTTTGTTGAGTAAAAACGGTTATGACCCGGTATATGGGGCACGGCCTTTGAAACGCGCTATTCAGCAGCAAATTGAAAACCCGCTTGCGCAGCAAATCCTTTCTGGTGAGCTGGTTCCTGGGAAAACGATACGTCTGGACGTTAAAGACGATCATATTGTGGCAGTGCAGTAAGTCACAAAAATGCAAAAACGGGCCCTCAGGGGCTCGTTTTTGTTTATAAACCAGGCAAAAATAAGTGAATTGAATGAAAAGTGAGCGAGTGAAAAGTTTTTTGTATTTTATGCTTGCGAGATCTCAATTACGCCCTATAATGCGCCTCCACTGATACGGAACAACGGCACGCAAGCCGCCGGGTCAGCGAGGTTCTTAAGAGAACTTCAGCAGAGAAAAGTGAAATAAAACTTGACTCTGTAGCGGGATGGATTAATATGCACACCCCGCGCCGCTGAGAAAAAGCGAAGCGGCACTGCTCTTTAACAATTTATCAGACAATCTGTGTGGGCACTCAATGATACGGATTCTTAACGTC
>NZ_QBJC02000028.1:0-58865 GCF_003057695.2 Pseudocitrobacter sp. RIT415 | reverse complement strand
TGTGGGGTCTCCCCATGCGAGAGTAGGGAACTGCCAGGCATCAAATAAAGCAGAAGGCCATCCGAAAGGATGGCCTTTTTGCACTGGTGCGAAAAAAACGCCGGATGGCGCACACACTGTAGGCCCGGTGGCGCTGCGCTTACCGGGCCTACACTAATCACATCATCCGCATCCACCGCACCACAAAATCCGCTATTCCCTCAACGTCATTAATATCCAGTAACGGCACATCCACACTGAGCGGAATATCACTGGCGACAGCTATCACATGCGCATCGATCACCAGCTCTTCTGGCTTATGCCCGGCATCTTCGCGAAACAAGACAATCTTCGCGATCTCCTCATGCTTAAAGCCCTCCACCAGAATTAAATCCAGCTTCGAGGCATCCATTCTGCTCGCCAGGAATGGGAGATCCAGTTCCTCTTCCTCTGGCGTCTCGGTCATCAGCGCCCAACGCTGCGTGCTGGCAACCAGCGTCTGCGCCGCACCTGCTTTACGCAACTCATAGCTATCTTTGCCCGGCTTATCGACATCCATATTGTGGTGCGTATGCTTTATAAGCCCAGGTCGTATTCCGCGCTGACATAGCATGGGGATCAGTTGCTTCAGTAGCGTTGTTTTACCGGTCCCACTCCATGCCGCTATCGCTAATAAGGGAATCATGGGCGAGCCTCAAACCAGGTCAAATCTTCCAGCGTATTCACGTTACTGAATGCGCCCTGGCAATCGCTAAAATCTACCGCATGCCCGCCGGCTTCGCGCATAAATACCATCACCCGGCGATCGCCGCGCGCAAGGTAGGCTTCGATATCGGTAGCTATTCGACGATGAACCAACGCAATTGCCGGATGATCGCGATCGCCATCATGAACCCACACAACCGGTGCTTCATTACGCTGTGATTGTAGTCGTTCAGCCAGATGGGCCGGAATAAACGGCGTATCACATGGGCAGAAAAGGAACCATTCGCCGCCGGCTTGCCTGATCACGGAGGCCATTCCGGCAAGCGGCCCCGGAAAGTCGGTGAACGTATCCTGATAAACGGGAAAACCGCTGGCCTGATACACCGCAATATTGCGATTAGCGCTGATCGCCATGCCATTCACCTGTGGCTGTAAACGATCCGCCACATGTTTCCACAGCGGTTTCCCATGCAGCGCCATCAATCCCTTATCCTGCCCACCCATTCTTGACGCTCTACCGCCTGCCAGCACGACACCCGTTATATTCACTATATCGCCTCTTTTATTGTGGGTTTGACCCTGCTACCGTGTGTTAATCAAGAGTAAGGAGCACGACCATGAAATGTAAACGTCTGAATGAAGTTATTGAACTCCTCCAGCCAGCCTGGCAGAAAGAGCCGGAACTGAACCTGATGCAATTTTTGCAGAAACTGGCGAAAGAGTCAGGTTATGAGGGAGAACTGGCGGATTTAACGGATGATATTCTGATCTATCACCTGAAAATGCGTGACTCGGCAAAAGATGCTGTGATTCCCGGGATTCAGAAAGATTATGAAGAAGATTTTAAAACCGCGTTGTTACGAGCGCGCGGTGTGATTAAAGAGTAAAAGGTTGTAAGCACAGCCACTGAAAGCGCTACGAAATGATATCCTGAACTCTTCGTATAGTTAGTCGGATTGGCAGGATGAACGACAAGGCTTTCACTTTTCAGACATTGCACCCGGATACCATTATCGATGCGTTATTCGATCAGGGTATTCGGGTGGATTCTGGCCTTACCCCGTTAAACAGCTATGAAAACCGGGTTTATCAATTTCAGGATGAAGATCGCCGCCGTATGGTGGTGAAGTTCTATCGTCCCGAACGCTGGTCGGCTGACCAAATCCTGGAAGAGCATCTCTTCGCCCAGGAACTTCTTAATGATGAAGTGCCTGTAGCCGCCCCCATCGCTTTCAACAACCAAACGTTGCTGACCCATCAGGGATTTTACTTCGCCGTCTTCCCAAGCCTGGGTGGCCGCCAGTTTGAATCCGATAATCTGGATCAAATGGAGTGGGTTGGGCGTTATCTGGGTCGTTTGCACCAAACCGGCCGTAAGTCTCGCTTTGTCGCCCGCCCGGAAATTGGCGTGAAAGAGTATCTTATTGAGCCACGCGCCATTTTTGAACATTCCGCTCTGGTCCCCGCCGCGTTGAAAGAACGTTTTCTGAGAGTGACCGACGATCTTATTGATGCCGTGATGGCACAGTGGCATGGCCGCTCTAACACGCTGCGCCTGCATGGAGATTGCCATGCCGGGAATATTCTCTGGCGTGATGGGCCGTTGTTTGTTGATTTGGATGATGCGCGTACCGGCCCCGCGGTACAGGATCTGTGGATGTTGCTGAATGGCGATCGTGCCGAGCAACGGATGCAGATGGAAATGATTGTTGAAGCCTACGAGGAGTTCAGCAATTTCAATCTGGATGAATTAGCCCTGATTGAACCTTTACGCGCGATGCGATTGGTTTATTATCTGGCGTGGATTATCAGGCGCTGGGATGACCCTGCGTTTCCTCAGAATTTCCCCTGGCTTACCGGGGAAGATTTCTGGCTGCGGCAGATTTCGATATTTATTGAGCAGGTGAAGGTTCTGCAGGAACCCCCTCTTCAGTTAACGCCAATGTATTAATTTGACATATTCAGGAGAGAATTCGTTATGAAAAAGATTTGGCTTGCGCTGGCAGGTATGATTCTGGCATTCAGCGCTTCCGCTGCTCAGATTACCGACGGCAAACAATACACCACCCTCGATAAACCGGTTGCCGGCGAGCCGCAGGTGCTGGAGTTCTTCTCGTTCTACTGCCCGCACTGCTATCAGTTTGAAGAAGTGCTGCATGTTTCCGATACCGTGAAACAGAAACTGCCGGAAGGCACCAAAATGACCAAATACCACGTTGAGTTCCTGGGCCCATTGGGCAAAGATCTGACTCAGGCGTGGGCGGTAGCGATGGCGCTAGGCGTGGAAGATAAAATCACTGCGCCAATGTTCGAGGCCATTCAGAAAAAACAGACTGTCCAGAACGTCGCTGATATCCGCAAGGTCTTCGTCGATGCTGGCGTGAAAGGCGAAGAGTACGATGCTGCATGGAACAGCTTTGTCGTGAAATCCCTGGTAGCACAGCAGGAAAAAGCGGCCGCTGACCTGCAATTGCAGGGAGTGCCGGCAATGTTTGTTAACGGTAAATATCAGCTGAATCCACAGGGTATGGATGCCAGCAACATGGAAATCTTTGTTCAACAGTATGCGGACACTGTAAAACAACTTATTGAGAAAAAATAAGTTTAACTAATAATATATATGGCTCGCAAATTATTGCGGGCCTTTTTTTATCTGCTAAATAAACACATTCTGATAATTCGCTTTTTCGCCTGATAAATATACAGCCCCCAGATATTCTTTTATATAATGCCCGCACACATTAATTAGGGATGATTGTTATGAAAAAGAGTGTCGTGGCGGCGGGCGTGGTAGTGGCTTTAGGTGTATGTTGGATGGGGAGCGCATGGTATACCGGTAAACAGATCGAACCGAAAGTTGCTGATTTTGTCTCTTCATTTAATCAGGCCAGTAAAGCGAAGTCATCAAAAAATGGGGATGACATTAAGTTACAAGGAATTCACCAGCGGCTTGCTGAGTTCTCATTTTCAGGTGGTGCTGACATTTGAACATGGTGCCGAAGCCAGCGGCATCAAAGCCGGGCAAAACGTTGCGTTTGACGTTGATGTTGACCATGGCCCTTTCCCGCTTTCCTCGCTGGCGAAAGGTAGTCTGGCCCCGGCAATGGCAGCAATGAAGGTGTCGCTGGTTAACGGTGAGATCACCAAACCCCTCTTTGATGCGGCCAAAGGACACTCGCCAATTGATGCAAATATTCGTGCAACTTATGATAAATCTATCGCGACCCAGGTTGTAGTGGCGCCAGCCTCTTATTCCGATACCAAAACCACGTTTGCTTTTGACGGCGGTGAATTTAATGTCTCAGGCGAAAATTCACTGCTCACGGATGCACAGATTAATGGGCAGTTAAAAAACATTGTTATTAGCCAGGATAGTAATGATGTGAAAATTTATTCAGACTCCATGACTATTACGTCAACGGGTAATAAGGTTGATGATAATATCACTGTTGGTCATGCTGATGTATCACTGAATAAGATACGAGTAAACTCCAGGGGCAAAGATTTAATACAGATTAATACCTTCACCGGAACAGGCGCTTTGGCATTATCCAGTGATAAAAAGCACATTAACTATACTCAGGAGTATGCCATCAAGGATTTGATTCGGGAAAAACAGAATCTGGGAAGCGGTAAAATTGCTCTGGTGTTAGAGAATCTCGATCCTGTTGCGGTTCGCGAGTTGTTCACTAATTACAACGCGGAACTGAGTAAGTCTATCGTGGCGAATCCTGCACCAGGTAAAGATGAAGACGCGATGGGTGAGGTCAGTTTGAAACTGCTCACGAAGTATATCGCCAACATCCAGAAAAGTGAGCCAGTCATCAAACTCCCGATTAGCTGGAAAAATGACAAAGGCGAAATGACGGCTAATGTTAATATCGCCATTGCCGATCCGGTTAAAGCAAAATTCACGCCTGGGTCCTTAACCGAATCCGTAGACCAGAATGTCAAAACCATCACGGCAAACGTCATGCTGCCTGTGGATGTTATCACCTATACCGCTAAGCAAGTTAAGCTAGCAGAAGGTAAGGATGATGCCTCCGCACAAAAACAAGCAGAGAAAGACGTTAACAACTTCACGACGCTTGGCAAAATGATGGATCTCATCAGCGTGGACGAAAAAGCGGCGAAGCTTGATTTCGAATATCAGCAGGGCAACGTTGTCTTTAATGGCAAAGAGATGACGGCGGAAGAGTTTATGGCGCGGGGCGGTCGTTTCCTGCAATAAGCTGATTATCTCGCCTCCTGTTATTCAGGAGGCGAGATAAAGACATTATTTCTTCTGCGGGTGCGGCGTAATTAGCGATGTCAGCAGCGTATCTTTCTCTTCCCACAGAGCATTCAACCACTGCTGGAAACGGCGCTTAAAGTTCTTGTCCGAGACATAATCACCGTGTAATTCATCCGCTACTGGCAACAGATTCACGCGTACCACAATGCGCGTCAGCTTGCCACTCAGCATGTCAAAAAACGGGCTGTCGTTGTTTTCCGGGTAACACAGCGTGACGTCGAGCAATTTATCAAACTGCGCGCCCAGTACGCTCAGCGCCATCGCAATACCAGCCGCTTTTGGCGGCAGCAAATTTTTATACGGCGAGCGGGTCTGGCGGCGCTTCTCTTCGGTAAAGCGTGAGCCTTCGACAAAATTCACGATAGTGGTGGGATGTGTACGAAATTTCTCGCAGGAGCGGCGCGTGGTTTCAACATCTTTTCCACGACGTTCCGGATGGCGGATGAGATAGCTGTGCGAATAGCGGCGCATAAACGGCATATCCAGCGCCCAACAGGCGAGCCCGATAAAGGGAACCCAGGCCAGTTGCTGTTTCAGGAAATACTTATTCATCGGGATGTGCTTACGGAAAATCACGCACAGCACCACGATGTCGGCCCAGCTGTGGTGATTACAGATAAGCAGATACCAGTTCTTTTTGTTCAGCTTTTCCAGCCCCTCAATTTCCCACTTCAGATGCGGGTTGAGATGCAGCAGTGCTGCCAGGCCTTCGCACCAGCAGTACATCATGAAATTGCAAAAAACGGAGACAGAGCGCCAGATTGCCGGGATGGGCAAAATAAGCTTAACAAGCCCGGCGATGATGATCGGCACCGAACACAATATGGTGAGTAAAATAGTAAGCGCGATACTTATGGGAAGCGTTATCGCCGCGAGAAATCTCGACATAATTTGTTTATTCAGATAGTTAGTCATTAAACGCGCGCAGGCAAAACGCACAAGAGGCTGATTTTATCAGAAAACACACCAAATGATGGGTCTTACCAGAACAGAAAAATAACCTCTGCTTATATCCACACAGGATAAATTGTCACCACAGCGTGTTTTTCACGGCAGATCCATTTTCAAGTAATTGAAAAATATAGGTTATTAATGATTTTCATAAATGCAAAAGATCACACGTTATTAGCATCATAAAACTATGCACAAAGTTATCCACAGATTTGTTTTGCGAGTGATCCAGAAGATCTGCAAATCTTTTCGCGTAAATGGGGCGAAAAACTCATGTTTTCATGCTGTCTGTGGCATCCTTTAACCATAATCTGATAAACAGGCACGGAAATTATGGTTCAGATCCCCGAAAATCCCCTTATCCTCGTTGATGGCTCCTCGTATCTTTACAGGGCGTATCATGCTTTCCCACCGTTGACCAATGGCGCAGGCGAACCGACCGGCGCGATGTATGGCGTGCTGAATATGCTGCGCAGCCTGTTGCTGCAATATCAGCCGACACACGCTGTTGTGGTGTTTGATGCGAAGGGTAAAACCTTCCGTGACGAACTGTTTGAGGATTACAAATCTCACCGCCCACCAATGCCTGATGATCTGCGTGCGCAGATCGAGCCGCTGCATGCAATGGTGAAAGCCATGGGGCTCCCGCTGATGGCCGTATCGGGCGTCGAAGCGGATGATGTGATCGGCACGCTGGCGCGCGAAGCGGAAGCGGCGGGTCGCCCGGTGTTGATCAGCACCGGCGATAAAGATATGGCGCAACTGGTCACGCCGGGTATAACCCTGATTAACACCATGACGAATACCATTCTTGGCCCGGAAGAGGTGGTGACCAAGTACGGTGTGCCGCCGGAACTCATCATTGACTTCCTCGCGCTGATGGGCGACTCCTCGGATAATATTCCGGGCGTGCCGGGTGTGGGAGAAAAAACAGCCCAGGCGCTGCTTCAGGGACTGGGGGGGCTGGATACCCTTTATACCGAGCCGGATAAAATCGCCGGGCTGAGCTTCCGTGGCGCGAAAACGATGGCCGCAAAGCTTGAGCAAAATAAAGAGGTGGCCTATCTCTCTTACAAACTCGCGACCATCAAAACCGACGTTGAGCTGGAGCTGACCTGCGAACAGCTGGAAGTGCAGCCACCTGCGGCTGAAGAGCTGCTGGCTCTATTCAAAAAATATGAGTTCAAACGCTGGATAAGCGATGTTGAGTCAGGAAAATGGTTACAGGCGAAAGGCGCGAAGCCGACGAAATCCGCTGACAAACCGGCGGACACTATCGTGGTGGAGGAAGACGTCGAAACCAACGCCACCCTGAGCGCCGATAACTATGTCACGATCCTGGATGAAGCGACGTTAGTTGAATGGATTGAGAAACTGAAAAAAGCGCCTCTGTTTGCTTTCGATACGGAAACGGACAGCCTTGATAATGTCTCTGCCAATATGGTTGGCCTGTCGTTCGCAACTGAACCCGGCGTTGCCGCGTATGTGCCTGTCGCGCACGATTATCTTGACGCGCCAGAACAGATTTCCCGCGAACGCGCGCTGGAACTGCTCAAACCGGTGCTGGAAGATGAAAAATGCCTGAAAGTCGGGCAGAACCTCAAATATGACCGCGGGATCCTTGCGAACTATGGCATTGAGCTGCGCGGGATTGCTTATGACACCATGCTGGAATCCTACACGCTGGATAGCGTTGCGGGCCGCCACGATATGGACAGCCTTTCTGAGCGCTGGCTGAAGCACAAAACGATTACCTTTGAGGAGATCGCCGGCAAAGGCAAAAAGCAGCTCACCTTTAACCAGATTGCACTGGAAGAAGCGGGCCGTTATGCGGCGGAAGACGCTGACGTCACGCTGCAGTTGCATCTGAAAATGTGGCCGAAGCTGCAAAAGGAGAAAGGGCCGCTGAGCGTCTTCGAAAATATCGAAATGCCGCTGGTGCCGGTGCTGTCGCGTGTGGAACGCAACGGCGTCAAGATTGATCCGGCAGTGCTGCATGCACATTCACAGGAGATTGCGAAACGGCTGGTGGAGCTGGAACAGAAGGCCTTTGAGGTCGCCGGTGAAGAGTTTAACCTCTCCTCACCGAAGCAACTGCAAACGATTCTGTTTGAAAAACAGGGGATTAAACCGCTGAAGAAAACCCCGGGCGGCGCGCCGTCTACGTCAGAAGAAGTGCTTGAGGAGTTGGCGCTGGATTATCCGCTGCCAAAAGTTATTCTCGAATATCGTGGCCTGGCGAAGCTGAAGTCCACTTACACCGACAAACTGCCGTTGATGATCAACCCGAAAACCGGGCGCGTGCATACCTCCTATCACCAGGCTGTCACCGCAACGGGGCGTCTCTCCTCGACGGATCCCAACCTGCAAAACATTCCTGTACGTAATGATGAAGGGCGTCGCATTCGACAGGCATTTATCGCGCCGAAAGATTACGTGATTGTCTCTGCGGACTACTCACAAATCGAACTGCGCATTATGGCGCATCTATCGCGTGATAAAGGCCTGCTGACCGCATTTGCCGAAGGGAAAGATATCCACCGTGCGACGGCGGCGGAAGTCTTTGGCCTGCCATTAGAGAGCGTCAGTAGCGAACAGCGTCGCAGCGCGAAGGCGATTAACTTCGGTTTAATCTACGGCATGAGCGCGTTTGGCCTCTCTCGCCAGCTCAATATCCCGCGTAAAGAGTCGCAGAAGTACATGGATCTCTACTTTGAGCGCTATCCCGGAGTGATGGAGTATATGGAGCGCACCCGTGCTCAGGCGAAAGATCAGGGTTATGTTGAAACGCTGGATGGTCGTCGGCTTTACCTCCCGGACATCAAATCCAGCAACGGCGCGCGTCGTGCCGGGGCTGAACGCGCCGCAATCAACGCTCCGATGCAGGGCACTGCCGCAGATATCATCAAACGAGCGATGATTGCTGTGGATGCCTGGCTTGAAAGCGAAAAACCGCGCGTGCGCATGATTATGCAGGTGCACGATGAGCTGGTGTTTGAAGTGCACAAAGATGATGTGGATGCCGTGTCGAAGAAAATCCATGAACTGATGGAAAATAGCACCAAACTGGATGTGCCTTTGCTGGTGGAAGTAGGCAGCGGCGAAAACTGGGATCAGGCGCACTAACCGTTCGGCGACTAAGCGCTTTTTTGGTAAGTAAGCAACATAACTTATAGCGTTTTGTGATGAACATTAGAATTCGCTATGTAATGAGTGAAAAAAAACTACAAAAAGTGCTTTCTGTGACCCAAAAAAAAGAGTAGAGTTAGTCGCGTAGGGTACAGAGGTAAGATGTTCTATCTTTCAGACCTTTTACTTCACGTAATCGGATTTGGCTGAATATTTTAGCCGCCCCGGTCAGTAATGACCGGGGCGTTTTTTATTGGGCGAAAGAAAAGCCGCCGGATGGCAGCTTTGCGTGAAATCAGGGTCGGGCAATCGCGCCCGACGGCAGAATGATTACTCTTCAGCTTCTTCAGCCGCCACTTCCGGCGGGATCTCACTAAACCAGGTGTCCAGCTTCTGACGCAGCTTATCTACACCCTGTTTTTTCAGTGATGAAAACGCTTCAACCTGCACATCACCGTTGAAGGCGAGCACAGCTTCGCGCACCATGTTGATCTGCGCTTTTCGTGCGCCGCTGGCAAGTTTATCGGCTTTGGTCAGCAACACCAGCACCTCAATCTCACTGTCTACGGCCCACTGAATCATCTGTTGATCAAGATCTTTCAGCGGATGGCGGATGTCCATGAGGATCACAATCCCCTTCAGACACAGACGTTTTTCCAGGTACTCACCCAGCGCACGCTGCCATTTGATTTTCATCTCCTCCGGCACTTCTGCGTAACCATAGCCCGGTAAGTCGACCAAACGTTTACCGTCAGCCACTTCAAACAGGTTAATCAACTGCGTACGGCCAGGTGTCTTGGAGGTACGGGCCAGGCTTTTCTGGTTCGTCAGCGTATTGAGTGCGCTGGACTTCCCGGCGTTGGAGCGGCCTGCAAATGCCACTTCGATTCCAGTATCAGAAGGTAAATGGCGGATATCTGGCGCACTGGTCACAAAATGCGTCAGTTGATAATTCAGGTTAATCAAAACGGTCGTCTCCGTTAAATCGGGCAATGCTGGCGATTATACCCGATCGGTAAAAAAAGGCTGATTTTCCTCAGCGAGTCTACAGGATGTAAGCAAAACCCCTACACTTTGTGAGATATTGCCCATAGTCCCTATGCGAATTTTCAGAGAAGTTTGAGAAGAAAAAATCGCTAAAAATAGATAAATCATAGAGTTAATGTTGGGGAAAACTCTGATTTTATATTTATGTGCCGTTTCGCTGCTTGTTAGTTTAGCTCAACAAGGTAAAGTATCACTCATTGGCGAGGACGCCGGAAGGATTTCTAACTCAGGATGAGGGTCAGGAGCGCCAGGAGGCGAAGACTTAGGATTGTCAGGATGACAAACGTCCGGAGACGTAGCGAAAGGAAATGGAGCAGTACAGGGATTGTTCCAGGCTAAAGGAAAGACAGGGTGTGTCGGTAGCTAACATGGAATGTAGCGCCCGTTGAGGGTGGAGAGTCAGAAAAAGGCGACAGATTACTCTGTCGCCTTTTTTCTTTGTTGGTATTCTGCTAGATTCCGCCTCAATTCTATACTGAATAAAACGGCCATAAGACAACACCATGAAAAAACCAACATCTGCACCGCGTGCCAAAACGCGCCGCAAAACCCGTGAAGAACTGGACCAGGAAGCGCGCGATCGTAAGCGCCAGAAGAAGCATCGTGGCCATACGCCGGGCAGCCGTGCAAATGGTGGCGGTGAATCGGGTCGCGCAAGCCAAAAAGGTCAGGAAAAAGATCCCCGTATTGGCAGTAAAAAACCTGTTCAGCTGGGCGTTACCGCTGCGCAGACAACAACCCCTCGTCAGCAAAAACCAAAAAGTGAGAAACCTATGCTTTCACCGCAGGCTGAGCTGGAGCAGTTAGAAACGGATGAGCGTTTGGATGCGCTGCTGGAGCGCCTGGAAGAAGGCGGAAAACTGAATGCTGAAGAGCAAAGCTGGGTCGATGCCAAACTGGACAGAATCGACGAACTGATGCAGCAGCTTGGCCTCTCCTACGACGATGACGAAGAAGAAGAGGAAGAAGAGGGCAAGGAAGACATGATGCGTCTGCTTAAGGGCGGAAACTAACGTTTGCACGCAGTTGGTTTCCCGGTTCTGCTTATATACACAAAAGCATTCACAGTGCGTCCAGGCGGCAAGCGAGTGAGTCCCCAGGAGCGTACAAAAGTACGTGACGGGGGCGAAAGCACGCAGCCAACACAGAGGCAATGTGAATGGTGACGTGTATAACCCTTCTGGTTATATGTTATCTGGTGTGGTTATTCGTTAAACTACAACGGTTGTCGCGGCGTCAAAAACGGCTGCGCAACCGGCTAATGGCTCAACAAGGAGCCAGGCCGGCACGCCGTCGTCGTTAGCGACGTCACTGGAAGGAGTAAGCATGTCTGTGCAGTTAATCGACTGGGATCTGGCCCTGATCCAGAAATATAACTATTCCGGGCCTCGTTACACTTCGTATCCCACCGCGCTGGAGTTTTCCGACGCGTTTGGCGAGAGCGAATTTCTGAATGCGGTTGCGCGATATCCTGAGCGGCCGCTGTCGCTGTACGTGCATATCCCGTTCTGCCACAAACTCTGCTATTTCTGCGGCTGCAATAAAATTGTCACACGCCAGCAGCATAAAGCTGACCAGTATCTCGACGCGCTGGAGCAGGAAATTCGCCATCGCGCACCGTTGTTCACCGGGCGCAATGTCACCCAGTTGCACTGGGGCGGCGGCACGCCAACCTATCTAAACAAAGCGCAAATTACGCGCCTGATGACGCTGCTGCGTGAGAACTTCCATTTTGCCGCTGACGCTGAGATCTCTATTGAAGTTGATCCGCGTGAAATCGAACTGGACGTGATCGACCATCTGCGTGCCGAAGGCTTTAACCGCCTGAGCATGGGCGTACAGGACTTCAACAAAGAGGTTCAGCGTCTGGTGAACCGCGAGCAGGACGAAGCGTTTATCTTTGCACTGCTGAATCACGCCCGTGAGATCGGCTTTACCTCAACCAACATTGACCTGATCTACGGCCTGCCAAAACAGACGCCGGAAAGCTTTGCCTTTACGCTTAAACGCGTGGCGGAACTGAACCCGGATCGCCTGAGCGTCTTCAACTACGCGCACCTGCCGACGCTGTTTGCCGCGCAGCGTAAAATTAAAGATGCAGATTTACCGACTGCTCAGCAGAAGCTGGATATCCTGCAGGAAACGATCGCGTCGCTCACTGACGCCGGTTACCAGTTTATCGGCATGGATCACTTTGCCCGCCCGGATAACGAGCTGGCCGTTGCTCAGCGTGAAGGTGTGTTGCATCGTAACTTCCAGGGCTACACCACGCAGGGTGATACCGATCTGCTCGGTATGGGGGTATCCGCCATCAGTATGATTGGCGACTGCTACGCCCAGAACCAGAAAGAGCTGAAGCTCTACTATCAGCAGGTCGATGAACGCGGCGATGCGCTGTGGCGTGGGATTGCTTTAACGCGTGATGACTGCATTCGTCGTGATGTGATTAAAGCGCTGATTTGTAATTTTCGCCTGGATTACGCCGCGGTTGAGCAGCAGTGGGATTTGAATTTTGCTGACTATTTTGCAGAAGATTTAAAACTGTTGGCACCGCTGGCGAAAGATGGGCTGGTGGATGTGGATGACAAAGGAATTCAGGTGACGGCAAAAGGTCGTCTGTTGATTCGTAATATCTGCATGTGCTTCGATGCTTATCTGCGGCAGAAAGCGCGGATGCAGCAGTTCTCACGCGTGATTTAAGCTATTACCGGGCCTACAACGCCTCGTTGTTTGTAGGCCCGATAAGCGAAGCGCCATCCGGCGCAACGCGGCGCTACTCCATCCCCAGCTCTTTCAGCTTGCGCGTCAGGGTATTACGCCCCCAACCCAGCAACCGCGCCGCTTCTTGCTTATGCCCCTGAGTATGACGCAGGGCAGTGGTGAGCAATGTACGCTCCATTTCCGGCTGTGCTTCCGATAACAGATTTTGATGACCGGATCGCAACGCGCGATCGGCCCACTGCGCCAGCAGCGTCGCCCAGTTATCCGGCTGTGTGTGGGTCGTGCCATCCGGAACGGTGGTTTCAAACAGTTCGCTCGGCAGATCCTGAATCAACACTTCCTGGCCTGCGGCCATCACCGTCAGCCAGCGGCAGGTATTTTCCAGCTGGCGCACGTTGCCCGGCCACGCCAGACGCGTCAGTGCCGCCTCGGTTTCCGGATGCAGCAGTTTGACTTCTACGCCCAGTTCGCGTGCGGCAATTTGCAGGAAGTGACGCGCCAGGCGCGGAATATCTTCCCGACGCTCGCGCAGCGGCGGCAGGTGCACGCGAATCACGTTCAGGCGGTGGAACAAATCCTCGCGGAATTTCCCCTCCTGTACGCGCAATTCCAGGTTCTGGTGGGTCGCCGCGATGATGCGCACATCCACTTTTACCGGCGCATAGCCGCCGACGCGATAAAACTGCCCATCGGCTAGCACGCGCAGCAGACGTGTTTGTACATCGTTGGGCATGTCGCCAATTTCGTCGAGAAACAGCGTGCCGCCGTCAGCCTGCTCAAAACGTCCCTGACGGACGGTGTTCGCGCCCGTAAACGCGCCTTTCTCGTGGCCAAAGAGTTCAGATTCAATTAAATCTTTCGGTATCGCCGCCATATTCAGAGCGATAAACGGCGCTTTTGCACGTGGGCTGTGGCGATGCAGCGCATGCGCGACGAGCTCTTTACCGGTACCGGATTCGCCGTTAATCAGCACGCTTATTGATGAACGGGAGAGTCGCCCGATAATGCGAAAGACGTCCTGCATCGCCGGTGCTTCACCGATAATATCGGCAGTAGGCCCGAATGCGGGCACGTCGCGCGGCTGCTGTTGTTCCTGATAGTGGCTGATGGCACGTTCAACCAGCGCTACAGCCTCATCGATATCAAACGGTTTGGGCAGGTAATCGAACGCGCCTTGTTGATAAGCGCTGACCGCCGCATCGAGATCCGAATGGGCGGTCATTATGATGACCGGGAGCATCGGATGGCGCTGTTTAATCTGCTTGAGCAGCGCAAGGCCGTCCATGCCTGGCATACGAATATCCGACAGCAGCACGTCAGGCGTTTTGGTGGTGAGCGCGTCCAGCACCTCGTTGCCGCTTTCAAATGTGGTACAGCTTAAGCCCGCCCCGGTGAGTGCGCGTTCAAGCACCCAACGGATGGAGCTATCGTCATCTACGACCCAGACTATCCCTCGTTGCATAAACACACCTTATTTTCGAATTGGCAGGTAAACCGAAAACTCGGTATGGCCTGGCCAACTGGTAAATTCAATTTTGCCGGAATGCTGATCGATCAGGCTGCGGGCGATAGATAAACCCAGCCCGGTGCCGCCTTCGCGGCCACTCACCATTGGATAGAACAGCGTGTCCTGTAAATGGGACGGAATACCCGGCCCGTTATCTTCAACGTCAATGCGTGCCGCCAGGCGATAGCGCTCGCCGTGCAGCGTTAGCTGGAACGCGGTGCGCGTGCGCAGAATGATTTCGCCGCCTTCTGGCCCTAACGCCTGCAACGCATTGCGAACAATATTCAGTAATACTTGTTCAATCTGGTCGGGATCGTGCGGTAACTCCGGCAAACTCGGGTCGTAATCACGCACCAGCCGCACGTTATCCGGCAGCTCCATCGACACCAGCGAAAAGACGCGTTCGGCCACTTTGTGGATACTTTCGGTTACGTGCATCCCCGGCTGTTGCGGCCCCAGCAGACGATCGACCAGGTTGCGCAGGCGGTCAGCCTGCTCAATGATCATTTTGGTGTATTCAGTGAGCGACGGGTCGGGCAGTGCTCTGCTTAAAAGCTGCGCCGCGCCGCGTAAGCCACCGAGTGGGTTTTTTATCTCATGGGCTAAGCCACGGACTAAATCGCGCGCCGCAATCTGTTGCGCATGCTGGAGCTGCTCCTGGCTCAGGCGACGTTGATTATCCATCGGGGCCATCTCCAGCAAAATAAAGCCGTCAGGCAGCCGCTGGGCCGTCAGAGAGAGGATATGTGAACGTCCGTCGATCACCAGCGTCACTTCGTTATCCGTGAAGCCCTGGCCTGTTTGCAGGCTCTCCTGCATCAAACCGATATTTAATGAGAAATAGCTCAGCAGTTCCGGTAATGGCGTACCGAACAGTTTTCGTGAGCTTTGCGCCAGCAGTTGCTGCGCCGCAGGATTAGCGTAATGCACCGCCAGGTCATCATCGACCAGCAGAATGCTATTAATTAAAGAATTGAGGATCTGCCCAGCATCGGGCAGCGCGCCGGTTGCCATTTAGCAGTCTCCTTTGATTGCACTGTTTTAGTGCATTATAGCTGGATGGACGGGAAAAAGGCGCTAACTACGCGTTTTCGTGGAGAAAAAAGCCCATCCAGAGATGGGCTAAACGTTCCACGGCAACAACTTACTCAGCTTGTTCTTGCCGCCAGGCGGCGACAAGAAGTGGGCGGAGAATGACTAACGTAAATTAAACGCTGTAGTACAGCTCGAACTCTACCGGGTGCGGCGTCATACGTACGCGGTCATCTTCTTCACGGCGCAGCGCGATGTAAGCATCGATGGATTCGTCAGTGAACACACCACCGGCTTTCAGGAACTCGCGGTCCAGATCCAGTTCTTTCAGTGCTTCTTCCAGAGAACCAGCAACCTGTGGGATCTCTTTCGCTTCTTCCGGCGGCAGGTCATACAGATTTTTGTCCATTGCTTCGCCCGGATGGATTTTATTCTTGATACCGTCAAGGCCAGCCATCAGCAGTGCTGCGAAGCACAGGTACGGGTTAGCTGCCGGGTCCGGGAAGCGCACTTCGATACGACGCGCTTTCGGGCTGGTAACAACCGGAATACGGATGGATGCGGAACGGTTACGCGCAGAGTAAGCCAGCATAACCGGCGCTTCATAACCCGGAACCAGACGTTTGTAGGAGTTGGTAGTCGGGTTCGCCAGGGCGTTGATCGCTTTCGCGTGTTTAATAACACCGCCGATGTAGTGCAGCGCCTGCTCAGACAGACCTGCGTATTTGTCGCCAGAGAACAGGTTTACGCCGTTCTTAGACAGAGACATGTGGCAGTGCATACCGGAGCCGTTATCGCCAAACATTGGTTTTGGCATGAAGGTCGCGGTTTTACCGAAACGGTGCGCAACGTTGTGAACCACATATTTGTAGATCTGAATTTCGTCCGCTTTTTTGGTCATGGTGTTGAAGCGGGTGGCGATTTCGTTCTGGCCCGCCGTTGCCACTTCGTGGTGGTGAGCTTCAACAACCAGGCCCATTTCTTCCATGATCATACACATGGTAGAACGGATGTCCTGAGAGGAATCGACCGGCGGAACCGGGAAGTAACCGCCTTTCACGCCTGGACGGTGACCTTTGTTACCACCTTCGTATTTGGTGGAAGAGTTCCACGCGCCTTCGATATCGTCGATAGCCACGTGAGAACCGGAAATGGATGCGCCGAAGCGGATGTCATCGAACAGGAAGAATTCTGGTTCTGGCCCGAACAGTACGGTGTCGGCGATGCCAGTAGAGCGCAGGTATTCTTCCGCGCGTTTCGCGATGGAGCGCGGGTCACGGTCATAGCCCTGCAGGGTACCTGGTTCCAGGATATCGCAGCGGATAATCAGTGTCGGTTCTTCGTAGAACGGGTCAATGAGTGCGGTAGATGCGTCCGGCATCAGAACCATGTCAGATTCGTTAATGCCTTTCCAGCCGCCGATAGAGGAGCCGTCAAACATTTTGCCTTCTTCAAAGAATTCAGCATTAACCTGATGGGAAGGGATAGTGACGTGCTGTTCTTTACCTTTGGTATCGGTGAAGCGCAGATCGACAAACTTCACTTCGTGCTCATTCAGCATCGTCAAAACGTGTTCAGCGGACATACTTTACATCTCCCGGATTTGTCATTGTCGTCGTGGTAACGAGGTCTTCAAACACTTCTTAAAAGTGGCGTTGTTGCCCTGAAATATATAAAGCGAAATCTGTGCCAACTTTTAAATTACCCCCAAAAGGCGCTATCATGCGCATCATAGTGCAAAAGGGCTGCACCACGATGGTGTCATTGCACCAGTATAGTGCTTGTATGTGAACATAAAGCACCATATTGGTGCAATTTGCGTTAAGGTGCCCTTTTTTCGCTCCGTGAAAGCGATCACAAAGGAACTCTGCAATACTTGTTTGCGGAGGATGTTTGTGATCCTGTTTTGTACTGCGATTAATCCGTGTACAATAACGCGCTATTTCTAATGCCCGAGGCAAAGTTGTGATCGAAAATTTGCGTAACATCGCCATCATCGCGCACGTTGACCATGGTAAAACTACCCTGGTTGATAAGCTGCTGCAGCAATCCGGTACGTTTGATGCACGTGCCGAAACTCAAGAGCGTGTGATGGACTCCAACGATTTGGAGAAAGAGCGTGGGATTACCATCCTCGCGAAAAACACCGCTATCAAATGGAATGACTACCGTATCAACATCGTTGATACCCCAGGGCACGCCGACTTCGGTGGTGAAGTTGAACGTGTAATGTCCATGGTAGACTCCGTGCTGCTGGTCGTTGACGCATTTGACGGCCCGATGCCGCAGACGCGCTTCGTGACCAAGAAAGCCTTTGCCTATGGCCTGAAACCTATTGTTGTTATCAACAAAGTTGACCGTCCTGGCGCGCGTCCTGACTGGGTTGTTGACCAGGTATTCGACCTGTTCGTTAACCTGGATGCGACCGACGAACAGCTGGACTTCCCGATCGTTTACGCCTCTGCACTGAACGGTATCGCGGGTCTGGATCACGAAGACATGGCAGAAGACATGACCCCGCTGTATCAGGCGATTGTTGACCATGTTCCTGCACCGGACGTCGATCTCGACGGCCCTCTGCAGATGCAGATCTCCCAGCTGGACTACAACAGCTATGTTGGTGTTATCGGTATCGGCCGTATCAAACGCGGTAAAATCAAACCGAACCAGCAAGTCACCATCATCGATAGCGAAGGTAAAACCCGTAACGGTAAAGTCGGTAAAGTTCTGACTCACCTGGGTCTGGAGCGTATCGACAGCGATATCGCTGAAGCGGGTGACATCATTGCGATCACCGGTCTGGGTGAGCTGAACATCTCTGACACCATTTGCGACACGCAAAATGTGGAAGCGCTGCCGGCCCTGTCCGTTGATGAACCGACCGTTTCTATGTTCTTCTGCGTAAACACCTCTCCGTTCTGCGGTAAAGAAGGTAAATACGTCACGTCTCGCCAGATCCTTGATCGTCTGAACAAAGAACTGGTTCACAACGTGGCGCTGCGCGTGGAAGAAACGCCGGATGCTGACGCATTCCGCGTGTCTGGTCGTGGTGAACTGCACCTGTCTGTTCTGATCGAAAACATGCGTCGCGAAGGTTTCGAAATGGCGGTTTCCCGTCCGAAAGTTATCTTCCGCGAAATCGATGGCCGTAAACAAGAGCCGTTCGAGAACGTAACGCTGGACGTTGAAGAGCAACATCAGGGTTCTGTAATGCAGGCTCTGGGTGAGCGTAAAGGCGACCTGAAAAACATGAATCCAGATGGCAAAGGCCGCGTACGTCTCGACTACGTGATCCCAAGCCGAGGCCTTATCGGTTTCCGTTCAGAATTCATGACCATGACTTCTGGTACCGGTCTGCTGTACTCCACCTTCAGCCACTACGACGATGTTCGTCCGGGTGATGTGGGTCAGCGCCAGAACGGCGTACTGATTTCCAATGGTCAGGGTAAAGCGGTTGCATTCGCACTGTTCAGCCTGCAGGACCGCGGTAAGCTGTTCCTGGGTCACGGTGCAGAAGTTTATGAAGGCCAGATCATCGGTATTCACAGTCGTTCTAACGACCTGACTGTAAACTGTCTGACCGGTAAGAAACTGACCAACATGCGTGCGTCTGGTACTGACGAAGCAACGGTTCTGGTTCCGCCGGTTAAAATGACGCTGGAACAGGCTCTTGAGTTCATCGATGACGACGAACTGGTAGAAGTTACCCCAACTTCTGTCCGTATCCGTAAACGTCACCTGACCGAGAACGACCGTAAACGTGCAATGCGCGGTGCGAAAGAAGAGTAATTCTCCTCTTTCACGCATGAAAAACCTGCCAGCGATGGCAGGTTTTTTTTTGCCTTCACGTCACGGCAAGCGCATTTATAATCCCCTTTTGAAGGCAAGGGCTACTGTCTCTGGTAGAGGCGTGATTACACGCTGAATGTTCATTATTTTTTAGGATAATGGCCTCACACTTATCCTGTATACGCCATAGTCAAACTACTCCTTTCCCGCTACAGTTAATTTTCCACGGCGAGAAAGGAGGCAAAAATGCTCTATATCTTTGATTTAGGTAATGTGATTGTCGATATCGACTTCAACCGCGTTTTTGGTGCGTGGAGCGATCTGACCCGTGTGCCGTTGGCCACGCTCAAGCAGAGTTTCACCATGGGCGAGGCTTTTCATCAGCACGAACGCGGTGAAATCACTGACGAAGCTTTTGCACAGGCGATTTGCCATGAAATGGATTTACCGTTGAGCTATGAGCAGTTCTCCCATGGCTGGCAGGCGATTTTTGTTTCGCTGCGCCCGGAGGTGATTGAGATCATGCATAAACTGCGCGAGCAGGGGCATCGCGTGGTGGTTCTCTCTAATACCAACCGGCTGCATACCACGTTCTGGCCGGATGAATACCCGGAAATTCACGCCGCGGCGGACCATGTTTATCTGTCGCAAGAGATGGGGATGCGTAAACCGGAAGCGCGTATCTACCAGCGGGTGCTTGAAGAAGAAGGGTTTTCTGCCGCCGATACGGTCTTTTTTGATGATAATGCCGATAATATAGAGGGAGCCAATCAATTGGGGATCACCTCTATCCTGGTAACGGGGAAAGAGACAATACCTCGCTATTTTACGAAGCAGTTATGTTAAAAACCGTTCATCAAAAAACGATTCATCATACCCGGTCACTGGTGGCGTGGGGGAAGTTCCTCTGGCGGCGCATTGACGAAGATAATATGACGACGCTGGCCGGGAATCTGGCCTATGTGTCGTTGCTCTCACTGGTACCGCTGGTGGCCGTCGTGTTTGCGTTGTTCGCCGCTTTTCCAATGTTTTCTGAAGTCAGCGTTCAGATTCGGCACTTTATTTTCGCCAATTTTATTCCGGCAACCGGTGACGTTATTCAGCGCTACATTGAGCAGTTTGTCGCCAATTCCAACCGTATGACAGCGGTCGGGGCCTGCGGGCTGATTGTCACGGCGCTGCTGCTGATGTACTCCATTGATAGCGCGCTGAATACCATCTGGCGCAGCAAGCGCGTGCGGCCAAAGGTCTATTCGTTTGCGATTTACTGGATGATCCTTACGCTTGGGCCATTGCTGGCAGGGGCTAGTCTGGCGATTAGCTCATACCTGCTATCGTTGCGCTGGGCGAGCGAGTTCAATAGCGCGGTGGATAACGCACTGCGTATATTTCCGCTGCTGCTGTCGTGGATCTCCTTCTGGCTGCTCTATAGCGTGGTACCGACGACGCGTGTGCCGAACCGCGATGCGGTTATCGGTGCGCTGGTGGCGGCAGTGCTTTACGAGCTTGGCAAAAAAGCGTTTGCGTTATATATCACCGCGTTCCCTTCCTATCAGCTAATTTACGGCGTGCTCGCCGTTGTGCCTATCCTGTTTGTCTGGGTCTACTGGACCTGGTGTATCGTCTTGCTTGGGGCGGAAATAACTGTCACTCTCGGGGAATACCGAAAACTTAAAACAGAACAACAAGAAGCAGACCAACCATGATTGCATTGATTCAACGCGTAACCCGGGCCAGCGTCACCGTGGCGGATGAAGTGACGGGCGAAATCGGGCCTGGACTTTTAGTGTTATTAGGTGTCGAAAAGGATGACGACGAACAAAAAGCCAACCGCTTGTGCGAGCGTGTGCTGGGTTATCGCATCTTCAGTGATGCGGAAGGCAAGATGAATCTCAACGTGCAGCAGGCGGGCGGAAGCGTGCTGGTGGTGTCGCAGTTTACGCTGGCGGCCGATACCGAACGCGGTATGCGTCCGAGCTTCTCTAAAGGCGCAGAGCCGCAGAGAGCGGAAGCGCTGTATGAATACTTCGTTGAGCGTTGTCGCCAGCAAGAGATGAACACCCAAACCGGGCGATTCGCTGCCGATATGCAGGTTTCGCTGGTCAATGATGGCCCCGTTACCTTCTGGTTGCAGGTATGAACCAACTTCCAGTGAGGTTACGGGCGACAAAAGAGAGTGCAGCTATGTATCACCTTCGAGTGCCGCAAACGGAAGAAGAGTTAGACCGCTACTATCAGTTCCGCTGGGAGATGTTGCGTAAACCCCTTCATCAGCCGAAAGGTTCTGAGCGTGACGCCTGGGATGCGATGGCTCACCACCAAATGGTAGTGGATGAAGAGGGCAATCTGGTCGCGATCGGGCGGCTCTACATCAATGCTGATTTTGAAGCCTCGATTCGTTTTATGGCGGTGCATCCGTCCGTGCAGGATAAGGGCCTCGGCACGCTGATGGCGATGACGCTGGAGTCCGTCGCACGTCAGGAAGGTGTGAAGCGCGTAACCTGTAGCGCGCGTGAAGATGCGGTTGAGTTCTTTGCCAAACTGGGGTTTGTGAATCAGGGCGAAATCACTACGCCCACCACTACGCCCATTCGCCATTTTCTGATGATCAAACCGGTGGCTTCGCTGGATGACATTCTGCATCGCGGCGACTGGTGTGGGCAGCTTCAGCAGGCCTGGTATGAGCATATCCCCCTCAGTGAAAAAATGGGCGTGCGCATTCAGCAGTATACCGGGCAGAAATTTATCACCACCATGCCGGAGACGGGCAATCAAAATCCGCACCATACACTGTTTGCCGGAAGCTTGTTTTCGCTGGCAACGCTTACCGGTTGGGGCCTTATCTGGCTGATGCTGCGTGAACGACACCTGGGCGGCACTATCATCCTTGCCGATGCGCATATCCGTTACAGCCATCCCATCAGCGGTAAACCGCAGGCGGTGGCCGATCTCGGTTCACTGAGCGGCGATCTGGACCGATTAGCGCGAGGCCGTAAAGCGCGCGTGCAGTTGCTGGTGGAGCTGTCCGGTGATGACAAACTCGGGGCCGTGTTTGACGGGACTTTCATTGTGCTTCCCGCGAAGCCGTTTGGTGCGTATGAAGAAGGGGGGAATGAGGAGGAGTAGCCTTAATCGATAAAGGTTTCGGCAGGGAGTTTAAAGCGTTCTGAAAGTGCTTTTATATGCCGGACGGTTAGCGATCTGCGTCCATTAAGGATATTGCTGATATTGGATTTTGAACCTAACTCGCGGGTTAAATCAGCGGGTTTAAGCCCGTGTTGATCCATCAGCGTACGTAGCATCGCAACACCGGTAAGCGTATTGTCCAACATTTCATTGAGATGGGAAAATTCAGGGGCACTCCGCTCGTACTCACCTATTCTTGACGAAAGTAGCTCAAATAAAGGGGTATCGATCTGGTCTTGATCAACAAGAAACTCTATGAGTTCTAACGCCTTAAGGTATTCCCTCTCACTACAGGTCTCTCCCATTAAGGGAATGGACTGTAATGCCAGCATAAAGGCGTTCACCAGTTCCTCGGCATGTTGTTTATTCAGCATCTGAGTATGTCTCATCTTCATTCTTTATGACCTCGGTAGAAGTGATTCAGTCTTTCATATTCCAGATGGGTGACAATATGCTTTACGAAAAGCTTCTGAAACCTGAAATCAATGTAGGCAATGAGTCTCAGATGATTACCGGCGATATCAATGACCCACCATTTGTTTCTGTATTTAAAGTTATCCAGTGAAGTGAGCTGCTCACGCATTTCGAGCGGTGTACTGAAGGTTCTTTTTTCGAGCACATTCAGTAAATCAGCGATCGATTGAGCGCAATGCGGAAAATGCTCTATTGCCTCATTGAAAGGCTTTCGGCTGATGACGTGCATGCTTCAGTTTCCCTACTGAAGTTTTCAACCTGAAAACATTTTAGCGCAGAGTGCATAGTTTTCAAGATGAAAACAGAATGAAGTCTGTATCCGGAATTATCTCCCCACACGATACGCCACATCCCTTACCGCATCCCTCGCGGCACGACTTACCCCACCCAGCTGGAAAAAGCCATGAATCACCCCAAGATACTGCTGACAGGTGCACACCACGCCCTGTTCCGTCATTCGCTGGTACAGCGCTTTTCCTTCATCACACAGCGGATCAAATTCCGCCGTGATGATATGCACGGGCGGCAGGCCGCCGAAATCGTCTCGCCACAGCGGGCTGGCCTCCGGATGGCGCCGATCCACTCCCGGTAGATAGATTTCATAGCCGCTAAGCAGTGTATCGCGGGTGATGATGTAATCCTTTCCGTTGCGAACATAGCTTTCGAAGTGCGCTGTTGCATCCACCATGGGATAAATCAGGATAAGCTGCCTGGGTCGCCAGCTACCGGCTGCTTTGAGTCTCAGCGCCGTGACCAGCGCCAGATGCCCGCCAGCGCTGTCGCCAGCAAGGGTAACGCGGTCTTTATCAATGCCAAATAACCCGGCATGTTCCCACACCAGCTCCGCTCCCCGCTGTGCGTCATCATGCGCAGCGGGAAAGGTGTACTCAGGCGCTAACCGATACTGAACGGCAATCACCCGGCATCCACCAAGCACCGCCAACTGGCGCAGTTGATTATCGTGAGTTGCAAAGCCACCGCTGATAAAACAGCCGCCGTGGTAGTAAATAACCGTCGGGAGATGGGCCGGGCTTTGTAGTGGTGAATAGACACGAAACGTCATCGCTTCCAGCTCAATGGTTTGGATAGAGACGAATGACTCTGTTTCACCCGCCAGGGCCGTACTGGCGAGATAGCCCGCCCTCCGTTCATCAATACTCTGCTGTCGAGCAGACGGGCGGCCCGCGGCAATAAACGCCTCAACCTGCTCAGCGATACCTTTTTCCAGCACCATGTTGAAATCCTTTTTGCTGTATGAATGTACAGTTTATACGCTGGCTTTTCGCTGATGGGAAGAGGGGAAAGGCGATAAGTATGAATTTTGGAAAGCGGCTCGCAGAAGGGAAATAGTGAGCGCGGGAATGTGGTTTTGCTGGTTCCAGGGCGGTAGGCTATTCAATGAATGGTGTGCGTCAATGGCGTACATTAAATGGTTGTCACTCTAAGCCAATGGCGTATTATTATGATCTTCATCGAAACGGATTTTTTTACTGAAGATGTTCAAAAGCTATTGAATGACGATGAATACGGTCGTCTCCAGATTTTTCTTACATTGAATCCTCATCATGGCGACATCATTCCAGAAACGGGCGGTTTGCGAAAAATTCGGTGGGTAGCGGAGCGAACAGGAAAGCGGGGCGGCGTGCGCGTTATTTATTATTATCGCGCTTCAGAAAGTGAGATCCGATTCCTCCTAATCTATAAAAAAGGAATTAAAGATGATCTTACCGCCCAGGAAAAGGCGATGCTGCGAATGTTAAATGCGAGGTGGTAGATGGATAAAGCGTTGTTTGAGCGGTTAGCCCAAAGCATGGCTCAGATGAATGAGATTGTTGCTGGTGAGCGTAAACCTTCCAGGGTTTTTCACATTGATGCGCTTAAAATTAAAGAGATTCGTCATGCATCTGGTTTATCTCAATCTAAGTTTGCTGAACTGATATCCGTCAGTGTAGATACTCTGCGTAACTGGGAACAAGGTCGCCGTTCGCCTACCGGGCCCGCGAAAGCATTGCTGCGTGCGATTGCTAACGATCCACAGCATGTTATTCAGGCGCTGAGTCGATAAGGAAGTGAAAGATATGGCAAGCAGAAAACAGAGGCATTCAGAACTCATGTGAAAGCGGTATTGTGCCGCCTGTACAGGAGTTTCGTGATGGTCCGAAATCGGGCGACTTTCGCCGCCCGATAATGCAGAAAGTTTACTCTCCCTCTCCCGGGAACAGGAACGGGTTAATAGAGCTGCGGGCGAACCCTTCTTGCTCCATTCGCGCATCCAGTACCAGTGAGGCGAGGTCGTCGGCGACGGCTTCCACTTTCGGGTCTTTTTCCTGGTACAGAATCTTCAGGTAAGTGCCGCAGTCGCCACAGCTTTCCGCTTTGATCGCTGCCTGTTCGTTATCAAGAGACCAGTAGTGCAAATCGCGGCTCTGCTCGCAGTTGCTGCATTTCACGCGCACCACATGCCACTCGGTTTCACACAGATTGCAGTGCAGATAACGCAGGCCCTGCGTCGTGCCAATTTGCACCACGCTGGAGACCGGCATTGAGCCGCATACCGGGCAGTATTGGCGCTGTTCGCCATATTCTGCACGGGCTTTACCGGGGATCAGGCTGGCCATTTGCGCCCAATAGAGCGACAACGCCGCCCAGATGAACGGCGCTTTATCGCTGCTCACGGACGCAAAGTCAGATGCAAACAGCGCGCTGGCCATCTGCTCCAGTTCTTGCTCAGACGCTTTTTCCAGATTCTCGATCACCGCTAATGCGGGCCCGGTCATTTCCGGTTTCAGCTCAGCAATCATTGAGCGAAGCAGGGTATGCCAGTGCTTATCGCGCGGCAGAACGTGAATATCCAGCGGCGGCTTGCCCTGGTCGTTCGCTTCTTTAATGCGCGCGGTAAGATCCATCTGTAACGGATGGTCGTACAGCACCACTTCCTGCGCGTGGGCAATCAGCGCCGCGAAGCGCAGGTAATCACCCAGCGGATTGTTCTCGGCCAGCTCGCGCAGACGATCGGCGCGGCGATTGTAGAGGTTCTTGAGTCTGGGGAATAACAACGGCGGAATATACTCCGCCGTGCGTTTCTCGCTCGAACCCAGCTCATCTTGCGGGATTATGCGAATACTCATTCAGATGACTTTTCCTGTTTCTGGCGGACTTCACGGTACCAGCGCGGGTGATGTTTCTTCGCCCACGTACGGGTAACCCATCCTTCCACCATCGCGGTAATGGTGCCTTTCACCCAGAGGGCGGCGTAGATATGCACCATGATAACCACAATTAACGCGACTGCGGCAAATGAATGCAGCATTAACGCAAATCGGATCACCGGGATTGAGAAAGCAGGCGCAAAGTACGGACGCCAGATAATCACACCGCTTACCAGCAGCAGGACCAGGAAGATAATCGCCGCCCAGAATACGCATTTCTGGCCGAAGTTATAACGCCCGGTGTCACCCACTTCCTCGTTGACGACGATCTTACGAATATTCTTCGCCCAAAAGATATCATCCCGATTGATTAGATTGTGGTGCCAGTAACGGAAAAACATGATGATAAACGAGGCAAACATGATGACGCCCACAAACGGGTGCAGAATACGCGCCAGTTGCGGAGTCCCCATAATTTGCATCAGCCAGTTGAAGGAGGGGAAAAAGAACCCCAGCCCGCTCACCGCCGCCAGGATGAAACAGAAGGCGGTGACCCAGTGGTTGATACGTTCCGGCGCGGTGTAGCGCACGATGGTGTCACGTCGTTTCATTTGCGCACCTCGTCTTTCTCTTCATGCAGATTGTCTTCTTCCTCTTCCGCACGGTTCGGGCCGACACCGACGTAGTGGAAGATGCTCGCTGCAAACGTTGCGGCAAAACCGACCGCCGCCAGCGGTTTCCAGATACCTTTCCAGAATTTCACCGTGGCGCTGATTTCCGGGTTTTCCGGCAGGCCGTGGTACAGATTCGGCTTGTCGGCGTGGTGCAGCACGTACATCACGTGTGTACCGCCAACGCCTGCCGGATCGTACAGGCCGGCGTTGTCATAACCACGGGTTTTCAGCTCGGCGACGCGTTCGCCCGCCAGCGTTTTCATATCCTCTTTGGAACCAAAGTGGATAGCGCCGGTTGGGCAGGTTTTCACACAGGCCGGTTCCTGCCCGACGTTCACGCGGTCAACGCACAGCGTACATTTGTAGACGCGGTTGTCTTCCGGGTTCAGTCGCGGCACGTTGAACGGGCAGCCCGCGATGCAGTAGCCGCAGCCAATACACTGTTCAGACTGGAAGTCGACGATGCCGTTGGCATACTGAATGATAGCGCCTTCCGCCGGACACGCCTTCAGGCAGCCCGGATCCGCGCAGTGCATACAGCCGTCTTTGCGGATAAGCCATTCCAGTTTGTCGTTTTGCTCCACTTCCGAGAAACGCATCACCGTCCAGGATTTGGCGGTCAGATCCGCCGGGTTGTCGTACACCCCGACGTTACTGCCGATCTCATCACGGATGTCGTTCCACTCTGAGCACGCCACCTGACAAGCTTTACAGCCGATGCAGGTGGTCACGTCGATAAGCTTCGCCACTTCCTGCTGGTGGTCCCGCGCCTGAGGCGCGGGGGTGAAACCGTTAGTCGCGGAACGACGGATAATATCTTGCGATTGATAAGCCATAGGTCGTCTCCGTTACACCTTTTCCACGTTTACGAGGAAGGACTTAAACTCCGGCGTCTGCGTGTTCGCATCACCGACGAATGGCGTTAACGTATTGGCGATAAAGCCTTTCTTCGCAACCCCTTCGTAGCCCCAGTGGATTGGAATACCGATGGTATCGATATCTTTCCCGTCCGCTTTCAGCGTGCGAATACGTTTGGTCACCACCGCCTTGGCCTTGATGTAGCCACGGTTGGAGGAAACCTTCACGGTATCGCCATGGGCAATGCCGAGTTTATTCGCCAGCTTCTCGCCAATCTCCACGAACTGTTCCGGCTGTGCGATGGCATTGAGCAGCGCATGCTTGGTCCAGTAGTGGAAGTGCTCGGTCAGGCGATAAGTGGTACCCACATACGGGAACTTATCGGCTTTACCCAGCGCTTCAGCATCGCCTTTAAAGATACGTGCGGCAGGGTTGGAGATAACGTTCGGGTGCAGCGGGTTGGTTCCCAGCGGCGTTTCAAACGGCTCGTAGTGTTCCGGGAACGGACCTTCTGCCATCTTATCGAGGGCAAACAGGCGACCCATCCCTTCCGGCTGCATGATGAACGGCCCAACGTTGCTGCCAGGTGCGGCGGCACTGTAGTCAGGAATATCCATCCCGCCCCATTTCGCGCCATCCCATTTCAGAATCTGACGTTTTGGATCCCACGGATTACCCTGCGGGTCAGCGGATGCACGGTTATACAGAATGCGGCGGTTGAGTGGCCACGCCCATGCCCAGCCTAGCGTATTACCGAGGCCTGACGGGTCGGCGTTATCGCGACGCGCCATCTGATTGCCTTCAGGCGTCCAGCTTCCGGCGAAGATCCAGCAACCGCTTGAGGTGGTGCCGTCATCGCGCAGATGCGCAAACGTGCTGAGTTGCTGGCCTTTTTTCACCAACACCGCACCGGTTGCCGGGTCGATAATATCGGCCAGCGCTTTACCGTTGCTTTCCATCGCCACTTCTTCGGACTTCGGCTCGTGCGGCGTGGAGTAGTTCCACGTCATGCTCAGCACCTGTTCCGGGTTCGCGCCGCCCTGTTCGGCATACATCTTGCGCAGACGCAGGAAGATACCGGCAAGGATTTCACCATCGGTGATGGATTCGCCCGGGCCGTCTGCGCCTTTCCAGTGCCACTGCAACCAGCGACCAGAGTTGACGATCGAGCCGTTCTCTTCCGCGAAGCAGGTCGATGGCAGGCGGAACACTTCGGTCTGAATCTTCGACGGATCGACATCGTTCGACTCACCGTGGTTCTGCCAGAAGGTAGACGTCTCAGTATTGAGCGGATCGATGGTCACCAGGAACTTCAGTTTCGACAGTGACGCGACCACTTTATTTTTGTTCGGGAACGACGCCACCGGGTTGAAGCCCTGGCAGATATAACCGTTCACCAGACCCTGGTTCATCATTTCGAAATATTGCAGAACGTCGTAGCCTTTGTCCCACTTAGGCAGCAGGTCGAAGCCCCAGTCGTTCTCTTTCGTCGCTTTGTCGCCAAAGAAGGCTTTCATCATCGAGACGAAGAATTTCGGATAGTTGCCCCAGTAGTTCACCTGACCTTCCAGCAGCGGTTTCGGCGTGTTGGCGGCAAGGTAGGTTTGCAGGTCGGTTTGTTTCTCGCTTGGCAGCGTCATGTAGCCCGGCAGGCTTTGTGACAGCAGGCCAAGGTCGGTCAGACCCTGAATGTTGGAGTGACCGCGCAGGGCGTTCACGCCGCCGCCTGCCATGCCCATATTGCCGAGCAGCAACTGGATCATCGCCATGGTGCGGATGTTCTGCGCGCCGATGGAGTGCTGTGTCCAGCCAAGGGCATACAGGAACGACGCGGTTTTATCATGCGCGCTGGTTTCTGCGATGTACTCACACACTTTCAGGAAGTCGGCTTTCGGCGTACCGCAAATCTGCTCAACCACGTCCGGCGTATAGCGGGAAACGTGCGTTTTCAGCAGGTTCCACACGCAACGAGGGTGTTGCAGGGTGGTATCACGTTTGGCGAAGCCGTTTTCATCCAGCTCATAGTTCCAGCTGGTTTTATCGTACTTGCGTTTTTCCGCGTCGTAGCCAGTGAACAGGCCATCTTCAAAGCCAAAATCTTCACGCACGATCAGGCTGGCGTTGGTATAGGCTTCGGTGTATTCGCGGTTGAATTTTTCATTGTTCAGCAGGTACAGCATCACGCCCGACAGGAACGTAATGTCAGTACCGGAACGGATCGGCGCATAGAAGTCGGCCACCGACGCTGTACGCGTGAAACGAGGATCGATCACAATCAGCTTCGCGCCGTTGTGAATTTTCGCTTCCATCGCCCAGCGGAACCCTACAGGGTGAGCTTCAGCGGCGTTACCGCCCATCACCACGATCAGGTTGGCGTTCTTGATGTCGACCCAGTGGTTGGTCATCGCACCGCGACCAAATGTTGGAGCAAGACTTGCTACCGTTGGTCCGTGTCAGACACGCGCCTGGTTGTCGACCGCGAGCATACCCAGCGCGCGGGAGAATTTCTGTGTTAAATAGCCGGTTTCGTTGCTCGACGCGGATGCACACAGCATCCCGGTGGAGAGCCAGCGGTTAACGGTCACGCCTTCGGCGTTCTGCGCAACGTAGTTGGCGTCGCGGTCTTCTTTCATCAGCTTCGCGATGCGGTCAAATGCCTCATCCCAGCTAATTTTCTGCCATTTATCGGAGCCTGGCGCGCGATATTCCGGGAATTTCAGGCGGCTTTCGGAGTGGATGAAATCCACCAGGCCTGCGCCTTTCGGGCAGAGCGCACCACGGTTTACCGGATGATCCGGGTCACCTTCGATATGGAAAATGGACGCTTTAGCGTTTTTTGCGCCATCGCCGAGGCTGTACATCAACAGCCCACAGCCGACGGAACAATATGTGCAGGTGTTACGGGTTTCACGGGTGCGCAGCAGCTTATATTGCCGCGTTTCCGCCAGTGCAACGCTTGGGGCAAATCCCAGCGCTGCTGCCGTGGTGCCTGCCATACCGCCAGCGCAGATCTTAAAGAACTGCCTTCTGCTGACCTGCATGGTTCGCTCCTTGTTTCGACATTGTCATTGCTTGTAATTTTTCTTCGCCGCGTGCGCCGCAAAGATGCTGAATAGTTAGCGTCCTCAGCTCCTGGAGGGCGTTGACTCAGAATACCACAATTTCGGTAGGCTTGTTCCAATGCGGTTAACGGCGAGTGAACAGAATTTGCGCGCATTAACATTGAATTGTGATGTTGATCGCATTTAAAGCGAATTGCGTGCAAAAAATACCATGCGTTTAACGTGGTTAACTCATTGGTGGTAATTATTTTTTCACGGCGTTTTTGCTAAGAAAGGATGAGCGAAACTGAAGATTGAGTGTTATTGCACCAGAAACTTGATCCATAATAAGCCCTGATTCCCTCCGGATGTGATGGAATAGACGCCTCTCCTTTTCCGTCGTTGTTCAGAGTAATTGCCGTGTTTAATGTTAAAGATGAAGTCAAACCATCGTCGCAACTTATCGGTGCCGTCGAGCGTTCTGTCTTCAGAAGGCCACAGATTATGCAACCTACTCAGGATATTCTTGCTGAAGAAATTCCCGTTGCCCTGGTCTACAACGGCATCTCTCACGTCGTGATGATGGCGACGCCGAAAGATCTGGAAGCTTTTGCCATTGGGTTTTCGCTTTCAGAAGGCATTATTGAGCACCCACGGGAAATTTTTGGAATCGAAGTCACCCAGGCTTGCAACGGCCTGGAAGTGCAAATCGATCTCTCCAGCCGCCGTTTTATGGGTCTTAAAGAACGTCGCCGCGCACTGGCCGGGCGCACCGGCTGTGGTGTCTGCGGCGTTGAGCAGCTCAACGACATAGGCAAACCCATCAAGCCGTTGCCATTTACCCAGACGTTCGACCTTTCACATCTCGATCACGCACTCAAACATTTAAATGATGTGCAGCCGGTGGGCCGCGAAACCGGCTGTACCCATGCCGCGGCGTGGGTTATGCCATCGGGTGAGCTGGTGGGCGGGCATGAAGATGTGGGCCGTCATGTGGCGCTGGATAAACTGCTGGGCCATCGTGCGAAAGAGGGCGATCGTTGGCAGCATGGCGCCGCACTGGTTTCCAGCCGCGCCAGCTATGAGATGGTGCAGAAATCCGCCATGTGTGGCGTCGAGATCCTGTTCGCCGTCTCTGCCGCGACGACGCTTGCTGTGGAAGTGGCCGAACGCTGCAACCTGACGCTGGTGGGTTTTTGCAAACCGGGCAGAGCGACGATTTATACGCATCCGCAGCGATTAACGGGTGAATAATAATCAATCAAAAATTTTGACTAAGACTGGCAAATCCTTCCGCTTTTAGTTGGTGATGAATCGACCTATCATTTATCACATCAAGGCACGGTGCCTTACTCAAACACCTAAGTGAAAGGGTTTATATCATGAAAAGCATCAAAACTTTTGTCGCTGTTATCGCTCTGTCTGCTTCTTTTGGTTCTTTCGCTGCACAGACTGTTACCGCAACGGCTTCCACACTCGACGGCGCTGAAGCAAAAATCGCTGCAAAAGCTGAACAGGCTGGCGCATCGTCTTACAAAATTACTCAGGCTTTTACCGGTAACCGCGTGCACATGACCGCAGAACTGAATAAATAAGCCAACGTTATTGTCGAAAGAGCGCCCTCGGGGCGCTTTTTTTTAATGTATTCCCGCCAACCGCAGCAACCCCGTGACGATCGCCGCCGCGAAAATCACCACGATTAACGGGCACTTTCGCCACGCCAGAAATACCGCAAATCCCACACCCAGAACGCGTGCCAGACCGGCAAAATGTTCCCCTTCATAAAAGGTCGTCGCCAGCGCCACGGCAAATAACAACGTGGTTGCGGCATCGGATAACAATGCCTGAGAACGCTCAGAGAACTGCAAACGTCCACCCAGCTTCGCACCGCCCAGGCGCATTAAATAGGTGCCCGCAGAAAGTAGAGCGATCCCAAGAATAATCAGCGTGGTGTCACCCATTATTTTTTCCTCGCCAGTAAGCCGAGCATTGAGAGCAGGACGGGTAAGCCGACCGGCGCGAAAGGGACGGAAGCCAGCGAAATAGCTGCTCCGCTGGATGCGCGAATAAGCGACGTTTTACTTTTCTTCAGTGCCGGAAGCACTAACGCCAGCAGAATCGCCGGGAATACGGCATCGAGGCCGATAGTCTCCGGAGAGGGAAGGAGTTTGCCGACACCCGCGCCCAGCAACGTTCCTGCCGGCCAAACGAAAGCGACGCCCAGCCCGCATAGCCAGAACGCGGCTTTACGCTGTTCTGGCGTCGGTTGTGACAGGCCGAAAACGACGCTTTCATCATTCATAATGTGGCAGCCGAGAAAGCTCAGTATGCGTTTACCCACCAGATCGCGTACGGTGATACCGAACGGGAAATGACGTGCGTTGACCAACAATCCCGCCACGGCTGCTGCAAGTGGGTTGCCGCCGCTGGCAACGATGCCGATAAACATAAATTCAGATGCGCCCGCCAGTACGGTGAGCGAAAGAATGAGCGGCACCCATAGCGGAAAACCGTATGCCATTGCCAGTGAGCCGTAGGAAACCGCGACGATCCCGACGGCAAGACAGACCAGGAATATGGCTTTTAAGGTGTCGCTTTTCAGGCAACCGAAATGTTTTTTAAACATGATTGTTGGCTATATCGAACGAGTTTCCATTATAATGAACGCAACGAAGGGGCTTTTCAAGATAATCAATCCGTTCGATCAATAGGATAAGGAAGTGGCATTATGACGCAGCCAATCAGCGTGATCGCAAAGAGTCTGGTACGCGAGCGTATGAGAACAGGGCTGTCTTTGGCGGAAATCGCTCGCCGTGCCGGCATTGCGAAATCGACGCTCTCCCAGCTCGAAGCAGGGAATGGTAATCCTAGCCTGGAAACGCTGTGGTCGCTCTGCGTGGCGCTGGATATCCCCTTCAGCCGCCTGCTGGAACCACAGGTGCAGAAAACGCAGGTCATTCGTCGGGGCGAAGGAGTGAAAGTGCTGGCAGAGCAGGCGAACTATCAGGCGACGCTGTTGGCGACCTGCCCACCGGGCGCGCGTCGCGATATTTACCTGCTGACGACGCAGCCGGGCGCCGATCGTATCTCGCAACCCCATCCTGTCGGTTCGGTCGAACATATCATTGTGACGCAAGGGCGTGCGCTGGTGGGGCTAACGGACGCTGCGGAAGAGTTAAGCGCTGGCGATTACATCTGTTACCCCGGCGATCAGGAACATATCTTCAAAGCGCTGGAACCTGATACCCTGGCGATTCTGGTCGCCGAGCAAAATTAACTCGTCGTGCGTACGTCTGTGCGCACAATTATATATTTCACCTATTATAGTAAAATAATAATTCATTTTATTTATATGAGTTATTTATTGAATTTTAAAATTAATAAATTTAGAAAATATTAATAATCACTCGCTTATTTAAATTTGTTTTCAGTGTTATCTCGCTCACGATCTCAACGTTCTTTGCGTTTACTTAAGGAACTATTTGACTAATATTTATTAGCTCTTGAGACGTGGAAGGCCTAATCAAAAGAATTGATGTAGTTACGTTATTTCGCGTCCGGGACTCTAATAAAAGAATATTCATCACTGTGATATAAAATAGATGAATAAAATCGCGCAGAGTTTTGCTAATTATTAGTTATCTCAAGGAAAGCGAATAATGAAGAAAACAACATTATCTATCGCCATTGGGCTGTTGTTGGTGGCAAATGCAGGTGTAGCAAAAACCCATTCTATGACGCTGGAACAGCGTCTGGAGATGTTGGAAAACCGTCTTGAAGCGGCCGAAAACCGTGCGACGCAGGCAGAAAATAAAGTTCAGCAGCTACAGGTACAGCAGGCCGCTGAAATTAAAGAAATCAAGGCCGCTCAGGGAAATACTCCTGTAAATGGGCAGCAGCCTGCGGAAGAGACGGCAAAAAATGCGTCTAAACCAACGCTGACGTTGACAGGGTATGGCGACATCAAATTCTACGGCGACGTGGAATTCAACATGGATGCTGAAAGTAAGCACGGCGTGTTGGCGGCAACTAACGGTAATTTTAAGCCAGACGACTCCAACGAACAGTGGAACCTGAATGGCCGTATTCTGCTTGGCTTTGACGGTACTCGCCAGTTAGGTGATGGTTACTATGCTGGCTTCTCGGCTCAGCCTTTGGGTGATATGGAAGGTGTGGTCAATATCGATGATGCGGTCTTCTTCTTTGGTCGTCAGGACGACTGGAAAATTAAAGTTGGCCGTTTCGAAGCCTACGATATGTTCCCCCTCAATCAGGATACCTTTGTTGAGCATTCAGGCAACACCGCCAATGATCTGTACGACGACGGTAGCGGCTATATCTATATGATGAAAGAAGGTCGCGGTCGTTCTGATGCCGGTGGTAACTTCCTGATGAGTAAACAGCTTGATAACTGGTACTTCGAGCTTAACACCCTGTTTGAAGATGGTACGTCTCTGTATAGCGAAAATGATGGGAAACATTCCTACCATGGCCGTGAGATGGTGCAACAGAAAAACGTTATCTATATGCGTCCGGTTGTCGCTTATACCCAGGATGAATTTACGGTTTCTGCGGCGATGGAATCCAACGTTGTTGATGGCGCATATGGTTATGAAGGAAAAAATGGCGAGATTATCGACCAGTCTGACCGTACCGGCTATGGCTTAACCATGACCTGGAACGGTCAAAAAACCGATCCAGAAAATGGTATTGTGGTTAACCTGAACACCGCATACCTGGATGCCAACAACGAAAAAGATTTCACTGCGGCGGTTAACGCCCTGTGGAGAAACTTTGAGTTGGGTTACGTTTATGCGCATAACACCATCGATGATTATGCTGGCCTGATTAAACACGATGATGACGACTGGATTTATAACGAAGGTACCTACGATATTCACACTATTCACGCGTCTTATTTGATTCCGAATGTGATGAATATGAAAAACTTCAACGTTTATCTCGGCGCATATTACTCAATGATCAATAGCGATAATAGTAATGCTGACGGCTACACCGAAAACGACGATCGTTACGGCGCACGCGTTCGCTTTAAATATTACTTCTAAGTTTTATTCCCTAAAAAGCGCCTGCTCGCAGGCGCTTTTTACTTACCCACCCAGTTATTTTTGACTCTGAATTTATCGGCGCGATTATAGCTGCACGAATAATTAAACAAACTCCCATCATCCAGTTTTGTCGTTCCCGTGACTTTAAGCATGGGTGAATTCACGGCAACATCCAGCAGCGATGCCAGGGTTTCATCAAAAAGACTGGCCTCAATCACCGAATTATAGAATTTAATCTTCTTGTTGGTGAGTTGCTCAATATATTCATACAATGAACCTTTATCCAGCACCGACGCGGGAATAACCGGAATAACAGCCTGTACGATCCAGGAGTCTTCCACTAATACCGGAACCGCATCGATCAGGCGAACGCGGCGTATCGCGTGAACCTGCGCATCTCGGGTAAGATTCAGGCCGTTAATAACATGTTCTGGTGCGGTGATTAGCTGCTGGCTCACCAGGCGGCTGGTGATATTCGCTTTGCTGCCAAATTCGCGTGAGAAACCCAGAAAAGCATCGCTCGGGCCATCGTTAAGGAAATAGACATTCTCGGCGAGGGTATTTGCCACAAACATGCCTTTACCGTGGATCCGCTCGATGAAGCCTTCCTGTTCCAGCATATGCATCGATTTTTGAATCGTCACGCGGGTCACGCCATAGACCGGCGCCAGTTCTCGCTCGGAGGGCAATTTATCCCCGACCTGATATCGTCCGCTGAGAATATCGTCTTTGATACTGTTTTTTATTTCAATGTATCGGGCAGCCATGGAATGCGCAGTCATCGGTGAATAAGAGGCTGCCAGTGTATCACCAGAAGTCGTAAGGGCGCGTGCTCGCGCCCCTGTTTTCACTGTTTTTACTGAGAGACTTCGGCACTTTCCTGTGCCAGTTGTTTTTTCTCCAGCATCTTAAAGAACGGGAAGTACATCACCGCCGAGATGATAACCATACAGCCCGACCAGATGGCGGCAGGGATATTGCCTCCGGTAGCGAAATAGCCGTTGAGGATCGGTGGCATCGTCCAGGGGACAAGCTGCACGGGTTTGCCAATAATACCGTATGACATCAATAGCCAGGAGCAGGTACAGATGACCAGCGGCGTGGCGATAAGCGGAAGCATCATCAGCGGGTTTAACACCATTGGCACCCCGAATATCACCGGTTCGTTGATGCAAAACAGCGCCGGGCCGATGGAGACGCGGCCAATGGATTTGTAATAGCGGCTTTTTGACAACAGCATTGCCAGCACTAACCCCATCGTCGCGCCGGAGCCGCCCGAGCAGATAAAAATGGTATAGAAACCTTCCGCGCTGATATGGGGTACGGGTTGATGCGCCAGCCACGCTTCCGTGTTTTCGGCGATGAACTTGAGGAAAATCGGCCCTGTAATCCCTGACAGTACGTTAGTGCCATGAATGCCGCAGCACCATAACAGAGAGATCAGTGCAACCAGCGTCAGCATGCCCGGCAGCGTATCCAGGCCCATTACCAGAGGGCTCAGAATCGCGGTAAAGAAGGCATTGATGTCGAAATTTAATACCACTCTTACCACCCAAATTAGCGCCAGGCACACACAGGCAGGCGCCAGACTCACAAAAGATTGCAACACGGCAGGAGGAACGCCGTCTGGCATCTTTATGTAGAGTTTGTGGGAAATAAAAAAGCGGACAATATAGACCGTTAGCACCGACAAAATGATGGCGGAAAACAGACCGGACGCACCGAAATTGTTGACGTTAATCTTATGGTTTTCATCAAGTTGAGACAGCAAAAATACGGCAACGGTAATGCAGGTACAGCTCAACCCATCCAGCTTATAGTGTTTGGCTAAATCGTAGCTGATCCCGATGGCGGCAATCAGTCCAATGGCGCCAAAGGTCGCCTGTACGGGGATACCCAGTAGCGTGGCATAGTTGCCCAGAAAATCGCTCCAGCCGGGAATCGGCAAGTTGGCGATGATCAGAAAAACGCTACCGGCAATGATAAACGGCAGGGTAAAAGCGATGCCGTTGCGCACAGAAACCAGAATGACGTTATTGCCAATACGCATTAAAACGGGGACAAGTCGTGCTTCCAGAAAAGTATTCATATTTACTCCCTGTAAATAGCCATGTGATTTACAGCGTGTATTGCGGAAGGAAGTCGCGATTTGCCGCTAAATAATCGAGCAGAATTTTTTCAGCAATCTCTACCGATGGCACCAGCGGGTGCGCCGCCAGCGCCAGCAGCGCCGTGTGCTGATTGCCGGTTATCGCCGCTTCTACCGTTAACTCTTCAAAGGCTTTTACGCTCTGAATAAGCCCTTTCACGGCAACGGGCAGGTGACCATAGGCCAGCGGGTGCGCGCCGTTACAGTCGATCATCGCGTTGGTCTCGATCACAGCGTCATCGGGGAGATCCGGGGTCGATCCCTGGTTAGGCGTGTTCACCACGTGGATCTCACGTTTGTTGTTATAAATTGAGCTGATTATTGAGCAGGCTGTATCGGAGTAAAGCGCGCCACCGCGTGCTGAAAGCGCAGCGGGTTTTTCACACAGATTGGGGTTGCAATAAAGCTCAAAGAGCGATTTTTCGATGGCCAGCGATTGTTCTCCACGCGTCCCCACGCCGCGTTCGAGGTCTTCCAGTTCATGCGCTACCATTTCCCGATCGAGATAGAAATATTTCAGGTAAGAGAGGGGGTAGAGTTTCAGTGAGCGAATAAAATCAGGCGGTAAGCCGACATCAGGAATATTGTTAAGCTGGTTCGCCCCCACGCCCTGCGCGAGCTTTTCAATAAAATCGTCACTCACGTCTTTGCCCTGGACTGTTATCTGGTCGGCGAAAATCAGATGATTTAAGCCCATCACCCTGGCGTACACGTCTTCGCGTTCAACGCCGTAAGCGCCTGCGATATCACGCATCATGCTGTTCGCGCCGCTGCAAATACCTAATGAGCGAATGGGGCTGTGTTTCGCAATGGCTTCGGTCACGATACCCGCCGGGTTTGTAAAGTTAATAAGCCACGCATCCGGGCAGTATTTTTCCATTTCACGACACAGGTCTAGCAGTACAGGAATGGTGCGCTGCGCTTTCATAAATCCGCCTGGGCCGGTGGTCTCCTGGCCCAACACGCCATAGCGCAACGGGATTTTTTCATCCTGAATGCGTGCCGCCAACTGGCCTACACGAATTTGGGTGGTCACAAAATCCGCCCCCGCGAGCGCTTCGTCGAGCCGTGTTGTCAGATGAACGGTCATCGCGATACCCGCCTTTTTGACCATTCTCTGCGCCAGCGCGCCGACAATTTCCAGCTTCTCTTTCCCCGCTTCAATATCCACCAGCCAGTATTCACTCACCGGTAATTCCTGGTGACGGCGGATAAAACCGTCAATTAATTCAGGGGTGTAACCCGATCCTCCACCGAGGGTGACCACTTTCAGTTTTTTCATTTCTCGCTCTCCGTATTAACTGGCGTATGCCAGTTTTGGCGAAACATAGCACACACCCTAAAGTGAGCTTCGCGAGATTTGTCACATAATTGATTATTTCGTTCGCATATAAAAAAGCCCCGCGCAGAAGGCGCAGGGCGGGGGAAAGGCGGCAGGGTTAATCGAGATAGAATACCTCTTTCAATTCTGTGCTTACCGGGCTGTTGTCCGGATTCGCTGGCATTACCTCGGTCATATATTTCCACCAACGCTGACACACATCGGTGTTTGCCACCGCGTTCCAGCGCTCTTCCGATTCAATCTCAACAGTCGCGAAAAGCAGGTTACGCGCTTTATCGAGATAAATGGCGTAATGGTGCGCACCGTGGGATTTCAGCGTCGCTTCCAGTTCCGGCCAGATAGGATTATGACGGCGCTGATACTCTTCATGTGCGTCGGCATGCACCTGCATCACAAAAGCTTTGCGGATCATAATGCCTCCAGATACAGTTCGCGCACCTCATCACGGCTGGCGGTGCGCGGGTTACATGGGGCGCAAGGGTCAGCCAGGGCTTTGTCCAGCCAGCCTTCGATATCCGCTTTGGTAACGCCCAGCTTGCTGAAACCTTCCGGAATGCCAACACGCGCGCTCAGTTTACGAATCGCGTTGATAGCTTCCATGCTGGCTGCTTCATCACTCATCCCGCGGGTTTCAACACCCATTGCCTGCGCGACGCGTGCAAAACGCGCGACGGCGTTCGGGCGGTTAAAGTTTTCGATGATCGGCAGCAGGATGGCATTGCATACGCCGTGCGGCAGATTGTGCGTTGCGCCCGGCTGATGTGCCAGCGCATGCACCAGGCCGAGCCCCGCACTGTTAAACGCCATCCCCGCCAGATACTGACCAAACGCCATCTGCTCGCGGGCTTCCAGGTTATGACCATCATCGACCGCTTTCGGCAGCCAGAGAGTGATCAGACGAATGGCTTCCAGCGCGTTGGCGTCAGTCAACGGATGCGCGCCAACGGAAACGTAAGCTTCAATCGCGTGGGTTAGCGCATCCATACCGGTGGCGGCGGTGACGGACGCGGGAATGTCCAGCATCACGCTGGCGTCATCTACGGCGATATCCGGGATAATATTGGAATCGATAATGACTTCTTTCACCTGGCGCGCGGTGTCGATGATCACGGCGTTGCTGGTCATCTCGGCGGCGGTGCCTGCGGTAGTGTTAATGGCAACCAGAGGCACGCCCGCATTTTTGACTTTTCCCACGCCTGAGTAGGCGGTAGACCGGCCAGGGTTGGCGGTCAAAATTTTGATCGCTTTGGCGGTATCGATAGGGCTGCCGCCGCCAAAGGCGATGATGAAATCACAGTTCGCGTCCTGATATGCCGCAAAGCCTTTTTGCACCAGCTCTTCAGTGGGGTTAGGGAACACTTCATCGAAAAGATGGTAAGACATATTCTGCGCATCAAGTGCGGTAAACAGGCTATCCAGCAGACCCAGCTTCACCAGTTGCCCGTCGGTGACCACCAGCGCTTTGCCCCACTGTTTGCCAGCGACCAGGTTGACCATATCGGCAATCGCGCCCGCACCGTGCAGGCTGATTTTGGGAAGCGCCAACATAAAGCTCATGATATTTCTCCTTAAATTAAAAGCCCTATGTCCGGCGGCAGCCACTGTCGCCGGGCGTGAGCGGATAGGTTAGAGCGCGAGCGCGCTGGCGAGCGGGGTGACGCCAAAGCGTTTGCCAAGCGCAATCAGTTCTTCACGCGTGATGGTCTGTTTCATGCCGCCCATGGAATAGACCTTCACCAGCACTTCTGCGGATTTCTCGGCGGTATCGATCAAACCAAACGCCTCGTCCAGCGTCGGCCCACTGCCGAATACACCGTGGAACGGCCACAGCACCAGCGAGTGTTTCTGCATTTCGACGGCAGTCGCCTGGCCGATTTCGTCCGTGCCCGGCACCATCCACGGCAGAATGCCCACGCCGTCCGGGAATACCACCAGACATTCGGTGCTGCCTTCCCACAACTGGCGGGTGATCACGTCGGTGCGGTTTTCCAGCACGTAGGTCAGGGCGATCAGGTTGGTGGCGTGGCAGTGCATGATCACGCGATCTTTACCGCCAGTCGCTTTGATGCGCTCGCAGTGTGACAGGAAGTGAGCCGGTAATTCAGACGTCGGCACTGCCTCATGGGTTAAGCCCCACAGGATGTGATAGCCCGCACCGTCGCTGTCCACTTTCACCACGCCAATATTGGCGGCTGGATCGAGCTGAACATTGCGGAAGAATTTACCGGAACCGGTGACGATAAATGGCGTGTTCGCCAGCAGCGGCATCGGTTGGCTGAGCGCGATATAGCGCGGTTCTTTGTGGAAATCAGCCTCGTAAGGGGCGATATCGGCATCGTCCAGACGCAGCGTCAGGTTGCCGCCGTTACGTTCGTCCCAGCCTTTCAGCCAGGCGTCAGAGGTGGCTTTGATCATGCCCTGGACGAACCAGGATTGAGTGATGGATTGCATAGTATTCGAGTTCCTGTTCAGGCGGGGCGGGGTTTACCCCTCACCCTAACCCTCTCCCACAGGGAGAGGGGATTGTCCGGTTTCGGTATTCACCCTCTCGCTAAGGGAGAGGGGACTGTTTGGTTTTCACCCTCTCCCTCAGGGAGAGGGCCGGGGTGAGGGTTGTTTACCCGCGTTTACTCAAAATCTCTTTTTCGTACGCGCGCACGTTTTCCAGCCACTGGCTGCCCGCTGGCGTATCGTGACGCTGGCAATACATTTCCCACACCGCCTGCCACGGCAGGGATTTCTGCTCTTCCAGCAGCGCCAGGCGTGCGGTGTAATCGCCTTCCGCTTCCAGCTTACGCAGCTCATCGACGGGCTCCAGCAGAGCGCGCAGCAGGGCTTTCTTCATGTTGCGGGTACCGATAACCCACGCCGCGATGCGGTTGATGGAAGCATCGAAGAAGTCGAGGCCGATGTGTACGCGGTCGAACAAATCGTTGCGCACGATTTCGCTCGCGATAGCCTGGGTTTCGTCATCCAGCAGCACCACGTGGTCGCTGTCCCAGCGCACCGGGCGGCTGACGTGCAGCAGCAGACGCGGCACGTAAAGCATGGCGGAGGAGATTTTGTCGGAGATCACTTCCGTCGGGTGGAAGTGGCCTGCATCCAGACACAGCGCGGTCTGACGGCTGGCGGCGTAGCCCATATAGAATTCGTTAGAGCCCACGGTGTAACTTTCCGCGCCAATACCAAACAGTTTGCTTTCAACCGCATCGATGTGGTGCGCCGGATCCAGTTTTTCGCTAATCACTTCATCCAGCGCGTTCATCAGACGCTGACGCGGTGCCAGACGGTCGACGGTAATGTCTTTCATGCCGTCCGGGATCCAGATATTCATCACCGATGGTGTGCCCAGTTGCTCACCGAAGTAAGCGGAGATGCGGCGGCTGGCCTTGCAGTGGTCAATCCAGAACTGACGAATTTTCGCATCCGGATGAGAGAGCGTGAAACCGTCAGCGCTCAGCGGGTGCGAGAAGCAGGATGGGTTAAAATCGAGTCCCAGTTGATTCGCTTTCGCCCACTCTACCCAGTTTTTAAAGTGTTCCGGTTTAATCTGGTCGCGGGAAACCGGGGTTTCGGATTCGAGATAGATCGCATGCAGATTCAGGCGTTTTGGCCCCGGGATCAGGCTCAGCGCCTGCTCCAGATCGGCACGTAATTCCGTCGCGTTGCGTGCTTTGCCAGGGTAATTCCCTGTTGCCTGAATCCCGCCGGTCAGGCTACCTTCCGGATTTTCAAAACCGGCGACATCATCGCCCTGCCAGCAGTGCATGGATACCGGCAGGCGATCGAGCTGACGCAGGGTCTCTTCGACGTCGATGCCAATGGCGGAATAACGCTGTTTCGCCAGTTCCCAGGCTTGTTCAAGTTGAGTGGTCATGCGCAAAGCTCCTTTGTCAGTCGTTTTTGCTGAAACTGCGCAACGTAGCGGGCAATTTCATGTTCAGAGTTAGGGGTAAAGGTGGTCAGGCCATAGTTACCGGTCACCACCTGACGGAAATCATCTACGGTGCCCAGCTCTTCGAGCGTCATCAGCTGTACGCCGATATTGCCGAGCGTGGAGGCCTCAATTGGGCCCGCCACCACTGTCACACCGCAGGCGTCGGCACAAAGCTGGTTGAGTAAGTGGTTCTGGCAACCGCCGCCAACGACGTGTAGCTGGCTGAACGGTTTGCCGCGCAGTTGCGCCAGTTCGTTCAGAATGTCGGCGTAAAGCAGGGCAAGGCTGTCGAAAATACAGCGCGCGAGTTCGGCAGGGCGCTGCGGCACCGGCTGTGCGGTTTCGCGGCAGGCAGCCTGGATTTCCGCGCTCATATTGTCCGGGTTAATAAAACGGTCGTCATTGGGGTTGATCAGGAAACGGCAGGCGCCGAGTTTTTCCGTTTCGGCAATCAGTGCGGGCAGGTCACTGATGTTCTGCTCTTTAATCACACGCTGAAGCAACCACAGCCCCATGATGTTTTTCAGCACGCGGTAACGCCCTTCCGCGCCGCCTTCATTCGTGATGTTGGCTGCCAGTGCATATTCGCTGGTATACGGCGTGGTGCTTTCAAAGCCCATCAACGACCAGGTGCCGGAAGAGAGATAGGCGGCGTCTTTGTTCGCCAGCGGCGAAGCAATCACGGCGCTTGCCGTATCATGGCTCGCGACGGCCACCACCGGGATTTTGTTGCCCAGCGGGCAAATCCAGTGACCGATCACGTTGCCAGGGTGCGTTGGTGTACCGAACCATTTTGGCGATGCGCCGGTCCAGTTAAGCAGGTCTTCATCCCAGTTATCGGTCTGAATATTGACCAACTGCGTGGTGGTCGCGTTGGTATATTCCCAGTTCATGTTGCCGGTGAGGCGATAGCTGAAGTAATCGGGGATCAGCAGGGCATGTGCGACCTCAGCGGCAACTTCTGGCTGCTGTTCTACCAACGCGCGTAGCTGATAGAGCGTATTAAACGGCAGGAACTGAATGCCGCTGCGGCGATAGATTTGCGCTTTACCGAGCTGTTCAATCGCCCGCGCCATCACGCCATCGGTGCGGCTGTCGCGATACGAGACCGGCAGGCCAACGCGCTGACCGTCGCGGTTAAGCAGCACGTAATCCACGCCCCAGGTGTCGATACCGATGCTGTCGATCAGGATGCCCTGCTCGCAAACTTTGTTCAGGCCGATGCGAATTTCCGCTTCAAGCCCGTCGATATCCCAGGTATCAAACCCATCCTGCTTTTGCAGGCAGTTCACAAAACGGTGGATCTCGTGCAGCGAGAGCGTGTGTTGTTTATTGTCGTAGCGGGCGAGCATCACGCGACCGCTGGATGCCCCCAAATCGACGGCCACACAATGGCGAAGAGTCATGGCTGGAGTCCTTCTTAATGTCATTGGACCCAGTCTAAGAAGCGCGTGCGAGTGTGACCTTCTCATCACTGACAGCAAAATGGGCGGCTGGCAAGAAAGCAAAGGTAGACGTGAGAGAGGTCACAATTTCCGCTAATCCCCCCGTATTTCGTGGGTGTGACGCTCTCCGCAATTCCCAATCTTTCCCAGTATTTCTTGAAAAAACGACTGGATTTGCGCTCTTTACTGTCGAAATTTTAAGGTGAGGTCAGCCACCCCCGATTACTATCCTGATAACTTTTCTCATTTAGTGGGGGCGTTATGACCGTATTGCACAGTGTGGATTTTTTCCGTTCAGGTCGTTTACCTGTGGCGATTGAACCGCGACTTCCGCAGCCCGCTTTTCCTGAGCATCATCATGATTTTCATGAAATTGTGATCGTTGAACAGGGAACCGGTATTCACGTATTTAACGGCCAGCCGTATACCATTTGTGGTGGCACTGTCTGTTTTGTTCGCGATACGGATCGCCACCTTTATGAGCACACCGATAACCTTTGCCTGACCAATGTTCTCTATCGTTCACCGGAGGCGTTCCAGTTTCTTTCCGGGCTCGATCAATTATTGCCGCAGGAAACGGAAGGGAATTACCCCTCCCACTGGCGCGTGAGCCAGAGCACGCTGCAACAGGTGCGTTTTATCCTCGAACAAATGGCGCAGGTGGATGACAGCATGGACGCGGCAACGCTCGCCAATCGCGAAATTCTCTTTATGCAACTGCTGGTGCTTCTGCGTCGTGGGACGCAGGTTGCAGGCGGGATGGATAGTGACGCACGTCTGAACCAGTTAATGGCCTGGCTGGAAGAACATTTTGCAGAAGATGTCTGCTGGGAAGCGCTGGCGGAGCAGTTTTCGTTGTCTCTTCGCACGCTTCATCGCCAGCTTAAACACTCGACGGGCCTGACGCCGCAGCGTTATCTGAATCGGCTGCGTTTGATTAAGGCCCGCCATCTGCTGCGCCATAGCGACGAAAGCGTGACGGATATTGCCTATCGCTGTGGCTTTGGCGACAGCAATCATTTCTCTACTCTGTTTCGTCGGGAATTCGACTGGTCACCGCGCGATATTCGCCAGGGGCGCGATGCCACCTTGCAGTAACGCGGCGGCTATCAACGTTTTCGCAACGTAGAACTGCGACAATGGTGCGTTATAAGTCGTGAGGTATGGCAGTGTCGGGTCACTTAGTTCTGCGAAAAGAGGAATTCTTTGCCCGCCCCGGGCAGGCGGTGGCGGTGGCCGATCGTTATCCGCAAAACGTCTTTGCCGAGCATACCCATGAGTTTTGCGAGCTGGTACTGGTCTGGCGCGGGAACGGCCTGCACATGCTCAACGATCGCCCTTATCGCATTACGCGCGGCGATCTCTTCTACATTCGCGCGGAAGATAAACACTCCTACGCTTCCGTTAACGATCTGGTTTTACAAAATATTATCTACTGCCCTGAGCGACTGAAGCTTAATCTGGACTGGCAAAGCTACTTACCCGGCCTGAACGGTAGCGCCTGGACACCGCACTGGCGGATGGGCAGTAACGGTATGACACAAACGCGGCAAATCATTACCCAACTGGAACATGAAAGCCGCAAAGATGAACCGCTGGCGAATGAAATGGCCGAGCTGCTTTTTGCGCAACTGGTGGTCTCTTTCAAACGTTATCGCTACGCCACGGATAATCTGGAAGCGACGCAAAGCGAGGCGTTGCTCGACCGCTTGCTGAGTGCGCTTGCCGGAAGCCTGAACCGGCCTTTCTCGCTGGATCGCTTTTGTTCGCAGGAAGGGTGTAGCGAACGCGCGTTGCGCCAGCAATTCCGTCAGCAAACTGGTATGACTGTGAATCACTATCTGCGTCAGCTGCGCATCTGCCATGCTCAGTATTTGTTGCAGCATACAGATTTGATGATCGGTGAGGTGGCGATGCAGTGTGGCTTTGAAGACAGCAACTACTTTTCGGTAGTGTTTAACCGCGAGGTGGGGATGACGCCAGGTCAGTGGCGTCATCGTAACGGAGTGGTTGCCTGATTAACTCGCCATACCCAGCCCAACAATATTCGCCGCGATGATAATCACCACGCAGCCGACACTCAGAACGCCGACCGGACGGCGACCTGCGTTGCTCCACTCTTTCAGCACCAGCCCAACCAGACCACCGCAAAGCACGTAGAAGCTCATGTGCAGCATCCAACTGATGTATTCATACTGCGCCGGGATTTTGGCGTGGCCCCAGGCGTAGAAGAAGAACTGCAAATACCACATCAGGCCGCCCAACGCAGAGAGTAATACGTTGGTGATGATCAGCGGTTTTGCCAGCGAGAAGTCAGCTTTTACCGACAAGGTTTTCACTTTTGCCAGACGAATGAAGCAGAAGCCGAGGTTAATCAGCGCGCCGCCGCCCATGATAACGACGTAGCTTGGCAACGCGACGTAAAGAGGATCGACGCCCAGCGCGGCAGCGGCTTCGTGCATCGGTTTTGCGGCGCTCATCGCGAATGACATCCCCGCTGAGAAGATGCCGCACATTACCGCCAGTACCAGTCCTTTCTTGAGGTTAAAGTCTGCCGCTTTAATGCCCATGTTGCGCTCTTTCAACTGGCCTGCGCGCGTGACGATGCCTACGCCAATCAGCGCAACCAGCACGCCGAGCAGCGTCATACGGCCACCTTTGGTGTTGATCAGTACATCAAAGCTACCGTTCAGAATCGGCGTCATTAGCGTGCCGACAATCAGCGTAATGCCAATCGCAATCCCGATGCCCATTGACATGCCGAGATAGCGCATCGTCAGACCATAGTTGATATTGCCAATCCCCCACATCGCGCCGAAGAGAAAGACCGGCATCAGGGTTGAGGCACTAAACGAGCCGTAGTAGGCCCAGAAATTGGGTAACAGCAGGGCACTGATTGTCCAGGGGAGGATAAGCCACGATACGGTGCCGCCAACGGACCACATCGTCTCCCAGGACCAGTGTTTGACCTTCTTGAAGGGGGCATAGAAACAGGCTGCACTGGCTGCGCCTATCAAATGCCAGAAAATGCCCATCATAATCGCATTATTCATTATTGTTTCCTCAACGGTTTATTGTTGGTTCAGGCGTCCTGCCAACTCGTTGAGCTTAAAAAGTATGCGATTTAATAACCTTCCGTTAATTGCCACGGTGAATCAAAAAATGACCACCAGAGCAATGTCGTAGTGAGTGGCTTCACACTTTTACATTCTGTGCAGAAAGCGAGGCGGTTGTGCCTTTTTCATTGATAGGCAATGCTTTTCTGCGCTATAAGCCCCGTAAAATCAGGCACATAACAAAATGTTATAACCTTATAAAAACTACGGCATTGATAATCATTTTCAATATCATTTAATTAACTATAATGAACCAACTGCTTACGCGGCGTTAACACTTTGCCGCCCGACAATAATGGAGAAGATTATGAGCTATACCCTGCCATCACTGCCTTATGCATACGATGCTCTGGAACCGCACTTCGATAAGCAGACGATGGAAATCCATCACACTAAACACCACCAGACCTACGTGAATAACGCGAATACCGCGCTGGAAAGCCTGCCGGAGTTCGCTTCCCTGTCTGCGGAAGAACTGATCACCAAACTGGACCAGATCCCGGCTGAAAAAAGAACCTTCCTGCGTAACAACGCCGGCGGCCACGCGAACCACAGCCTGTTCTGGAAAGGCCTGAAAAAAGGCACCACCCTGCAGGGTGACCTGAAAGCGGCTATCGAGCGCGATTTCGGTTCCGTTGACAAATTCAAAGAAGAATTCGAAAAAGCGGCGGCGACCCGTTTCGGTTCCGGTTGGGCATGGCTGGTGCTGAAAGGCGACAAACTGGCTGTGGTTTCTACCGCTAACCAGGACTCCCCGCTGATGGGTGAAGCTATCTCTGGCGCTTCCGGCTTCCCGATCGTGGGCCTGGACGTTTGGGAACACGCTTACTATCTGAAATTCCAGAACCGCCGCCCGGACTACATCAAAGAGTTCTGGAACGTGGTGAACTGGGACGAAGCTGCTGCACGTTTCGCGGCTAAAAAATAAGTTCTGAGCTCATAGTAAGCCCCTGAAGGTTTGCCTTCAGGGGCTTTTTTTGTCCTGATTTTAAGGAAAAGATTGAATTTCCCCCTGCAACCAGCGAGCCTTTAAGCAGTGATTCCGAGGAGCAGGGTGACGAAATGCATTATCCGGTTGAGGTTTTTATTGGCACGATCCGCGACTACGACGGCAGCCGCCCGAGTGCGATTGCCAAAGTGCAGGTAGACGGCGAGCTGACGCTGACTGAGCTGGGGCTGGTGGGCGATGAGCAGGCAGAGAAAAAAATCCATGGCGGGCCTGAGCGCGCGCTGTGCCACTATCCCCGCGAACACTACGCAGAGTGGATGCGCGAATTTCCAGACCAGGCCGATCTCTTCTATGCGCCAGCGTTTGGCGAAAATCTTTCCACTCACGGTTTAACCGAAAAAGAGGCTTTCATCGGCGATATCTTCCGCTGGGGCGAGGCGTTGATTCAAATCAGCCAGCCGCGTTCACCCTGCTTTAAGCTGAACTACCATTTTGGCATTGCCGATATGTCCTCGCAGATGCAAAGCCGGGCGAAAGTTGGCTGGTTGTATCGCGTAGTCGCGTCAGGGCAGGTGTCGAGCGACGCACCGCTGGAGCTGGTTTCGCGGCTAAGCGAGGTTTCCGTGCATGAAGCGGCAGCGATTGCCTGGCATATGCCGTTTGATGAAGAGCAATATCATCGGTTGATGTCGGCTGCGGGGCTGTCAACAAGCTGGACAAGAACCATGCAGAAGCGGGTACTTAGCGGCAAAATTGAGGATAATTCGCGCAGATTGTGGGGGAAGTAGGGTGTGTTCGTGCGGTTTGATGCCCTCACCCCGGCCCTCTCCCACAGGGAGAGGGGGAAAACCGCACATGCTTGACTATGGGCTCAAACGGTCCCCTCTCCCACAGGGAGAGGGAGAAAACCGCACATGCTTGACTATGGGCTCAAACGGTTCCCTCTCCCTGCGGGAGAGGGTTAGGGTGAGGGGGCCCTCATCCCTACGTCCGCTTATACAACGGCAACCAAATCGTTAACCGCAACCCGCCGAGCGGGCTGTCATCGGCCTTCACCCAGCCACGATGCTGCTGGATAGCGGCTTCAACAATCGCCAGGCCAAGACCGGTGCCGCCGGATTCACGGTCGCGGGCTTCATCGGTGCGATAGAACGGACGGAAGATTTGCTCTCTGTCCTCCGGGCTGACACCCGGGCCATCATCGTCAACGTTTACGGTGATACCATCTTTATCGACTGCAAACGCCACGGCGATTTTGGTATGCGAGTAACGCAGAGCATTGCGTACGATATTTTCCAGCGCGCTTTCCAGCGCATTCGGGTTACCGTACAGCGGCCACGGGCCCGGCGGGTAATCAATGCTGAAGGATTTGCCCATCTGCTCTGCTTCAAACGCCGCGTTATCCAGCACTTCTCCCCACAGCTGATTCGCTTTCATCGTCTCGCTGACCAGCGCGTTATTCGCCTGATTACGCGACATTACCAGCAGATCGTTGATCATGCTGTCCAGACGCTGCGCTTCGGTTTCAATACGCTCCAGCTCTTTGCTCTCGCCGCTGCGGCGACGCAATAATGCGGTGCCCAACTGCAAACGCGTTAACGGCGTGCGCAACTCGTGGGAGATATCAGAAAGCAGGCGTTGCTGCGACGTCATCATGCGTTCCAGCGCCGTCACCATCTGGTTAAAGCTGGTACCTGCGGCTAAAAACTCCTGTGGCCCGGCTTCCAGTTCAGGGTGCTGACGCAAATTCCCCTGGGCAACTTCATCGGCTGCATTCTTCAACTTACGCGCCGGTTTCGCCAGGCTCCACGCCAGCCATAACAGCAGTGGGGAACTGACTAACATCGTCACGATAAGCAGCAATAACGGGCGGTCAAACAGCAGGTTGATAAAATCTGACTGTGAACTGCTGGCCGGTCGAATCAGGTATAACTGGTAATTATCTTCCCCATCGCGGATAGAGAACGGGCCGACCAGCTCAACGCGGCCATATTTTTTCTTCTGCGGGTGATCTGAGTTATCCGATTGGCCGATAAAGTTGCGAATGATCTGCATTTCGCTGCGTTCTGCGCCGATCACGCGGCCTTCGCTGGTCACCAGCAGAAGACGTTGACCCGGCGGTGCCCACTTATCAATGGCACGGAAAAGGCGACGCCACCACATCAAATCATTCGGTGGGTCTGCCGCTAACTCTTCCTCAACATGCTGCTCGATCATCATCCCCTGGCGCTGCTCGCTGTCCAGCAGCTCGGTCATCTGACGAGAATCGAGCTTCGGTAGCATCAGAACCAGCATCAGCACCAGCGCCAGTGTTAACCAGAAAATGGCGAAGATGCGTGCGGTCAAACTTCCTATCATGAAGCGGATACCATCAGATAACCGCGACCACGCAGGGTTTTAAACCACGGATGCCCATCTTTACGCTCTGGCAGTTTGCGGCGCAGATTAGAGATGTGCATATCGATAGCGCGGTCGAACGGAGTTAAGCGCTTGCCCAGCACTTCCTGACTAAGGTGTTCACGAGAAACCACCTGGCCGAGGTGCTGTGCCAGCAGGTAAAGCAGGGTGAATTCCGTGCCGGTCAGTTCAAGAACCTGCCCATCAAAGCTGGCTTCCTGGCGCCCCGGATTCAGGCTCAGGGAATCGACTTCAACGGTTGGTGAACCAACGTCGCTGTTTTGTTGCTGTTCGCTCCAGTGCGAACGACGCAGAATCGCACGTATACGCGCAACCAGTTCGCGATCGTTGAACGGCTTAGGCAAGTAGTCATCTGCGCCCAGTTCAAGGCCCAGAACGCGATCCAGCTCGCTTCCGCGCGCGGTAAGCATAATAACGGGGGTCTGGTGTGTCTGACGAAGCTCTTTAAGCGTGTCGATACCGTTTTTCTTCGGCATCATCACATCGAGCAAAAGCAGGTCGATGCTGTCGTCCAGAAGTGCCAGCGCCTGTTCACCGTCATGGGCTACCAGAACGTTGAACCCTTCCATGTCGAGCAACTCCTTTAACAAGGAAGTAAGCTCGCGGTCATCATCAACTAATAAAATTTTATTCATATTTTAAATACCTCCGAGGCAGAAATTACGTCATCAAGGCCCGCTAATCCATGACTTTACGTTGTTTTACACCCCCTGACGCATGTTTGCAGCCTGAATCGTAAACTCTCTCTCGTTGAATCGCGACACAAAAGTTTTTGGGAGCAAGTGATGCGCAATGTTATCGCTGCCGTCATGGCCTCAACACTGGCGCTAAGTGCTACTAGCCAGGCAGCTGAAGTCGTCACCAGCGTTAACTGGCATCCCGCTGAGGGTAGCACGCAGCGTAGCAGTCAGGGTCATATGTTTGACGGCATAAGTTTAACCGAACATCAACGTCAGCAGATGCGAGATCTGATGCAACGAGCCCGGCATGACCAGCCGCCCGTTAATGTTAGCGAAGTAGAGACGATGCATCGTCTCATTACAGCAGAAAAATTTGATGAAGCCGCGGTACGCGCTCAGGCAGAAAAAATGGCGCAGGAGCAGGTTGCCCGCCAGGTAGAAATGGCGAAAGTGCGCAACCAGATGTATCGCCTCCTTACGCCAGAGCAGCAAGCGGCTTTAAATGAGAAACACAAGCAACGTATGGATCAGTTGCGTGAGGTTGCCGGGATGCAGAAAAACCCAACGACAATGTTATTTAGTAGTACCCGTAGCAACCAGTAACAAACCCTGTTTTTCCTTGCCATAGACACCATCCCTGTCTTCCCCCACATGATGTGGGGGTTTTTTTTGCCCAATTTTTGCCACCGCCTCCGCTATACTAGCCGCAGAATGAATGGCAGGAGCGTTTATGAATCAATCATATGGCCAGCTCATCAGCCGCGCAGCGCTTGCCGCGACAGTGATGGCCTCTGTGTTACTTTTGATCAAAATTTTTGCGTGGTGGTACACCGGTTCCGTCAGTATTCTGGCGGCCCTGGTGGATTCGCTGGTGGACATTGCGGCATCGCTGACCAATCTGTGGGTGGTGCGTTATTCGCTGCAACCCGCCGACGATGAGCACACCTTCGGCCACGGTAAAGCAGAATCGCTGGCGGCACTGGCGCAGAGCATGTTTATTTCCGGTTCAGCACTGTTTCTTTTCTTAACCGGCATCCAGCATCTGGCACAGCCGCAGGAAATGAATAAACCGGGCATTGGTGTGCTGGTGACCGTTGTTGCGCTGGTAAGTACGCTGTTGCTGGTCTCATTCCAGCGTTGGGTGGTTCGTAAAACGCAAAGTCAGGCGGTAAGGGCGGATATGCTTCATTATCAGTCTGATGTTATGATGAACGGTGCAATTTTAGTCGCGCTGGGGCTTTCCTGGTACGGTTGGCATCGCGCAGATGCGCTGTTTGCATTAGGAATTGGCATCTATATTTTATATAGCGCATTACGTATGGGTTATGAGGCGGTTCAGTCTTTGCTGGATCGTGCATTACCCGACGGAGAACGTCAGGAAATTATCGACATCGTGACCGCCTGGCCCGGGGTAAGCGGTGCACACGATCTCAGAACGCGGCAGTCAGGGCCGACCCGCTTTATTCAGATCCATCTGGAAATGGAAGATAACCTACCCTTAGTTCAGGCACATGTGATTGCTGAACAGGTGGAGCAGGCTATTTTGCGTCGTTTCCCGGGATCCGATGTGATTATTCACCAGGATCCGTGCTCAGTTGTCCCGGATGGTGGCAGGAGCGTTTGAACTTTCGTAAGTCGTTGTAAAAGTGTGGGGTCGATCGGCATTTTTTGTTCAAATAACCGCCATTTGGCCTGACCTGAATCAATTCAGCACGAAGCACTTGATATACTATCTGTAATAAGGTCGTTCTCTCCCTACAGGGAGCGCTTCGGGCAGAAGAATTAATTATTAGCATTCCTAAGTTCAGAGGTAGTCATGATTAAGAAAATCGGTGTGTTGACAAGCGGCGGTGATGCGCCGGGTATGAACGCTGCCATTCGTGGTGTTGTGCGCGCTGCGTTAACGGAAGGTCTGGAAGTATTTGGTATCTATGACGGTTACCTTGGTCTTTATGAAGACCGTATGGTTCAGCTCGACCGTTACAGCGTCTCCGATATGATCAACCGTGGCGGTACCTTCCTCGGTTCAGCGCGTTTCCCGGAATTCCGTGATGAGAATATCCGCGCTGTGGCTATCGAAAACATGAAAAAACGCGGTCTGGATGCACTGGTCGTTATCGGCGGTGACGGCTCCTACATGGGTGCCATGCGTCTAACCGAAATGGGCTTCCCGTGCATCGGTCTGCCGGGCACCATCGACAACGATATCAAAGGCACTGACTACACCATCGGTTTCTTCACCGCACTGAGCACCGTGGTTGAAGCGATTGACCGTCTGCGTGACACCTCTTCTTCTCACCAGCGTATCTCCGTTGTTGAAGTGATGGGTCGTTACTGCGGCGACCTGACCCTGGCGGCAGCGATTGCCGGTGGTTGTGAATTCGTGGTTCTGCCGGAAGTTGAATTTAACCGTGACGACCTGGTAGCAGAAATCAAAGCCGGTATCGCGAAAGGTAAAAAACACGCTATCGTGGCGATTACCGAACATATGTGTGATATCGATGAGCTGGCGCACTTCATTGAGAAAGAAACGGGTCGTGAAACCCGTGCAACCGTTCTGGGCCACATTCAGCGCGGCGGCTCCCCGGTGCCTTATGACCGTATTCTGGCTTCCCGCATGGGGGCGTATGCCATTGAACTGCTGCTGCAGGGCTTTGGTGGCCGTTGCGTCGGCATTCAGAACGAAAAATTGGTTCACCACGACATCATCGACGCTATCGAAAACATGAAGCGTCCGTTCAAAGGTGACTGGTTAGACTGCGCGAAAATGCTCTACTAATCCGAGTGGATTACCGAAGGGCGTACAGCCCGACGTAATAAAATGGCCTTCCCTGCCGGGAGGGCTTTTTTTTGCCTTCATTTTAACGCGGTGATCGTTCGAATAATTATCGTATCGCTAAGGGCAAGGGTGATTGGGGGCGAGAGGTGGGTGACACTTCAGGACAAAAGGGGAGCAAACTGGCGGAAGATCACAGGAGTCGAACCTGCCCGGGACCGCTGGCGGCCCCAACTGGATTTGAAGTCCAGCCACCTCACCGGAGATGACGATCTTCCGCGCCTCGATTGCTACATGGAGGCGGGGCGCATTATAGCTACTTTCAGGCATTTACCACATCTTTTAATGCACCTTTTTTGGATTCATTTGGCACATCTCCCGCCAGTGAATCTTCGCCACAGTACAAAATCCCATAAAATCCGCAAGTTACACTTCGACACATTCTCTAGTCCTACACCGATCACAGAAATTAAGAAACGTAATTTGATAACGAGATATCGGAATTCATCTTAGCGAACGGATGGTTTACAAAAACCGTAACCGGTACCAGCGTGGAGTCGGCTCAAGAAGGATTTCGGCATGAAGAGCGAAGTTTTATCCGTCAAAGAGAAGATTGGCTATGGCATGGGCGACGCCGCCAGCCATATCATTTTTGATAACGTCATGTTGTACATGATGTTTTTTTACACCGATATTTTCGGTATTCCTGCCGGTTTTGTCGGCACAATGTTTCTGCTGGCGCGTGCGCTGGATGCTATTTCCGACCCCTGTATGGGCCTGCTGGCTGACCGTACGCGTAGCCGCTGGGGTAAGTTTCGTCCGTGGGTGTTGTTTGGCGCGCTGCCGTTCGGCGTGGTGTGTGTGCTGGCATACAGCACGCCAGACCTCAGCCTGAACGGCAAAATGATTTACGCCGCCGTAACGTATACGCTGCTGACCCTACTCTATACCGTGGTCAATATCCCTTACTGCGCGCTGGGCGGCGTGATCACTAACGATCCGACACAGCGTATCTCGCTGCAATCCTGGCGCTTTGTGCTGGCAACGGCGGGCGGCATGCTCTCTACCGTGCTGATGATGCCGCTGGTGAACTTAATCGGCGGCGAGGATAAAGCCCTCGGTTTCCAGGGCGGCATTGCCGTTCTGTCGGCGGTTGCGTTCCTGATGCTGGCGTTCTGTTTCTTCACCACCAAAGAACGTATTCAGGTGCCACCAAGCACTACTGGCATGCGTGAAGATCTGCGCGATATCTGGCAGAACGATCAGTGGCGCATCGTCGGCTTGCTTACCATTCTGAATATTCTTGCCGTCTGTGTGCGCGGTGGCGCAATGATGTATTACGTTACCTGGATTATGGGCTCTCCGGCGCTGTTTACCGCCTTCCTGACCACCTATTGCGTCGGTAACCTGATTGGCTCCGCAATGGCTAAACCGCTCACTGACTGGAAATGCAAAGTGAGCGTCTTCTGGTGGACTAATGCCGTTCTGGCGGGTCTGAGCCTGGCGATGTTCTTTGTCCCCATGAATGCCAACGTACTGATGTTCGGCTTTATTTTCGTGATTGGCGTGTTGCACCAACTGGTCACGCCGATTCAGTGGGTGATGATGTCCGACACCGTCGACTACGGCGAGTGGTGCAACGGTAAACGCCTTACCGGTATCAGTTTTGCAGGCACGCTGTTCGTGCTCAAGCTGGGCCTGGCGTTAGGCGGCGCGATGATTGGCTGGATGCTGGCAGGTGGGGGCTACGATGCGGCTGCGAAAGTGCAGAATAGTACCACCATCAGCATCATTATCGCGCTGTTTACTCTCGTCCCTGCGATTTGCTATCTGCTGAGCGCCATTATTGCGAAACGCTACTACACCCTGAAAACGCCGTTCTTGCTGAAAATTTTGGGCGAGCTGGCGCAGGGCGCACGTCGCAATCAACAAGAATTTGAACATGTACCCGAATCAAAATCATTACAGAGTTAAGAGGACGAACTATGAAAATCAGTGATGGAAACTGGCTGATCCAACCGGGGCTCAATCTTATCCACCCCATCCAGGTGTTCGATGTCGAGCAGCATGGCAATGAGATGGTGGTTTATGCCGCGCCGCGCGATGTACGTGAGCGTACCTGGCAACTGGATACTCCGATGTTTACGCTGCGCTTTTTCGCCCCGCAGGAAGGCGTGGTGGGTGTGCGTATCGAGCACTTCCAGGGCGCGTTAAACAACGGCCCGCACTATCCGCTGAACGTCCTGAAAGATGTGAAAGTCGAGATGCAAAACACCACCGATTTCGCTGAACTGAAAAGCGGCAATCTGAGCGTGCGCGTCACTAAAGGGGAATTCTGGTCGCTCGATTTCCTGCGTAACGGCGTACGTATTACCGGTTCTCAGGTGAAAAACAATGGCTACGTGCAGGATAGCAATACCGGTAAAAACTACCTGTTCGAGCGTCTGGATCTGGGCGTAGGTGAAACGGTTTATGGCCTGGGCGAGCGTTTTACCGCGCTGGTGCGTAACGGTCAGACGGTGGATACCTGGAACCGCGACGGCGGTACCAGTACTGAGCAGTCCTATAAAAACATTCCGTTCTACATTACCAACCGCGGTTACGGCGTGCTGGTGAATCACCCGGAAAACGTCTCGTTCGAAATCGGCTCCGAAAAAGTCTCTAAAGTGCAGTTCAGCGTGGAAGGCGAATATCTGGAATATTTCGTTATCGACGGCCCAACACCTAAAGAGGTGCTCAATCGCTATACCCGGTTCACTGGTCGCCCGGCGTTGCCGCCAGCATGGTCGTTCGGCCTGTGGCTTACCACGTCGTTCACCACTAACTACGATGAAGCGACTGTGAACAGCTTTATCGACGGTATGGCTGAGCGCAACCTGCCGTTACATGTTTTCCACTTTGACTGCTTCTGGATGAAAGCCTTCCAGTGGTGTGATTTCGAGTGGGATCCGGTGACCTTCCCTGACCCGAAAGGCATGATTCAACGCCTGAAAGAGAAAGGGCTTAAGGTCTGTGTGTGGATTAACCCGTACATCGGCCAAAAATCACCGATCTTCAAGGAACTGAAAGAGAAGGGCTATCTGCTTAAACGCCCGGACGGTTCCCTGTGGCAGTGGGATAAATGGCAGCCTGGCCTGGCGATTTACGACTTCACCAACCCGGATGCTTGCCAGTGGTACGCCGACAAGCTGAAAGGCCTGGTGGATATCGGCGTCGATTGCTTCAAAACCGACTTCGGCGAACGTATTCCGACGGACGTTCAGTGGTTCGACGGTTCCGATCCGCAGAAAATGCATAACCACTACGCCTTTATCTACAACGAACTGGTGTGGAATGTGTTGAAAGACACGGTGGGCGAGGAAGAGGCGGTACTGTTTGCCCGTTCCGCGTCCGTGGGCGCGCAACAGTTTCCGGTTCACTGGGGCGGTGACTGCTATGCCAACTATGAATCGATGGCAGAAAGCCTGCGCGGCGGCCTGTCGATCGGCCTCTCTGGCTTCGGCTTCTGGAGTCACGATATCGGCGGCTTCGAAAACACCGCCCCGGCGGATGTCTACAAACGCTGGTGCGCATTCGGCCTCTTCTCAAGCCATAGCCGCCTGCACGGCAGCAAATCCTACCGTGTACCGTGGGCGTACGATGAAGAGTCCTGCGACGTGGTGCGCTTCTTCACCGAAATGAAGTGCCGCATGATGCCGTACCTCTATCGTCAGGCGGCGCTGGCGCACGAGCAGGGTACGCCGATGCTGCGCGCAATGATGCTGGAGTTCCCGGACGACCCGGCATGCGACTACCTCGACCGCCAGTATATGCTCGGCGACTCCGTTATGGTGGCGCCGGTGTTCTCGGAAGCGGGCGATGTGCAGTTCTACCTGCCGGAAGGCCGCTGGACGCACCTGTGGCACAACGATGAAGTACAGGGCAGCCGCTGGCATAAACAGCAGCACGACTTCCTGAGCCTGCCGGTATACGTTCGCGACAACACCCTGCTGGCACTGGGCAACAACAGCCAGAAACCAAACTACGCGTGGCATGAAGGCACTGAATTCCAGCTCTTCTGTCTGGATGATGGCCGGGAAGCGATTTGCACCGTTCCGGCGACGGATGGTTCAGCCGCATTCACCCTGAAAGCGGTACGGGCGGGTAATACCATCACGGTGACTGGTGAAGGCAACGCGCGTGATTGGACGCTGTGCCTGCGCAACGTGCAGCAAATTAGCGGCATTAAGGGCGGCGCACATGCGGGAAGTGAGTTGGGTGTGGTGGTGAAAGCGGAAGGGGGTGAGACAGTGATTCATCTATGAGGGGGCACCCTCACCCTAACCCTCTTCCTGAGGGAGAGGGAACGGATAGAGCATAACGTTAAGACCTGCGCCGGTTTTCACCCTCTCCCTCAGGGAGTGTACGGTCCGGGGACATGGTAGACAGGTGTTCGGGGACATGGTGAA